>NZ_SSXI01000233.1:67955-95157 GCF_004803405.1 Nocardioides sp. | reverse complement strand
GCCGGCTTGCCGGCCCGATGGCGCCGGAGACGCGCTCGCCCAGTTCAGTCAGTAGTGTTCGGCGCATGGCCCTTCGCGAGCAGCGCGGTTCGGTTCGGACCGCTGTCGTCTGGGACGCCCTCGAGGCCGCTCTCGCAGGCGCCCCGCGCGACGTGGTCGATCTGGGTGGCGGCACCGGCGGCTTCGCCGTACGCCTTGCGGAGTCCGGCCACCGGGTCCGCGTCGTCGACCCCAGTCCTGACGCACTGGCCGCGCTGGCCCGCCGAGCCGGCGAGGTCGACGTCGACGTCGACGTCACCGGTCTCCAGGGGGACGTCACCGACCTGGTCGAGGTGGTGGGTGCGGGCAGCGCGGACGTCGTCCTCTGTCACGGCGTGCTCGAGGTGGTCGACCCCGTGGTCGCTCTGCAGCACGTCGGCGAGGTGCTGCGTCCCGGCGGCTTGCTCAGCCTCATCGTGGGCCAGCGCCACGCCGCCGTCCTGGCGCGGGCGATGGCCGGCCACTTCCAGCAGGCCCGCTCGCTGCTGGACGACCAGCAGCCGGTCGACGCCCGCACCGGCCGCCGCTTCACCGTGTCCGAGGTCGCTGCCCTCCTCGATGACGCCGGCTTCGCCGTCACCACCGTCCACGCGGTGCGAGTCTTCACCGACCTCGTGCCGGCCGGCCTCATCGACCTCGAGCCCGGAGCCGCCTCGGCCCTCGTCGACCTCGAGCGCGCCGTCGCAGAGCGGTCCGAATACCTCCCGCTGGCCGCACAGCTGCACGTGCTGGCCTGCCGGAGCTGAGCCGAGCGCGTCTTCGGCGCAGGGTGGGCAGCAAGCTGCCGACGGCGCCTCCCGCCGCGCTGCCGGCCGGTGACCACGGTGGTCGCGCCGGGTGCCCAGCCGCGCTGCACCATCCTTCACGTCGACATGGACGCGTTCTACGCCTCCGTGATGATCCGCGACCGGCCCGAGCTGCACGACGTACCCGTGATCGTCGGCGGCGGTCATCGTGGGGTCGTGTTGTCGGCCAACTATCCCGCTCGTCGCTTCGGCGTCCGGTCCGGCATGTCCGGCACCGAGGCCCGGCGACTGTGCCCACAGGCCGTCACGATGCCACCCGACTTCGGCCTGCTGACACCTGTGTCGAAAGCGATCATGGAGACGTTCCGCACCGTGACGCCGGTCGTGGAGGTGACGTCGCTCGACGAGGCGTTCCTCGACGTGCGCGGAGCGGTGCGCCTGTTCGGGCCGCCGGAGCTGATCGCCGAGCGGATCCGCTCCCGGATCCGCTCCGAGCACGGCATCACGTGCTCGGTCGGGATCGCGGCGTCGGTGTCGGTCGCCAAGCTCGCGAGCCGCCAGGCGAAGCCCGACGGCGTCCGGGTGATCCTGCCCGAGCGCTTCGTCGCCGAGGTGCACCCGCTCGACGTCGGCGAGCTGTACGGCGTCGGGGCAGCCACACGGGAGCGGCTGCACCGCATCGGGTTGACCACAATCGGCGATGTGGCCGCGATCCCGGTCGACCAGCTCCGCCAGATGGTGGGGCGGCACCTCGGCGGCCACCTGCACGCCCTCGTGTGGGGCGCCGACCGCACCGAGCTGCGCCCGGGCGGAGCGGGGGTGTTCGGCTTCGGCGAGGGCGAGCCGGAGGGAAGCATGGGCTCCCAGCACACCCTGGCCGTCGACATCCGTGACCGGCCGGCCCTCCGTCGCGAGCTGCTGCGCCTCGCCTCAAGGGTCACCAGTCGGCTGCGGGCCGCCCGCCGGGTCGGCCGAACCGTGGCCATCACCGTGCGCTTCAGCGACTTCACGACCGTCAACCGCTCCCACACGCTGGCCCAGCCCACCGACGTCACCCAGGAGGTCTACGCCGCGGCCGTCGTGCTGCTCGACACCCTCCTCGACGCGATGCTGCCGCGGCGCCCGGCCGTGCGGCTCGTCGGCGTCCGGGTCGAGGGCCTGCGTCGGCTCCGCCGTGGCGACGGTCGCCAGCTGGAGCTGGGCGAGCGAGATCCCGGATGGCCGGACGCGGACCGTGCTGTCGACCGCGCGACCGATCGGTTCGGGCAGGCCGCGATCAGGCGGGCCAGCCTGCTGCGGTAGCCGGCTGCCGGCTCCTTCTGACCAGCATCTGACCAGCATCTGGTCCCGGTCGTACATTTTCGGGGGACGCCCTACCCGCTCGGCGAATGCCTGCCTACACTTGGAGGAGACCCATCGGCGGATTTCCGCCTCGTACGTGTCGGAGGAACCGGTGCCACTCTCGGAAGAGGAGTTGCGACTGCTCGAGCAGATGGAGCGCGCCCTCAGCGAGGAAGACCCGAAGTTCGCCTCGACCCTGCGCGGCACCACTCTTCGGCAGGCGGCCCGCCGCCGTGCAGTCCTCGCCGGCCTCGTGTTCGCCGTCGGCGTCGCGGTGATGATGACCGGCGCCGTCAGCAGCTACTGGCCCGTGGGCGTCGCCGGCTTCGTGATCATGCTCGCCTCCGCGACCATCCTCCTCAGCGCGCTCCGCGGCCAGCGCGCTGGCACGGACCCGCGCGTCGCCGCGCACCCGTCCGGTTTCGGCGTCGTCGACGGCGGCCGCGGCAGGCGAGGCCGGAGCCACGACCGGTCCTCCGGCTTCATGGACACGCTGCACTCGCGCTGGCGGCGCCGCAAGGGCAACAGCGGCTTCTAGCCTGAGCGCCGCGCGTCGCTTCGGCGCGCCGTCGACCGTGTCCCGGTCAGCGGTTCCAGAGCGACACCGGCACCCACTCGGCGCGCTGACGCCGACGTGGCGGGACGCCCGCCACCAGCGCCTCCATCACG
Organism: Nocardioides sp.; assembly: GCF_004803405.1. Taxonomy (GTDB): domain Bacteria; phylum Actinomycetota; class Actinomycetes; order Propionibacteriales; family Nocardioidaceae; genus Nocardioides; species Nocardioides vastitatis. The sequence goes on along the minus strand of NZ_SSXI01000233.1, from coordinate 92,362 downwards.
GCGCGGGCATCGGCCGGCAGGTCGAGACGCTCCAGCGTGGCGATGGAGCCGGGTCGCGCGTAGCGCGCCCGCTCGACCTGCACCACCAGACGCTCGAGCGCCTCCGCCGCCGCGGGTGCGGCGTCCGGGCCAGTGCGCGGACGCTCGTCCTGAGATGCGACGGGGTCGCCGAGGTGGTTCACGAGCGCGGTCCCCACCTCCCGGGGCGACCGGCCGGTCGGCCACGGCACGCCGAGGTCGACGGCGGTCGCGCGCAGCTCCGTCCAGAGGTCGTCCGGGCCCCCAGCGAGACGCGTCCGCCGGAGCCGGGCGCGCATCGCCCGCGGCCCCAGCAGCAGGGTTGCCAACACCACGAGCAGGAGCACCGTGGCCCCTCCGGCCACCAGGACCGTCCTCATGCCCCGGTCGCCGTCGGCGCCGTCCTCCGCGGACTGACCCTCCTCGATGGGGACGGTGGGCGCCCTGGTGGGCGCCGGGGTCGTGGTGCCGCCGGCGTCGGTGGTCTCGCTGCCCGACGGGTCCTGCGGGCCACCTTCGCCGATCCCGTCGACGGGCACGCGCGAGTAGTCCGGGACCGACTGGACCCGCCCCGCCGGGGTGGGCTCGAAGCGGACCCAGCCCGCGCCCGAGAAGTACAGCTCCGGCCAGGCGTGAAGGTCATGACTGCTGTACTCCCAGATCCCGTCGCCGATCCGCCTCGGCTCGAGGAACCCCACCGCTACCCGAGCCGGGATGCCGAGCACCCGAGCCATCACCGCCATCGCCGAGGCGTACTGCTCGCAGTAGCCCACCCGACCCTCCTCGGAGAGGAAGGACTCCAGGGTGTCGTTGCCGTAGCCCTCGGGGGCGCGCTCGAGGCTGTACTCGAACCCTCCGCCGCGGCGGAACCAGTGCTGCAGCAGGAGGGCACGCTCGTAGTCGTTGAGGCCGGGCGCCGTGACGCTGCGAGCGAGGTCCCGGGCGATGGCTGGAACCCCGGAAGGCAGGTCGAGAACCTCGTCCTGGACGGATCCCGAGGGCGCGTTCCGGAAGAACTCGCCATCGGTGCCGTAGTCCAGCGCCAGTCCGGTCATCTCGTAGCCGATGCCGCGGGTGGTGAGATCATCGTCGGCCGCCAGGAAGTCCATGGTGCCCGGGTCGAAGCGCCAGTCCCCTTCGGCCTCGACCAACGAGGCGGGGAACTGGGTGGGCAGCCAGGTCGAGACGAACTGCTCGGTGATGTCGACGTCGTAGGAGTACTCGGTCCGGGGCACGTCCTGGGACAGGCCGGTCGGGTCGGGAAGGCGCCCGTCCGGCACGTTGTCGCTCGCGACATCCCGGTCGCCACTGCTCCACTCGGTGCCGGTGAACCGGTTGAGAACCGAGATCCGCAGGTACTCGGGGTCCGGGTCGTCGGTGCGAATCCGCACCATGGGGCGGTCGCGGCCGCGTTCGAGGTCGCGACGCATGTCGGTCACCGGCTTGCGGATCCGAATGTCGCCGTCGCCCGCACCCGCCCCGAGGTCGAAGACGTCGACGTCGAGGACCGGGATGAAGGCGGGCAGCACCAGGGCGAGCGCAGTCGCGGTGACGCCGATCCGGCCGGCCCCCGCGCGGACCGCGTCGCGCACCGGGCTGCCGCCGCCCCAGGGCGAGCGGTCATCAGGCCCCAGCGGGCGTCCCCAGCGCATCAGCTCGTCGCGAGCGTCGAGGTGCAACAGGACGAGGAAGCCGGTCGCCGCCGCGAGGAAGCTGGCCCCGCCCGGGGCGCCCTCGAGCAGTCCGCTCGGCACCGAGTACACCGCCAGCAGGGCCAGCCCCGCCCCCGGCACCCGGCCCAGCGTGCAGGCCACCACGTCGACGATCAGGATGAAGACCGCTCCGCCGGCGAGCAGCAGCGGCCAGATCGGCGGCGCCTGCGAGCCGATGGGCGCGGCGTAGGCCTGCGCGGAGTTGATCGAGGTGCGCAGGGCATCGAGGAGCTCGGCACCGGTGCTGCCGACCGGTAGCGGCGAGCCCGTCACGCTGAGGGAGACCAGCGCGCTGGTGGCAGCGATCTGGACGAGCACGGTCAGCAGCCGAGGCGTGCCGAGCGCGCGCAGCAGCGCCCCGGTCGCCGCGACCACGAAACCGACGAGCAGCAGTGGGACGAGGTAGTCCGAGGGCTGCGTGACGAAGTCGCTCCACGCCGTCAGGGCTGCCCACGTCGTGCCGGCGCCCACCATGGCGATGAGGAGCGTCGAGCCGAGCGGCGTTCGACCTGCCCTCATCCCGGGGCCCCCGCCCGGACGTGGCTGCGGCCCAGGTCGCGCCATGCGGAATCGAGCCGGTCGCGCGGGCCGACAACCGTTGCCCGCCACGCCATCGCCATCAGCGGCGATGCTGCGGCAGCGGGGTCGGTCATCGACCGCGACGTCGACCACTGCTCGACATCCAGTACGACGGCCAGCGCGACCCCGGCGTCGTGGCGGATCCGACGGAGCGTGGCGGTGTCGCCCGCGGCGTGGCCCCCGAGCACGGCGACGACCACGCCGCCGCGGGCCTGCTCTCCGCACCAGCTGAGATCCAACGTCGGGCGGGCCGTGGTGCCGAGGACGGCGAGATGGTTGAGCGAGTCCTCCGCCCCGACCGCCTCCCCGCCGGTGGCCGTGGCCAACCGGACGGCATAGCCGTGCTGCTGGAGGTGGACCACGACCGAGGCCGCCGCGACGACAGCCGCCTCGAAGCTCGAGGCCAGACCCCGGCCGCGGTGCGCGAGCAGGCGGTTGTCGAGCAGCACCGTTGCCCGCGCCTCCCACGGCTGTTCCTCCCGCCGCACCATCAGGTCGCCCATCCGGGCGGAGCTGCGCCAGTGAACGCGCCGGAGCTCGTCGCCCCGGCGGTACTCGCGGACGCTGGCATCCTCGGCCGAGCCGGCCGCGAAGGCCTGAGGGCGGTGCTCGCCGGAGCCCTGCCAGCCGCCTGCGAGGGGGATGGCGGGAAGCGGGAGGACGCGTGGCGTGACCGTGAGGTCGGCGGTGCCGGGGATCGTGCGCCGGACTTCGACCAGCCCGAACGGGTCGGCGATGCGCACCACGAGCGGCCCGACGACGTACCGTCCGCGGACGTCGGAGCGGACCGGGTAGGTGACCGAGCGCTCCCACTCTCGGCCCAGGCCCTGCAGCACGAACCGTGGTCGCCCGCCCAGTGCATAGGGGAGGGTGTCCTCCACGAGCAGTGCGCCGTCCGCGCGACGGCGGCCGCTGTGCACCGTCAGCTCGATCCGCGCCGACTCGCCGGCACGCACCAGCCGCGGCAACACCGTCCGGCGCACGATCGGGTCATGGCGCCGTCGGCCGACGACGATCGCGGCGATCAGCGGCAGCACCAGCACCAGCACCCCGATCCGCGTCAGCGCGGGTTGCCCGAAGAGCACCGCGCAGCCGATCGCGGTCACCCCGGCCGCGACGAAGGCACGGCCACGAAGGGTCAGCGACGACAGGCCGGTGCGCATGGCGTCACGCTGTGGTCTCTGGCACCGGGACGCGCGAGGCGATGCCCTCGAGGATCGTCGCCACGCGCAGTCCGGCGACGGCCGCCTCTGCGCTGGGCAGCATCCGGTGGGCGAGCACCGGCTGGACGAGCGCGCGGAGGTCGTCGGGCAGGACGTAGTCGCGGCGGTGCAGGGCCGCGCGGGCCTTGGCGGCACGGACCAGGTGGAGGGTGGCCCGGGGGGACGCGCCGAGCAGCAGGTCAGGGCTCTCCCTGGTGGCGGAGGTGAGCGCGACGGCGTAGCGCTGCACCGCTTCGGAGACGTGCACCTGCGCGACGATCCCGCACAGCTTGCTGATCTCGGCACCGTCGGTGACCGGCTCGAGGTCGTCGAGCGGGTTGACGTCGCCGTGGCTGGTAAGCATCGCGATCTCGGCCGCGGGCACCGGGTATCCCACTGACACCCGCGCGAGGAAGCGGTCGCGCTGCGCCTCGGGCAGGGGATAGGTGCCCTCCATCTCGACCGGGTTCTGGGTCGCGATCACCATGAACGGGGACTCGAGCTGGTAGGTCACGTTGTCGACCGTGACCTGGCGCTCGGCCATGCACTCGAGCAGCGCGGACTGCGTCTTCGGAGAGGCGCGGTTGATCTCGTCGCCGATCACGATGTTGGCGAAGACGCCGCCGGGGCGGAACTCGAACTGTCGCGTGGACTGGTTGTAGACCGAGACGCCGGTGATGTCCGAGGGCAGCAGGTCGGGCGTGAACTGGATTCGCCGCACCGTGGAGTCGATGCTCCGGGCGAGCGCCTTGCTCAGCATCGTCTTGCCGACCCCGGGCACGTCCTCGAGCAGCAGGTGGCCCTCGGCGAGCAGCACGACGACGGCGGCGAACACGACGTCGCTCTTGCCTTCGATGACCTTCTCCACGTTCGCGCGGATCCGGTCGGCGACCCGGGCGACGGTGTCCACGTCCGCGGAGCCCGGACCGCCCCCGGCATCGACCGGAGGCGGTGGCGTGGTGGGAGCACGGTGCAGGCCCTGCTCGCCCGCAGGTCTCGATTGCCCGATGGTCGGCGGCTCCACGTCTGTTCTCCCTCGCCTGATGCTGATCGCTCGATGGGAAGCCTACGGCTCCGCTGGGAACCGCGGCACCGGTGCGATCGGGATTCACCCGCTTCCTCCACTTTCCCCTCCACCACGCTCCACCGGTGCTCTCGACGCGCTGACCTGCGGTCTTGCCTACGGGCCGGGACCGCGACACGGCGAATTCGGGCGGTCCGGTGGTTGACGGTGGGGGAAAGTGGAGTACTGTGGGGGAAAGTGGAGGAGAACGGAGGTGCCCGATGCTCTTCATGGGCACCTACACCCCCAAGCTCGACGAGAAGGGGCGCCTCTTCCTCCCGGCGAAGTTCAGGGACCGACTGTCGGAGGGGCTCGTGGTCACACAGGGACAGGACAAGTGCCTGGTCGTCTGGCCGACCGACGTCTTCGCCGACGAGGCCGAGCGGGCCGCTGCCCGCCCGATGACCAACCGCGCCGCACGGCGCTACGCACGCGTGCTCTTCGCCGGTGGCGACGAGAGCACGCCCGACAAGCAGGGCCGGATCGGCATCCCGTCCCACCTCCGCGAGTACGCGGGCCTCGAGCGCGACGTCGTCGTGATCGGTGTCCGGGACCGGCTCGAGATCTGGAACCCCCAGGCCTGGGCGGAGTTCCAGGCCGAGGCGCTGGAGGAGTTCGCCGACCTCGACGAGGACGACGAGTAGCTGCGCGTCACCGCAGCACCGCCACCAGCAACGACAACTCAACAGCGGATCCGCAGGACGAGGTCTCAGCCCGCTCCCGCACCCACCGTGGCTCCTGGGGCACCTTCCCCGGCACCAGGCGACACGGTCCACCCGGCCTTCTGGGGCACTTCCCCGGCACCAGACGGCACCCGAACACACGGCGCCGGGAGCGGGCAGGGACCTGGCTCTGCGGATCTGCACCGTCCACAGCTCGGGCAACCAAGGCAGTAGGGGTCGAAACCATGAGCGTCATGCGCACCTATCCGTCGGAGACATCCGGCGGGCGCACCACCAGCCCGCAGCCGCGGGTGCGCGACCAGGCGCGCGAGGCGCTGGCCCTGATGACGTTCTCCGCCGCGGTGTCGGTCGGGTTCGCGTTGCTCCTCCTGCTCTCCTCCGGCCTCTCCGGCTCAGGGCACTGAGGACGCGATGAGCTCGCCGCGCCACGTGCCCGTGATGCTCGACCGGGTCGTCGCCCTGCTCGAGCCTGCGCTCGACCACGACGACGCGGTCCTCGTCGACGCCACCCTCGGCCTCGGTGGCCACAGCGAGGCGGTCCTGGCTCGCTGCTCGCTCGCGCGGGTCGTGGGCATCGACCGTGACCCCCAGGCGCTCGCGATGAGCCGGGAGCGGCTGGCGCCGTACGGCGAGCGCTTCACCGCCGTCCACGCCGTCTACGACCAGATCCCCGAAGTGCTGGCGGACCTCGGGCTGGACGAGGTCGACGGCGTGCTGTTCGACCTCGGCGTCTCCTCGATGCAGCTGGACCTGCCGGAGCGGGGCTTCGCCTACGCGGTCGACGCGCCCCTGGACATGCGGATGGACGACAGCACCGGCCCCACGGCTGCAGACGTCCTGAACACCTACAGCGCAGCGGAGCTGGTCCGTGTCCTGCGGGACTACGGCGAGGAGCGGATGGCGAAGCGGATCGCGGCCGCGATCGTGCGTGCGCGCGAAGTCGAGCCGTTCACGACCTCCGGTCGCCTGGTCGCCCTCCTGTACGACGCGATCCCGGCCCCGGCGCGGCGTACCGGGGGACACCCCGCCAAGCGGACCTTCCAGGCGCTTCGGATGGAGGTCAACGACGAGCTTCGGGTGCTGGAGCGCGCCATGCCGGCCGCCGTCGACGCGATCGGTGTCGGCGGCCGGGTGGTGGTGGAGTCCTATCACTCGCTCGAGGACCGCCTGGTCAAGCGGGTGTTCGCCGGTGCGACCCGGTCGACGGTGCCCGAGGACCTGCCGTTCCTGCCCGAGGGCTCCGAGCCGTCCTTCCGACTCGTCACCCGCGGCGCCGAGCAGGCGACGCAGGAGGAGATCGAGGAGAACCCCCGCGCCGCCTCTGTCCGGCTACGCGCCATCGAGCGCGTCCGTCCTCGCAGGCCCGCTTCCGGCAAAGGAGCCGCATAGATGAGCAGCACCGCACCTCAGCTCCGAAGCCGCCTGCCCCACGTCGCACCGCGCGGGGCGCAGGCCGCGCTCGAACGCGCCCGGCTCTCGGTCGTGCCACGGCGCCGCACCCGGGCGCCGCGGGTCCCGTTCGTCACCTTCGTCACCATCATCCTGCTCGGCGGCGTGGTGGGGCTGCTGCTGTTCAACACCTCGATGCAGCAGGCGTCGTTCAGGGCTACGGCGCTGGAGCAGCAGGCCACCGACCTGGGCGCGCAGCAGGAGGCGCTGGAGATGGAGATCCAGGCGCTTCGCGAGGGGGACCGCGTGGCGCGGGCGGCGCAGCGCCTCGGCATGGTGATCCCGTCGACGCCCGCCGGTGTGCTCGATCTGGCCACCGGCCAGGTGAAGGGCACGCCGACGCCGGCCACAGCCACGGACAGCATCCCGCTGAGCATGCCGGGGCCGCGGCGCCCGCCGGAGCTCGATCCCGACCCGGTGAGAGTCAAGGCCGAGGCCGACCCCGGCCTCAGCGGCGCGCCCACGCGGAATCGGTGATGTCGCCGCCTAGGTTTTGGAACGCCAGGGCCAGAAGCCGTCAGCGACCAGGACGAGAGCGTTGAGCCGACCCACTCCGAACCGCCGCATCCGGCGTGAATCCTCGCGCCGTCCGCGAGGCGACCTCCGCGGGTCGCCGTACCGGCGGATGCACATCGGCTTCCTCGTGATCGCGATGGTGCTGTCGGTGTTCGCTGCCCGACTGGTGCAGCTGCAGGGGATCGACCCGAAGTCGTACGCCCAGATGGCTGCGGCCGAGGGCTCGGAGAGGGTGACACTCCCGGCGACGCGAGGCGAGATCCTCGACCGCAACGGTGAGCCTCTCGCGGAGTCCGTCGACGGCCGGATGATCGTGGCCGACCCGGCCCTGACGGCGAAGCTGGCGCCCGAGCTGGCGACGTTCCTGAGCGACCGCCTCGGCGTCGACTACTTCGAGACCCTCGAGCGGCTGCGGATCGAGGGCAGCCGGTTCCAGTACGTCGCGCGTCAGGTGCCGGCCAGCAAGGCCGAGAAGGTGGTCGCCGACGCCGCGGAGAAGTTCAAGGACGACGAGGACCGCCCGTTCGCCGGCCTGTTCACCGAGCGGGACCCGTTGCGCATCTACCCGAACGCAGACGTCGCCGCCAACGTGCTCGGCTTCCTCGGCACACCGAAGGACGACGGCACGGCCCAGGCCCTCGCCGGGCTCGAGGACTCCTTCGACCGCTACCTGTCCGGCAAGGACGGGGAGGCGCGGTACGAGGTCGGTGCCGGCAACCAGATCCCGCTCGGGGACAACACGGTCACGCCCGCCGTCGACGGCAGGGATCTTCGGACCACGATCGACCGCGACCTGCAGTGGTACACCCAGAGCGTGCTCCAGCAGACCGTCGAGCGCTCCGGCGGCGAGTCCGGGATCGCGGTGATCATGGACAGCCGCACCGGCGACATCCTGTCCCTCGCCGACTACCCGACGTACGACGCCTCGGACCCCTACGAGTTCAAGGACGAGACGCTCTACAAGTCCGCGGCGCTGACCGATGTCTACGAGCCGGGGTCGGTCGAGAAGGTGCTGACCATCAGCTCCCTGGTGGACGCCGGTCTCGCGTTCAAGGAGCAGAGGTTCCGCGTCCCCGGGAAGCTGCACCGCCAGGACCGCCCGATCGGCGACTACTGGGACCACGGCACGATCCGGCTCACGCTGGCCGGCGTGCTCGCCAAGTCCTCCAACGTCGGCACGGTGCTGGCCGCCGACCAGTTCAGACGCGGGCAGCTCCGCAAGTACCTCACGCGGTTCGGTCTGGGTCAGCGCACCGGCCTGGGCCTGGGTGGCGAGACGAAGGGCATCCTGCCCGGGGGCGCGGACTGGACCTCCCAGGTCGAGGACCGGATCGCGTTCGGGCAGTCCCTGTCGGTCAACGCGATCCAGATGATCGCGGCGGTGAACACCATCGCCAACGGCGGCGTGCGGGTCGACCCGAGCCTGATCCAGGGCAAGGCGCTGACCGACGACGGGGCGACGGTGGGCAGCGAGGCCGCCACCAGCCGCCGGGTGATCAGCGAAGAGGCTGCCCGAGAGACGATGCTGATGATGGAGCGCGTGGTCGACCCGGACGCCGGGGTCGCGCCGCGCGCCGCGGTCCCGGGCTATCGCGTAGCAGGCAAGACCGGTACCGCACAGCGGGTCGGCGACACGTGCGCCTGTTACGACGGCAGCACCTCGGTGTCCTTCGCCGGGTTCGCGCCGGCCGACGACCCGCGGTTCACGATCTACGTCGTGGTCCACGACCCGCGCCGGGGCAGCGGTGGTGGAAGCGTCGCCGGTCCGGCATTCTCGAAGCTGATGAGTTACACCCTGCGCCGATACGGAGTGCCGCCCACGGGCGAGCGCCCCAACCAGACGCCGGTCGAGTGGTGAGGGGAGCGTGGTGACGGAGATCCCGCCCACCCGCCCCGCCCACCCGCCCGGTACGCCGCTGCGCGACGTCGCCGAGTGGGCGGGGGCCCGGGACGTCGCGGACGACGCGGACGACGTCACGGTCACCGGGATCACTCTCGACTCCCGGCGGGTGCAGCCGGGCGACCTCTACGCCGCCCTGCCCGGCTCGCGTGCCCATGGCGCCCGGTTCACCGCGGACGCTGCGGAGGCCGGAGCGGTCGCCGTGCTCACCGATCTCGAGGGCAGACGCCTCGCCGAGAGCGTCGGCCTGCCGCTCCTCGTGGTGGAGTCGCCACGCACCGTCCTCGGCGTGGTCGCCGCCGCGATCTACGGCGACCCGGCCGAAGCGCTCCGCACCATCGGCGTGACCGGGACGCAGGGCAAGACCACGGTCACCCGGTTGCTCGACGGCGCCCTGCTCGCCTCGGGTGTCCGCAGCGCCGTGGTCGGCACCGTCGGCACCCGGATCGCCGGCGAGGAGGTGAAGACGTCCCTCACGACGCCGGAGGCGCCCGACCTGCACGGACTCTTCGCGCGGATGCGCGAGCTCGACGTCACGGCCTGCGCGATGGAGGTCTCCAGTCACGCGCTCGTGCTGGGCCGGGTCGACGGTGTGGTCTTCGACGTCGCGGTCTTCACCAACCTGGGCCGCGACCACCTCGACTTCCACGCCGACCTCGAGGAGTACTACCAGGCGAAGGCGATGCTCTTCGCGCCCGAGCACGCGCGGCTCGGCGTGGTCTGCACCGACGACGAGCACGGGCGCCGACTGTCGCAGGAGGCGCCCATCCCGATCCGCACGTTCTCGGTGGTCCCGGGCGCCGACGCCGACTGGGGTGTGTCCGACGTGGAGCTGGGGCCCGGGGGGTCGAGGTTCACGGTGCACGGGCCGGAGGGCGTCACGGTCGCCGGTGGCGTGCCGCTGCCGGGGGAGTTCAACGTCGCCAACGCCCTGGCGGCGATCGCCTCGGCGACCGAGGCGGGCTTCGATCCGCAGGCGGTCGCCGACGGTATCGCCCGATCCGCCGGGGTGCCCGGCCGGCTGGAGCGGATCGATGCCGGACAGGAGTTCACGGTGGTGGTCGACTACGCCCACAAGCCCGACGCCGTCGATGCGGTGCTGCGTACGCTGCGGCCGGTGACCGCGCGCCGCCTGGTCGTCGTCATCGGTGCAGGCGGCGACCGTGACCGCGGCAAGCGCCCGGTCATGGGGGAGATCGCGGCGGGTCTTGCCGACGTCCTGATCGTCACCGACGACAACCCCCGCACGGAGGACCCTGCCGCCATTCGCGCCGAGCTGCTCGCGGGGGCGCGTGCCGCCGGCGGCCCCGTCGAGGTGATCGAAATCGCCGACCGTCGGGCCGCGATCACCGACGCCTTGACCCGGGCACGCGCGGGAGACGTCGTCCTGGTCGCCGGCAAGGGTCACGAGACCGGGCAGGAAGTCGCGGGCGTGGTGCACCCCTTCGACGACCGCCAGGTGGTCCACGACGTCCTCCGCCGGCTGCGCGGAGGCTCGGCGTGATCCCCCTGCGACTCTCGGAGATCGCGGCGATCACCGGCGGCGAGCTGCTCGGTGATGACGTCGTCGTCTCCGGTCCCGCGTACGTCGACAGCCGCTCGCCCACGCCCCAGGGGCTGTTCGTGGCCCTGGTCGGCGAGCGCGTCGACGGTCACGACTACGCCGAGGGCGCGCACGCCGTGCTCGGCACCCGCCCGACGGCCGCACCGACCGTGGTCGTCGGTGACCCGGTCGTGGCGCTCGGCCTGCTGGCCCGCAACGTCCTCGACCGGCTCGAGACCACCGTGCTCGCGATGACCGGGTCGCAGGGCAAGACGGGAACCAAGGACTACCTCGCCTCGGTGCTGCGCACCCTGATCGGCGACCACGCGGTGGTCGCGACCGCGGGCAACAACAACAACGAGCTGGGCGTCCCGCTGACGGTGCTCCGCGCCGAGGAGTCGACCAGGTACCTCGTCGTCGAGATGGGAGCCCGCGGCATCGGCCACATCGACTACCTGTGCTCGATCGCGCCTCCGTCGGTCGCGGCCGTGCTCAACGTCGGCAGCGCGCACGTGGGTGAGTTCGGCGGTCGCGAGGCGATCGCCGAGGCCAAAGGTGAGATCGTCGCGTCCCTGCCTGAGAGCGGGGTCGCGGTGCTCAACGCCGACGACCCGCTGGTCGCCGCAATGGCGGACCGCACGCGTGCCCGGGTCCTCACCTTCGGCAGCACTGGTGGAGTGCGCTGGCGCGACGTCGAGCTCGACCGCCTGGGGCGGCCCGTCTTCGAGCTCGGGTACGACGACCGGTGGCACCCCGTGACGCTCCTGCAGACCGGCCCGCACCAGGTCCTCAACGCAGCTGCAGCCGCCGCGATGGCGATCGGCGCCGGACTGCCGGCAGCCGACGTCGCGGCGGCGCTGTCCTCGGCGGCGCCGGCGTCGCGATGGCGGATGGAGGTGACCGAGCGCCCCGACGGCCTGGTCCTGGTCAATGACGCCTACAACGCCAATCCAGAGTCGATGCGGGCCGCGCTCGAGGCGCTCGTCGCGATCGGGCGCGGCGACGGCGACCGTCGGCGTCGTACCGTCGCGGTGCTGGGGGAGATGCGCGAGCTCGGCAGTGAGCACGACGCCGGTCACCGCGCCGTCGGCGAGGCGGCGAGGGCACTGGGGGTGGACGTGGTGATCGTGGTCACGGACGCGGCGCACGGGATCGCGGAAGGCGCCGCCGGAGGGTCCACCGAGGTGGTCGTCACGGCAGGCCGCGAGGAGGCCGCCGAGTGGGTGCGGCAGAATGCGGGGGCGGAGGACGTCGTCCTCGTCAAGGCGTCGCGAGGCGCCGCGCTGGAGTTCATCGCGGAGCAGATCTTGGAGGGAACGACGCCGTGAGAGCGATCCTGCTCGGTGGAGGCATCGCTCTGCTGATCTCGCTGCTCGGGACCCGGGTCGCGATCCGCTACTTCACCCAGTGGGGCTACGGCCAGGAGATCCGCGACGACGGGCCCACCAGCCACCACACCAAGCGTGGAACGCCCACGATGGGCGGCGTCGTCATCATCCTCGCCGCGGTCACCGGCTACTTCGGCGCCAAGCTGATCACCTGGACCACGCCCAGCGCCTCAGCCCTGCTGCTCCTCCTCCTCTTCGTCGGCATGGGCCTCGTCGGCTTCCTCGACGACTTCATCAAGATCTCCAAGCAGCGGAGCCTCGGCCTGCGCAGCAAGGCGAAGATGATCGGTCAGACGGTCATCGCGGTCGCCTTCGGCATCCTGGCGCTGTCGCCATGGCTGGCCGACGAGAACGGCCGCACGCCCGCGTCCCACAAGATCTCCTTCCTGCGCGAGATCGAGTGGCTGGTCCTGCCGACGGTCCTCGCGCTGGTGCTGATCTGGCTGTTCGTGGCGGGCTTCTCCAACGCCGTGAACCTCACCGACGGTCTCGACGGCCTCGCCGCCGGCGCGAGCGTGATGGTCTTCGGCGCCTACACCCTGGTCAACATCTGGCAGAACAACCAGTTCTGCCAGGACGAGCCGAGCGCCACCTGCTACAACGTGCGAGATCCGCTCGACCTCGCGATCATCGCGGCCGCGATCACCGGTGCCTGCTTCGGCTTCCTGTGGTGGAACGCGTCGCCGGCCCGGATCTTCATGGGCGACACCGGGTCGCTGTCGCTGGGCGGGGCCCTCGCCGGCTTCGCGATCCTCACCCGCACCGAGCTGTTGCTGATCGTCCTGGGTGGGCTGTTCGTCCTGGAGACGGCGTCGGTGATGCTTCAGGTCAGCTGGTTCAAGGCGACCAAGAAGTTCACCGGCGTGGGTCGCCGGGTCTTCCGGATCGCCCCGGTCCACCACCACTTCGAGATGCTCGGCTGGGAGCAGGTCACCGTCGTGATCCGGTTCTGGATCATCACCGGCCTCTGCGTGGCCACCGGCCTCGGCATCTTCTACGCCGAGTGGGTGTCCAGGCTGTGAGTACGCCGCGACGTTCCCGCGACCCTCGCCCCGCTCCGCCCGACGACACCGCGAGGACCACGCCGTGACGCGCGACGTGACCGCCCTCGGCCGCAGGGACTCCTGGGAGGGCGTCCGCGTGGTGGTCGCCGGGTTCGGCGCCAGCGGCGCGGCGGCAGTGGACAACCTGCTCCACCTCGGCGCCGACGTGCACGCCCTGGCCGAGGCGGCCAGCCCGGCGATCCTCGAGCGCGCTGCGCTGCTCGAGGTGCTCGGTGCCCGGATCGACATCCACGAGAAGGCGACGGCGACCTTGCCCGACGACGTGGACCTGGTCGTGGTCTCGCCCGGCTTCCGTCCCGACAGCCCGCTGCTGGAGGCAGGGCGCCGGCGTGGCGTCCCGGTCTGGGGTGAGGTCGAGCTGGCCTGGCGCCTGCGCGATCCTGACCGACCCGCCCCCTGGCTGTGCGTCACCGGCACCAACGGCAAGACCACGACGGTGCAGATGCTCGACTCGATCCTGCGTGCCGCCGGCCTGCGCAGCGTGGCCGCCGGCAACGTCGGTCTGCCGCTCACCGAGGCGGTGATGGACCCGGAGCCCTACGACGTCATCGCCGTCGAGCTGTCGAGCTTCCAGCTGCACTACACCGACACGATGGCGGCCGAGAGCGCCGCCGTGCTCAACGTCGCGGAGGACCATCTCGACTGGTACGCCGGCCCCTCGGGCATGGACGACTACGCACGCGACAAGGGCCGCATCTACGAGCGCGTGGAGCGGGCCTGCGTCTACAACGTGGCGGATCCCGTCACCGAGCAGCTGGTCCGCGACGCCGATGTGGCCGAGGGCGCCCGCGCCATCGGCTTCACCCTCGGTGTGCCGAGCGTCGGGATGCTCGGGGTCGTCGACGACATCCTCGTCGACCGGGCCTTCATCGAGCAGCGTCACGACAGTGCGGCCGAGCTGTGCACCACCGCCGAGCTCGCCTCGGCCGCGCCGCACTTCGTCGCCAACGCGCTGGCCGCCGCAGCGCTCGCGCGGGCGCACGGGATCAGCCGGTCCGCCGTACGGGAGGGACTGATGGCGTTCCGTCCCGACGGACACCGGATCGCGGTGGTCGCCGAGCGCAACGGCGTCACCTGGGTCGACGACTCCAAGGCCACCAACCCGCACGCCGCCGCGTCCTCCCTGGCCGCCTACGAGCCGGTGGTCTGGGTCGCCGGGGGGCTCGCGAAGGGCGCGCGCTTCGACGACCTCGTGCGGCAGGTCGGTTCCCGGCTGCGGGCGGTGGTGCTGATCGGCCGGGACCGCCGGGTCATCGCCGACGCGCTTTCGCGACACGCACCCGATGTGCCCGTGATCGAAGTGGACAGCGGCGAGACTGGACCAGTAGTCGGTGAGCACAGCGGCGACCTGATGAGGCGTGTCGTCGCGGCGGCCGCCGGTGTCGCCCAGCCGGGCGACACCGTGCTGCTGGCGCCGGGATGCGCCTCGATGGACCAGTTCACCGACTACGCGGCCCGGGGCGACGCCTTCGCCGCGGCAGTGGAGGAAGCGATCGCACAGCAGTAGCCGGCACGAGGAAGCCCGGACGGAGGGGGACGCCATCACCACCGCGAACCCCGAGGGCACGCGCTTCCGGCTCGGTCGCCCCCGCCTCCCACGCCTCGGCCGGCCCAGCTGGGCAGCCGCCCTCAAGGACGCACTCGACCGGCCGCTCACGACCTACTACCTGCTCCTCGGCGCGACCGCACTGCTGCTCACGCTCGGCCTGATCATGGTGCTGAGCGCCTCCAGCGTGTACTCCTACAGCAGGACCGGAGACTCCTACACCGTCGTACGACGACAGCTGATGTGGGTCGCCTTCGGCATCCCGTGCGCCTGGCTGGCGTCGCGGGCGTCCCCGCGCTGGGTGCGCGGCCTGGCGTATCCGGCCTTCTCCCTCTCGCTCCTGCTGCTCGCGCTGACCGCCGTGATCGGGGTGCAGATCAACGGCAACACCAACTGGCTGGCGCTGGGCCCGATCCAGATCCAGCCGTCGGAGATCGCGAAGCTCTCGTTGGTCATCTGGGCGGCCCACATCTACGCCAACAAGGAGCGCCGCCTCCGCAGCCTGCACCAGATGCTGGTGCCGGTGGTTCCCGGCATGGTCCTGGCGACCACCCTCGTCGTCGTCGGCCGCGACCTCGGCACGGCCCTGGTGTTCTTCGCGATCCTGATCGCGATGCTGTGGGTCGTGGGCGCCCCGACCCGGCTCTTCATGCTCGCGCTGCTGGCGGTCAGTGCGCTGGCCCTGGGCCTGGCCGCCACCGACACCGAGCGGCTCGCCCGCATCGCGACCTTCGCCGATCCGTTCAAGGACTACCACGGCCACGGCTGGCAGCCCGCGCACGGCCTCTACGCGATGTCCAGCGGCGGCATCTTCGGCGAGGGCATCGGCGCCAGCCAGCAGAAGTGGGGACAGCTGCCCGAGGCCCACACCGACTTCATCTTCGCCGTGCTCGGCGAGGAGCTCGGCCTGGTCGGGACGCTACTGGTCGTGGGTCTCTTCCTGGTCATCGCCTACGCCGGCCTCCGGGTGGCCCGCGAGACCCGGGACCCGTTCGTCCGCTACTGCACCTTCGGCATCGTGATCTGGCTGCTGGGCCAGATGATCATCAACGTCGGCATGGTGCTGACCCTGCTCCCCGTCATCGGCATCCCGCTGCCGCTGGTGTCCTACGGCGGGTCCAGCCTGCTGCCCACCCTGGTCGCGCTCGGCCTCGTGATCGGCTTCGCGCGGCGCGAGCCCGCAGCCGCACGCGCCCTCGCCCAGCGCCGGCGAGCCCGCTCCGCCGGCCTCTCGGCGCGTGGATAACCTTCCTCCAATGCGAGTCTTGTTGGCCGGTGGTGGAACGGCGGGGCACACCTCACCGCTGCTCGCCACCGCGGATGCCCTCCGCCGCCTCGACGCCGGTGTCGAGATCACCTGCCTGGGGACCCCCCGGGGCCTGGAGAACAAGGTGGTCCCAGCCGCGGGCTACCCGCTGCGACTGATCCCTCCGGTGCCGCTGCCGCGCAGGCCCGGCAAGGACCTCGCGCTGGTTCCGAAGCGGCTGGGCGCCGCGGTGAAGGCAGCGCTGGACGTGATCGACGACGTCCGCCCCGATGTCGTGGTCGGGTACGGCGGCTACGTCTCGATGCCGGTCTACCTCGCGGCCCGGCGCCGCAGGCTGCCGCTCGTCGTGCACGAGCAGAACGCCGTGCCGGGCCTCGCCAACAAGTTCGGTGCGCGCGTGGCGACCCGGGTCGCCGTCAGCTTTCCCGACACCCCGCTCAAGAACGCGGAGTACGTCGGGCTCCCGGTCCGCCGGATGATCGCCACCCTCGACCGAGCAGCGCTGCGCATCGAGGCCCGCGCCTTCTTCGGCCTCGACCCCGACCGGCCGACTCTCGTCGTGACCGGCGGCTCCCAGGGCGCCTGGCGGCTCAACCGGGCCGTGGCGGGTGCCGCGGCCGCGCTGGGCGCGGCCGGCGTCCAGGTGCTCCACGTGATCGGGCCGAAGGGTGCCGAGGACCCGCAGTGGCGCGACCCGGTGGAGACCGGGACGCCCTACGTCGTGCTGCCGTTCGTCGATCGGATGGACTACGCGCTCGCTGCCGCCGACCTGATGGTGTGCCGGGCCGGCGCCTCCAGCGTCGTCGAGGCCTCCTCCACGGGTCTGCCGGCGATCTTCGTGCCGCTCGCGATCGGCAACGGCGAGCAGCCCAGGAACGCCCAGCCCGTGGTCGACGCGGGTGGAGCGCTGCTCGTCGAGGACGCCGCATTCACCGCCGACTACGTCGCCGATACCGTCCCCGCCCTGGTGACCGACGTCGAGCGGCTCGCTCGGATGGGGGAGGCCGCGGCTCACCTGGTGCCCCGCGACGCGGACGACAAGCTGGCCCGCATCATCCGCGAGGCGGCCACGGCGGGGGACGCCAGGTGAGGATCCCCGTCCCCGACGAGATCCTGCCGGCCGAGCGGCTGGGCAAGGTCCACTTCGTCGGCATCGGTGGGGCCGGCCTCTCCGGCATCGCCCGGATCATGGCTCGCCGCGGAGTGCCGGTCACGGGCAGCGACGACAACGACACCCCGTTCCTCGCCCCCCTGCGCGAGGTCGGCGTGCCGATCCACCTCGGCTACGACGCGGCGCACGTCGCCGACGCCGACACCCTCGTGGTGACCACGGCGGCCCGCGAGGACAATCCGGAGGTGCTCGCGGCGGTCGAGCGCGGGCTTCGGCTGCTGCCGCGCTCCGCGGGCCTGGCGGCGGTCATGGACGGCCAGCGGGTGGTCGCCGTCGCCGGCACCCACGGCAAGACGACCACGACCAGCCTGCTCGCCGTCGCACTGATCGCGGCAGGTGCGGATCCGTCGTACGCGGTCGGTGGCGTGCTCAACGCCACGGGCCGCAACGCCGACCTGGGTACGGGCGACCTCTTCGTCGCCGAGGCCGACGAGAGCGACGGCGCCTTCCTGGTCTACGACACGTTCGCCGCGATCGTGCTCAACGTCGAAGCCGAC
This sequence comes from Nocardioides sp., assembly GCF_004803405.1. Taxonomy (GTDB): domain Bacteria; phylum Actinomycetota; class Actinomycetes; order Propionibacteriales; family Nocardioidaceae; genus Nocardioides; species Nocardioides vastitatis. The sequence goes on along the minus strand of NZ_SSXI01000233.1, from coordinate 74,764 downwards.
CACCTCGACATCTGGGGGACACCCGAGGCCTACGCCGAGGCCTTCGACACCTTCGCCGACGGCATCGACCCGGACGGCGTGCTGGTGTGCGGCGTCGACGACGCCGGCGGCGCACGGCTCGCCGCGCGCCAGCGGGAGGCCGGTCGTCGCGTCGTGTCGATCGCGGTCGACGCCGATGCCGACCTGCGGGCGGCCCGGCTGCGCACGATCGGCGGGGGCACCACCTTCGACGTGGAGCGGGGCGGCCAGGTCCTCGGCGAGGTCGCGCTCCAGATCCCCGGCCGCCATTACGTCGTCGACGCGCTGGCCGCGCTCGCCATGGGGCTGCAGCTCGGCTTCGACTTCGCCGCGCTGGCCGAGGGCCTCGGCTCCTTCGTCGGGACCGGCCGGCGGATGGAGCTGAAGGGGGCAGTGGCCACCGGTGGCGCCGACATCAGGGTCTACGACTCCTACGCCCACCACCCCAGCGAGATCCGCGGCGACATCGAGGCCGCCCGCTCCCTCGTGGGGGACGGCGGCCGCCTGGTCGTCTGCTTCCAGCCGCACCTGGTCTCCCGCACTCGCATCTTCGCCGCTGAGATGGGCGAGGCGCTCGGCGCAGCGGACGAGGTCCTCGTGATGGACGTCTACGTCGCTCGCGAGGAACCGGACCCCGAGGTCACCGGCGCGCTCGTGGCGTCCGCAGTGCCCCTGGGGGCCGAGCACGTGCGGTTCCTCCCGGAGCGTGCCGGCGTCCTGTCCACCCTGCTCGAGCTGGCGCGACCCGGAGACGTGGTGCTGACGCTCGGTGCCGGCGACGTCACGGCCCTCGCGCCGCAGCTCCTGACCGCGCTCGCGGAGCGGGTCGATGGCCAGGCTTAGGAAGGGGATCCGCGGTCGCCGCTCCTCCCCGGAGCGCGCGCGCAAGGCCTTCGCCCGGCGCCAGTGGGCGCGACGCTGGATCACGTGGCGCTACGTCGCCGCGGCGGTGGCGCTCGCCGCGGCGGTCGGGTTCGGGGTCTACGCGCTCTACTTCTCGTCGTGGCTGCGCACCGAGGGGGTGGAGGTCGTCGGCAACAGCCAGCTCACCGACCAGCAGGTACTGGCGACCGCCGAGGTCCGGACCGGTGGGCCGCTGGCGACCGTCGACCTCGACCACATCGAGGTGCGGTTGCGGTCGCTGGCGACGGTGAAGACCGTGGACGTCTCCCGCAAGTGGCCGCACCAGGTGCGGATCGAGATCGTCGAGCGCACCCCGATCGCCGTCCTGGACCGCGGCGACACTCTCACCAAGCTCGATGCCGAGGGCGTCTCCTTCGGGCGGCTCGACAAGGCGCCCGCGGGTCTGCCGCGGATCAAGGTCGGTCCGGGCGCCGACGGCGATGCCCTGGAGGAGGGCGCCCAGGTCGTCGCCGCGATCGACGTCGCCGTCGCCGGCCTGCTCGAGTTCGTCGAGGTGCGCACCGTGGACCAGATCCTCCTGCACCTCCGCGACGGCCGGGAGGTCCGCTGGGGGAGCGCCGAGCAGTCGGAGGACAAGGCGAAGGTGCTGCTCGCGCTGCTCGACCGTGACGCGCAGGTGTACGACGTGTCGGTGCCCGGCGCGCCTACTACGCGGTGATGGGGTTTGCAGGAATCACCGGTTCACCGGTGATTCCTGCACTTCCCGGCCGTTGCAACGGCCGGGAAGTGCCAGTTTTGGCCGTACGTCGTGACGCGTGCGGCGTGTCTGCAGGGTCCGACCCGGGGTCGTACCTACTGTCCTCTGTACGACGAGGTTGACATAACTATAACCCTCAGGTTGAGGGTAAGGGTTGTTGACACGCCGCCCACAGGCATCAGACGGACAGACGTCGGACATACGGAAGGTGGAGCCGCCGTGGCAGCTGCACAGAACTACCTGGCCATCATCAAGGTCGTCGGCATCGGTGGTGGCGGCGTCAATGCCGTCAACCGCATGATCGAGGTCGGCCTCAAGGGCGTCGAGTTCATCGCCATCAACACCGACGCCCAGGCGTTGCTGATGAGCGACGCCGACGTCAAGCTCGACATCGGCCGCGAGCTCACCCGGGGTCTCGGAGCCGGCGCGAACCCCGACGTCGGCGGTCGCGCGGCCGAGGACCACGCGGAGGAGATCGAGGAGGTGCTCAAGGGCGCTGACATGGTCTTCGTGACGGCGGGCGAGGGTGGCGGCACCGGCACGGGCGGCGCGCCCGTCGTGGCGAGGATCGCCCGCTCGCTCGGTGCGCTGACCATCGGTGTGGTCACCCGCCCGTTCACGTTCGAGGGCGCGCGCCGCAAGAAGTCCGCCGACGAGGGCATCGAGAAGCTGCGCGAGGAGGTCGACACCCTCATCGTCATCCCGAACGACCGGCTGTTGCAGATCTCGGATCGCAACGTGTCGATGCTCGACGCGTTCAAGCAGGCCGACCAGGTCCTGCTGCAGGGCGTGTCCGGCATCACCGACCTGATCACCACCCCGGGCCTGATCAACGTCGACTTCGCCGACGTCAAGGCAGTGATGAGCAACGCCGGCTCCGCGCTGATGGGTATCGGCTCCGCCCGCGGTGAGGACCGGGCGCTCGCCGCTGCCGAGATGGCGATCAGCAGCCCGCTGCTCGAGGCATCCATCGACGGCGCCCACGGCGTCCTGCTCTCGATCGCCGGTGGCTCCGACCTCGGCATCTTCGAGATCAACGAGGCCGCGGCGATGGTGGCCGACGCCGTGCACGCCGACGCCAACATCATCTTCGGCACGATCATCGACGACGCCCTCGGCGACGAGGTGCGGGTCACCGTGATCGCGGCCGGGTTCGACGGCGGCCTGCCGAAGCGCCAGGAGCCGGCGGTGCGTCGGGAGACCCGGCCGCAACAGCACGGCTCCACCGACGACCGGTCCACCGCCAGCGCTGTGGCCAGCCGTCGCGAGGAGCCCTCCTCGCCCAAGGGGTCGTCGGTCCCGGCGGAGCCCGAGCCGCAGCCCGTCGGGGTCCGTCCCACTCCGAAGCCGATCCAGTTCGACGACGGTGACGACTTGGACGTCCCGGACTTCCTGAAGTAGGCGGGTGTACTCCTTCCGCACGTCCGACGGCCCCGTCGACCTGGCCTTCACCGACCGGGTCGGCGGGGTCAGTGCTGCGCCCTACGACTCCTTGAACCTCGCGCTGGCCTCTGGTGACGACCCGGCCGCGGTCGCGCACAACCTGGCGGCGGTGCGGGCCGACTTCGCGTCGACTGATCACCTGGTCGACCTCGAGCAGGTGCACGGCGGTGACGTGCACGTCGTCACCGGCACCCCGCCGGCTGTGGACTCCGGGCGGCCCGCGGCCGACGCGGTGGTGACCGACCTGCCCGGAATCACGCTGATGGTGCGGGTCGCCGACTGCGTGCCGCTGCTGCTGGCCGATCCGATGACGGGCGTGATCGGCGCCGCTCACTGCGGTCGGCCCGGGCTGATCGCGGAGGTGGTGCCGCACGCGATCGAGGCCATGCGCGACCTCGGCGCCCGAGACCTGGTCGCCTGGATCGGACCGCACGTCTGCGGGGCCTGCTACGAGGTCCCTGCCGCCATGCAGGAACAGGTGGCCGCCCTGCTGCCCCAGGCACGCGCCACCACCTCATGGGGCACGCCGTCACTCGACATCGGTGCGGGCGTGCGCGCCCAGCTCGAGTCCGCGCAGGTCCGGGTCGTCGACGCCGGACGCTGCACCCGCGAGTCCCGCGACCTCTACTCCTACCGTCGCGACGGCGCCGCCGCCGGCCGCATGGCCGGCCTGATCCGCAGGGCCGACCGATGAGCCGCCGCGACCAGATCGCCGCCGGTCTGGGCCGGGTGCGAGGGCGCATCGCGGCAGCCTGCGCCGCCGCCGGCCGTCCTGCCGACGACGTGCGACTGGTCGTCGTCACCAAGTTCTTCCCCGCATCCGACGTCCGGCTTCTCGCCGAGCTGGGCGTCACCGACATCGGGGAGAACCGTCACCAGGAGGCGGAGGCCAAGGCGGCCGAATGTGCCGAGCTCGACATCACCTGGCACTTCATCGGGGTCCTCCAGAAGAACAAGGCCGCAGCGGTGGCCCGCTACGCCGATGTGGTCGAGTCGGTCGACCGGCCCGAGCTGCTCCCGCGCCTCGCACGGGGCGCCGGCGAGAGCGGCCGGCCCGTCGACGTACTCCTCCAGGTGAGCCTCGACCCGCCTGGCCGCGAGAGCCGCGCCGGTGTGCAGCCCGACCGCCTGCTCGAGCTCGCAGCCGCGGCCGACCAGGTCGCCGAGCTCAGGATGCGGGGTCTGATGGCCGTCGCGCCGCTCGGTGAGGACCCCTCCGAGGCCTTCGCCCGGCTTGCCCGGATCCGAGCCGATTTCCTGCTTGCGCATCCCGGCGCGACGGTGCTCTCCGCCGGCATGAGCGGCGACCTGGAGGCTGCGGTCTCGGCCGGTGCGACACACGTGCGCGTCGGCACCGCGGTCCTCGGATCGAGGCCGGAGGTCCAGTAATGTCCACAACACCACCAGATGTCCAAAGTCTTGGGCAGAGATCACGGAGGCAACAGTCATGAGCGGTGCGATGCGCAGGATCGGTGAGTACCTCGGCCTGCTGGAAGACACCGGCTATGACGAGTACGACGACGAGCTGACCGAGGACGGCGGTGCCCGCGAGGCCCGGCCGGCCCGCAACGTTCGCGCCGTGCCGTCCGGCTCCGTCGCCGACCTCGACGAGCGGCGCCGACCCGTAGCCGTCGCCCCGTCCCAGCCCGTCGTGGCCGAGCTGTCACGGATCACCACGTTGCATCCGACCACCTACAACGAGGCGCGCGCGGTGGGGGAGCAGTACCGCGAGGGCATCCCGGTGATCATGAACCTCTCCGAGATGGACGACTCCGACGCCAAGCGGTTGGTCGACTTCGCGGCCGGCCTGATCTTCGCCACCCGGGGCAGCATCGAACGGGTCACCAACAAGGTCTTCCTGCTCTCGCCGCCCAACGTCACGGTCGCGGCGGAGGACAAGGCGCGGATCGCAGGTGACGGGTTCTTCAACCAGAGCTGAACCCTCTCGGCGCGTGGCGGTCAGACGTCTCCGTCCCTGGCGACCCGCGTTGCCATCAGGGCCGTGGACCAGTGAACGGGGTGCTGGCGGGCCCCGGTAGGTTGTGCGCGTGACCGTGGTCGGCTGGATCTTCGAAGGCATCCTCTTCGCCTTCATCGCATTCCTCTGGGTCCGTTTCATCACCGACTGGGTCCAGGTGTTCGCGCGCCGATGGGAGCCTCGCGGACCGATTTTGGTCTTCCTGGAGCTCGCCTACACGGTGACGGATCCGCCGATCAATGCACTGCGGCGAATCATCAAACCGATCAGGATCGGCAACTTCGCGCTGGACCTCAGCTTCATCCTGGTGATGATCGCGGCCTATGTCCTGCTCTTCGTGAACCGGGAGACCCTGCTGGTCTGAGGTCGCCCGCCCCGGCGAGGTCGACGGCGTGTCCCGGCTGATGACGCCTTCAGCCGTGCAGGCGCTAAGGTTCGGGTGAAAGACAGAATGTCCTGTTTCTTCGAAGATAGGTGAGGTCATGCCGCTGACGCCTGAGGACGTGAGCAACAAGCGCTTTACGCCGGTCCGGCTGCGCGAGGGCTACGACATGGGCGAGGTCGACCAGTTCCTGGATGAGGTGGAGGCAGAGCTCGCCCGTCTCACCCAGGAGAACGACGACCTCCGTGCGAAGCTGGCGGCCGCCCAGTCCGGGGCCCCGGCCGCGTTCGATGCGCCGACCCAGCTGGCGCCGGTCCCCGAGATCACCCAGGAGCCCCCTGCGCCCGTCGCGGCCCCGGCTCCGGTGGAGCCGGTCGTGGCGGCTGCGCCCGTTCCGGCGGACGGCGGTGTCGAGACGATTCGCGTCGAGACTGTGCCCGAGGCGTCCAACGCCGCGGCGCGGCTGCTCGAGATCGCCACTCGCAACGCCGACGAGCTGGTCGAGGACGCCAAGAACGAGGCGGACAAGATCGTCGGCGAAGCCCGCACCAAGGCCGAGCGCCTCGAGGCGGAGGCCAAGTCCAAGGCCGACCGTCTCGAGTCCGACGCCCGCACCCGCGCCGAGATGCTCGACAGCGAGACCGCTGAGCGTCGGACCCAGCTGTTCGGCGACTTGGAGAAGGAGCGGGACAAGCTCTCCGCCGAGGTGGAGACCCTGCGGTCCTTCGAGCGGGAGTACCGCTCGCGCCTCAAGAGCTACTTCACCCAGCAGCTCGAGTCGTTGCAGACGCCGGGAGACACCCTCGCTCCCGTCGAGGAGGCTCCGGCGCCCAAGCGGCTCCGGTCCATCCTCGGCGAAGAGGAGGCCTGAGCGCTCAGCTCGACCGCCCGGCCAGCCCGCATCGCGGGCTGGCCGGTCGCACGTTTTCGGGGCTCCTCAGGCCGTCTTTCCCGTCGTCGTACGGTGCGCCTGCTTTGGTGACCTCCGTAACAGCGGCTACCCTCCCTGCAGCCCGTCGCCCTCCGGCGGCAGGCCGCCGGTTCCAAGGAGTCCGACATGGCCCGCACCACGAAGAAGTCGTTGGCCGGTCAGGCCGCATCCGCAGCGCGGAAGATGATCCGCCCGCGGAAGGCCGCCGCGACCGCAGCGACGCCGGCGCAGAAGACCGCCAAGAAGGCGGCACCGGCCAAGAAGACGACGCCCGCGAAGAAGGCGACGGCGCCGGCGAAGAAGGCGGCGGCACCGGCCAAGAAGACGACGCCCGCGAAGAAGACGACACCGGCCAAGAAGGCGGCGCCCGCGAAGAAGGCGGCGCCCGCGAAGAAGACGACACCGGCCAAGAAGGCGGCGCCCGGGAAGAAGGCGG
>NZ_SSXI01000233.1:0-67914 GCF_004803405.1 Nocardioides sp. | reverse complement strand
AGGCGGCACCGGCCAAGAAGGCGGCACCGGCCAAGAAGGCGACGCCGGCCAAGAAGGCGGCGCCGGGCAAGAAGACGACGCCCGCGAAGAAGTCACCAGAGATGAAGAAGGCGCCTGTGAAGAAGGCACCGGCCAAGAAGGCCGCGCCCCAGTCCCTCGTCGTCCTCGAGCACGAGGAGGCCTGGTCCAAGGAGGAGCTGGCCGAGGTGCTGGCCGAGCTCCACGAACAGCGAGCCCACAGCGAGCAGATCCTCGCGGAGCAGGTCGCTGACCTGTCCGGGCTGCTGCGCGACTCGGGGGACGGCGCCGGCCAGGACCAGGCGGACCTCGGCGCGACGAGCTTCGAGCGCGATCATGAGCTCACGGTCCTCAACCACGAGCGCGGCAAGCTGGCGCAGATCGACCGGGCGCTGGCCCGGATCGACGACGGCACCTACGGCGTGTGCGAGTCCTGCGGCAACCCCATCGGGAAGATGCGGCTCATGGCATTCCCGCGTGCGACACTGTGCATGCCATGCAAGCAGCGCGAGGAACGTCGGTAGACCGCCACGAGAGCGACGGACCGCCGGCGGCGCGAATGCCGGTCCGACGGACCTGGTCGCTGTTCCTCGCGGTCGCGGCGGTGCTCTACGCCGCCGATCAGGTCACCAAGCACCTCGCGGTCACCCACCTCGCCGACCGGCCCGACGTCAGGGTCATCGGTGAGGTTCTCCAGCTGCACCTGACCTACAACCCGGGTGCGGCCTTCAGCCTCGGCACGGAGTTCACCGTCGGTCTGACGGTGCTCGCGACGGTTGCGACCGGCGTCGTCCTCTGGATCAGCCGCCGGGTCGGCGACCGGATCTGGGCCGTGGCGCTCGGGCTCCTGCTCGCCGGCATCGACGGCAACCTCACGGATCGGCTGGTGCGCGACCCGGCCCCGCTCCGGGGTCACGTCGTCGACTTCCTGATGCTGCCCAACTGGCCGGTCTTCAACGTCGCCGACATCTGCATCAACATCGCTGTCGGACTGATCCTGCTCCAGGTGTTCCGCGGCATCGCGGTGGACGGGACCCGCGTCGACAGGCCCACCGCCGACGACTCGAGCGACACCGACGGGCCCGGCGAGGGTGCCACCGACCCGGCCCCGGAGGGAGACGAGGAGTGAGGACCGTGGACCACCGCAGGCTGTCCGTTCCCGAGAGCCTCGAGGGTGAGCGCATCGACGTCGCCATGGCCCAGCTCTTCGGGGTCTCGCGGACCCGCGCCGCCGAGCTCGTCTCGCAGGGCAGGGTGCAGCTCGACGGCGCCGAGGTGAGCACCAAGAGCGAGCGGGTGCTGCCCGGGTCCCTGCTCGAGGTCGCGATCCCCGCTGAGGCTGAGCCGCTCGAGGTCGTCCCCGAGATCGTCGAGGGCATCAAGATCATCCACGACGACGACTCGATCGTCGTGATCGACAAGCCGGTGGGCGTCGCCGTCCACCCCTCGCCGGGCTGGCGTGGGCCAACCGTGGTCGGACACCTCGCAGGCGCCGGCTTCCGGATCTCGACCTCGGGAGCCAAGGAGCGCGAGGGCATCGTGCAGCGGCTCGACGTGGGCACCTCCGGGGTGATGGTGATCTGCAAGTCAGAGCACGCGTACTCCCTGCTCAAGAACGCCTTCCGCCAGCGCACGGTCGACAAGACCTACCACGCCCTCGTGCAGGGCCACCCCGACCCTCTCTCGGGGACGATCGACGCCCCGATCGGGCGGCATCCCGGGGCGGACTACAAGTTCGCGGTGATGGACGACGGCCGCGCCAGCGTCACGCACTACGAGACGCTCGAGGCGCACCGCTTCGCAAGCCTGCTCGAGGTGCACCTGGAGACCGGTCGGACCCACCAGATCCGAGTCCACATGGCGGCGCTGAAGCATCCGTGCTGCGGTGACCTCACCTATGGCGCCGACCCGACGCTGGCCAAGCGGCTGGGTCTGACCCGGCAGTGGCTGCATGCCGTACGCCTCGGCTTCGAGCATCCCGACACCGGGAAGTACGTCGAGTACGAGTCGGAGTACCCCGACGATCTCGCGCACGCCCTCGCCGTCATCCGTGACTGACCCGACGGACGGCCCGATCGGGCTGCTCCTGCGCCCCGGCATGCCGGAGGACGCGGCGGCGGTCGCCGACGTGCATCTCGCCGCGAGGGCGGGGGCGCCGATGCCACCCTCGGTACACACCGAGCCGGAGGTCCGGGCCTGGCTGGCCGATCGGATCGGCGCCGACGAGGTGTGGGTCGCCGAGGTCGACGGCGCCGTGGTCGGCTACGCGCGCTTCACCGAGACCTGGCTCGACGACCTCTACGTGGACCCGGGGCATCTCCGAGAGGGGATCGGCACGGCGTTGCTCGAGCTGGTCAAGTCGCTGCGGCCGCGGGGCTTCCAGCTCTGGGTGTTCGAGAGCAACGAGCCCGCCCGGGCCTTCTACGCCGCGCACGGCCTGCTCGAGCGGGAGCACACGGACGGGTCGGAGAACCCGGAACGCGAACCGGACATCCGGATGGAATGGCCGGGCGTCTGACGCCGGATCCGCCGCGGATCCCGACGGTCGGAGACTGTCGGTGCGCCCTGCCAGGATCGTCCCGACGGTCACGTAGTCTGTGGCCCTTCCCCCAACAGCTCGCACAGATCAGAGGAGAAACACCACCCGATGGCAGCCGGTTCCGGGGGAGCGGACTTCGTCCACCTGCACGTCCACACCGAGTACTCCATGCTCGACGGGGCCTCGCTGCTGGACGGGCTCTTCACGCGGGTCAACGACCTCGGCATGACGTCGATCGCGATGACCGACCACGGCAACCTCCACGGTGCCTACGACTTCTGGTCCAAGGCTCGCAAGCACGGCGTGAAGCCGATCATCGGGATCGAGGCCTACCTCACCCCCCAGACCCACCGCAGCGAGAGAAGAAGGGTCCGCTGGGGCAAGGGGTCGGACGGCGTCAGCGGGGCGGAGGAGGGCGGCAACGACGTCGCAGGCGGTGGCGCCTACACCCATATGACGATGTGGGCCGAGAGCACCGAGGGCATGCACAACCTGTTCCGGCTCTCCTCGCGCTCGAGCCTCGAGGGGTACTACTACAAGCCGCGCGCCGACCGTGAGCTCCTCAACGAGTACGCCAAGGGCCTGATCGCGACCACGGGCTGCCCGTCGGGCGAGATCCAGACGCGACTCCGGCTGGGACAGTACGACGAGGCGGTGAGATCCGCCGCCGAGTTCCAGGAGATCTTCGGCAAGGACAGCTTCTTCCTGGAGCTGATGGACCACGGCATCGACATCGAGAAGCGGGTCCGCGACGACCTGCTGCGGCTCGGCAAGCAGCTCGGCATCCCACCGATCGCCACCAACGACTCCCACTACAACAACCCCGAGGACGCCGAGGCGCACGACGCGCTCATCTGCGTCGCCTCGGGCAAGCGGCTGGCCGACACCAATCGGCTCAAGTTCGACGGCGGCGGCTACTACATCAAGTCCGCGGCGGAGATGCGTGAGCTGTGGGCCGACCGCTTCGGCATGCCCGAGGCCTGTGACAACACGCTGCTCATCGCCGAGCGCTGCGACGTCGAGTTCACCGAGTCGACCGGCGGCTACATGGCGCGCGCGGACGTACCAGCAGGAGAGACCGAGGAGACCTGGTTCGTCAAGGAGGTCTGGCGCGGGATCGAGTCGCGCTACCCGGGCGACAAGCTCACCCAGGCCGTGCGCGACCGCGTCGAGATGGAGCTCGCGGTCGTCAAGAGCAAGGGCTACTGCGGCTACTACCTCGTGGTCGCGGACTTCATCAACTGGGCCAAGAACCACGGCATCCGGGTCGGCCCCGGTCGCGGCTCCGGTGCCGGCTCGATCGCCGCGTTCGCTCTCCGGATCACCGACCTGTGCCCCCTCGAGCACGGCCTGATCTTCGAGCGGTTCCTCAACCCCGAGCGTCCCTCGATGCCCGACTTCGACATCGACTTCGACGAGCGTCGGCGGACCGAGGTCATCCAGTACGTCTCGGAGAAGTACGGCAACGACCGGGTCGCCTACATCGCCACCTTCGGGCGGATCAAGTCCAAGCAGGCCATCAAGGACGCCGCCCGGGTGCTCGACCACGGGTTCGCCATCTCGGACCGGATCACGAAGGCGCTGCCGCCCGACATCATGGGCAAGGGCGTCCCGCTGAAGGAGATCTTCAACCCCGAGCACAAGCGCTACGGCGACGGCGGCGAGTTCCGCTCGCTCTACGAGCAGGACCCCGAGGTCCGCACGATCTACCAGACGGGCCTGGGGCTGGAGGGCCAGATCCGGCAGTGGGGTGTGCATGCCGCGGGCGTGATCATGTCGAGCGAGCCGCTCGTCGACATCGTGCCGATCATGAAGCGCGAGCAGGACGGCGCGATCATCACGCAGTTCGACTACCCGATGTGCGAGGCGCTCGGGCTGGTCAAGATGGACTTCCTCGGACTGCGCAACCTCACCGTCCTCGACGACGCGCTCGAGAACATCCAGATGAATCGCGGCGAGGCGGTCGTCCTCGAGGATCTTCCCTTCGACGACGCCGCGACCTACGAGCTCCTCTCCCGCGGCGACACCCTTGGCGTCTTCCAGCTCGACGGTGGCCCGATGCGGGCGCTGCTGCGGTCGATGCGGCCCGACAAGTTCGCCGACATCTCCGCGGTGGGCGCGCTCTACCGCCCCGGCCCGATGGGGGCGGACTCCCACAACAAGTACGCCCGCCGCAAGAACGGCCGGGAGCCGATCGACCCGATCCACCCCGAGCTGGCCGAGCCGCTCGAGCAGGTGCTGGGGGAGACCTACGGCCTGATCGTCTACCAGGAGCAGGTGATGGAGATCGCCCAGGTCCTGGCGGGCTTCAGCCTGGGACAGGCGGACAACCTCCGCCGGGCGATGGGCAAGAAGAAGAAGGAGGAGCTCGACAAGCAGTACGCCGGCTTCCAGGCCGGCATGCTCGAGCGCGGATACTCCCAGAAGGCGATCACTACGCTGTGGGAGATCCTGCTCCCGTTCTCCGACTACGCCTTCAACAAGGCCCACTCCGCGGCGTACGGGGTCGTGTCGTACTGGACGGCGTACCTCAAGGCCAACTACCCGGCCGAGTACATGGCTGCGCTCCTGACGTCCGTGCGGGACGACAAGGACAAGATGGCCATCTACCTCAACGAGTGCCGCCGGATGAAGATCCAGGTGCTGCCGCCCGACGTCAACGAGTCCGCGGCGAACTTCACCCCGGTCGGCCGCGACATCCGGTTCGGGCTGACCGCGATCCGCAACGTCGGCGCCAACGTCGTCGACGGCGTGGTCGCGGCGCGGCTGCAGAAGAGTCGCTTCCTGGACTTCAACGACTTCCTGTCCAAGGTTCCGGTGCAGGTCTGCAACAAGCGGGTCATCGACTCGCTGATCAAGGCCGGTGCGTTCGACGAGATGAAGCACAAGCGTCGTGCGCTGGTCGCGATCCACGAGACCGCGGTCGATCAGTACGTCGACATCAAGCGCAACGAGGCGATCGGGCAGGACTCCCTCTTCGCCGGGCTCGGCGACGAGGGGTCGGAGGACGGGGGCTACGGCGGTTTCGGGGTCAGCATCCCGATCCCCGAGCTCGACGAGTGGGACAAGATGACGCTGCTCGGCCACGAGCGGGACATGCTGGGCCTCTACGTCTCCGACCATCCACTGCTGGGCCTCGAGCACGTGCTCTCCACCGGCACCGACTGCACCATCGGCCAGCTCGTCACCGACGAGGACCGCCCGCACGGCTCCAACGTCACGGTCTGCGGGCTGGTGACCTCGGTGCAGCGCAAGATCACGAAGAACGGCGACCCGTGGGCCACGGTCACCCTGGAGGATCTCGAGGGCGCGATCGACGTGCTGCTCTTCCCCAGCTCCTACCGGCTCGCCGCTCCGTACCTGATCGACGACGCGATCATCCGGGTCCGTGGCGCCCTCGACAAGGACCGTGACGCTCCGCAGCTGCGCGGCCAGGAGGTCACCGTCCCCGACCTCGAGCGTGGCAGTGACGGGCCGGTCGTGATCAGCCTGCCCTCCACGCGGTGCACCGGCCCGGTGGTCCAGCAACTGCGCGACGTCCTCACCACCCATCCGGGCCTCACCGAGGTCCGGCTGCAGCTCCTGAGCCGCGACGCCACGAAGGTGATGCGGCTGGGCGACAATCTCCGGGTGACCCCGAGCCCCGCCCTCTTCGCCGACCTCAAACAGCTCCTCGGCCCGGGGTGCCTCACCGCGTGAGCAAGGTGATCGCCGTCCCGCTGGCACTGGCGGGCGCCCTCGGTGCCCTGGGCGGGTGGCTGTGGTGGACGTGGTGGGCGCCGGCGCCGGAAGGCCAGGTCTACGACACCCCCGACGGGCCGGTCTGGTTCCCCACGCCCTTCGACCCCGGCATCGCGCGGGATTTCGGCGGCACGGCCACCTACGCCGTCCTCGGTCTCGTGCTCGGGCTCCTCCTCGGCGTCGTGGGTGCCGTCGTCGCCCGCAACCGCGCGGTGGCCGGTCTGGCCACGATCGGTCTGGCGAGCATCCTCGCCGCGGTCGTGATGGTGCTCGTCGGGACCAGCCAGAGTCCGCCGGACCCACAGGAGCGGGCAGACCACGTCGACATCGGCACCGAGCTGCCCGGCCACCTGCACGTCACCTCGCCGGAGATCGGCCTGTGGAAGTGGGCCGCGGACCTGCTGGGTGACGACGACCGCCGCCTCGAGCTGCCGACGCCGTACCTGGTCTGGCCGGTCGGTGCGCTGTTCGGCTACCTGGTCGTGATGCTCAGCCTGAACGCGCGGTCGGAGCCGTCCGAGCATCTGTCAGCCTGACCAGGTCACCCGGCGCGAGCTCGACCTCCATGCCGCGCCGGCCCGCCGAGACGAACACGGTCGGGTGCGCCAGCGCCGACTCGTCCACGACGGTCGGGTGTGGCTTCCGCTGCCCGAGCGGCGAGATGCCGCCAACGACGTAGCCGGTGGCCCGCTCGGCCACCCTGGGGTCGGCCATGCTCGCCCGGCGTCCCTCGACCGCTCGGGCCAGTGCCTTGAGGTCGAGCTGTCCGGTGACGGGCACGACGCCGACGACCAGGCGTCCGTCCACCTCGGCGAACAGGGTCTTGAACACCCGGGCGGGGTCGATCCCCAGCGCCCTCGCCGCCTCCTCGCCGTATGACTCCGAACGCGGGTCATGGTCGTACTCGTGCACGGTGAACGCGACGCCTGCCGCGGTCAGGGCGGTCGTCGCAGGTGTCCCGCCCCCGTGGGAGCGGCCGGGGCCGCCCTTCCTCCTCGCCACCGCTGCCCGCTTCAGTTCGGGGACCAACGCGTCCGGGCGACCTCGGTCGCCGGCAGCGACGTGATCACGTTCATCGCTTGGAGCTCGGAGCGGAGCAGGTCGGTGACCAGCATCAGCCGCTCCGCCGCGTCGGGTGCCTCGAGCAACTCCTGACGCTCGGCCATCGGCAGCGGCGCGCAGGCGGCCAGCGTCCAGGACAGGTACACCGGGTCCTGGGGGAGTGCGCCGTCGAGCGGGTCGCTGGCGATCTCTCGCAGGACCTGTCGATACGCGGCGAACGTGGCCCGAGCGCGGGCGACCACCTCGGGCGGAACGTCGGTCTCGCCCTCCGGCAGGTCGGTGACCTCGCCGACGGGGTACGCCTCGGACGTGCGCAGGCGATCCAGCTGGATACGGTCCCGGCCGACGGCGACGATGTCGAAGGTGCCGTCGGTGTGGGACTCGACCTCGGTCAGCTGCAGGCGCACGCCGACCCGGAACAGCGACTGCGCCCCGTGGTCGCCCACCTCGTAGCCCTCGCGGATGGCGACCGAGCCGAAAAGCCGCTCGGCGGGGTCGTCGATCCGCAGCAGGTGGTGCACCAGGGCGCGGTAGCGATCCTCGAACACGCGCAGCGGCAGGCTCACTCCCGGGTAGACCACCGCGTTGAGCGGGAACATCGGGAGTTGGTCCGTCACAGGATCACCCTAGTGAACCCCGTAGAATCAACGGGTGATCCGCCGTATTGACCTGCGTGGCGTCGAGGCCGACGTCGACTACCGCGCAGCCGTGCCCCGCGCCGACTTCGACATCGAAGCCGCGGTGCCGACGGTGCATGCGATCTGCGAGGAGGTCCGGACCCGCGGGCTCGACGCGATCCGCGAGTACGGCGAGCGGTTCGACGGGGTGCTCGTCGACGACATCCGGGTCGCCCCCGAGGCGCTTCGGAGTGCCCTCGAGCAGCTCGACCCGGACATTCGGGCCGGTCTGGAGGAGTCGATCCGGCGGCTGCGTGCCACCTGCGCCAACGAGCTGGAGCGGGACGCCGTCACCGACCTCGGTCCCGGCGCGCGGGTCACCCACCGGAAGGTGCCGGTCGGCCGGGTCGGTCTCTACGTCCCCGGCGGCCTGGCGCCCCTGGTCTCCAGCGTGCTGATGAACGTCGTGCCGGCGCAGACCGCCGGCGTGGAGTCGATCGCGCTCGCCAGCCCGCCGCAGAAGGACTTCGACGGCTCGGTGCACCCGACGATCCTCGCCGCGTGCGCGCTGCTCGGCGTCGACGAGGTGTACGCCGTCGGCGGCGCCCAGGCCATCGCGATGTTCGCCTACGGCGTCGGGCCGTGCCGCCGCGTCGACCTGGTGACCGGCCCGGGCAACATCTTCGTGGTCACGGCCAAGCGGATCCTGAAGGGCCAGATCGGCATCGACTCCGAGGCCGGCCCGACCGAGATCGCGATCCTCGCCGACGACACCGCCGACGCCTCCTACGTCGCCGCCGACCTGATCAGCCAGGCCGAGCACGATCCGCTCGCAGCGGCCGTGCTCGTCACCGACTCGGAGCGGCTCGCCGCCGACGTCGAGGACGAGCTGGAGAAGCAGGTCGCCGCGACCAAGCACGTGGAGCGGATCACCACCTCGCTGTCGGGCCAACAGTCCGGGATCGTGCTGGTCCGGGACCTCGAGCAGGGCCTCGAGGTGGTCAACTCCTACGCCGCCGAGCACCTCGAGATCCACACCGAGGAGGCGGCAGCCTGGGCGGCCCGGGTGCGCAACGCCGGTGCCGTCTTCGTGGGCCCGCACGCGCCGGTGAGCCTGGGTGACTACTGCGCCGGCTCGAACCACGTCCTGCCGACCGCCGGCTGCGCCTGCCACTCGTCGGGCCTCTCCGTGCGAGCCTTCACCAAGTCGGTGCACGTCGTCGAGTACTCCCGCGAGGGGCTGGCCGAGGTGGCCGACCACGTGGTGAGGCTGGCCGAGGCCGAGGACCTGCCCGGCCACGGTGCTGCGATCACTGTGCGGACAGCGCCGTGACAGCGAGCGGGCGCGCGGGCGAGCCGTCGGCATGGCCGCCGCTGCGCGGGGAGCTGCGCGGCATCGAGCCCTACGGCGCGCCGCAGCTCGACGTCCCCGTCCAGCTCAACGTCAACGAGAACCCCTACGGACCGAGCGACGCCTGCATCGCCGACATCGCCGCGGCAGCCGCCGAGGCCGCCGCGACCCTCAACCGGTACCCCGACCGTGAGTTCGTCGCCCTGCGCGCCGACCTGGCGTCGTACCTCTCCGGGGACGCGGGGGCGGGCGTGACGATCGCTCCCGAGCAGGTCTGGGCGGCCAACGGCTCCAACGAGGTCATGCTCCAGCTCCTGCAGGCCTTCGGTGGGCCGGGTCGCACCGCGGTGAGCTTCGCCCCGACGTACTCGATGTACCCCGAGTACGCCCGCGACACGAACACCCGCTGGGTCGCCGGCCGCCGCGCCGAGGACTTCGCGCTCGACCTCGACGCCGCGCGTGACCTGGTCAAGACCGAGCAGCCGAGCGTGATCCTGCTCCCGAGCCCCAACAACCCGACCGGCACCGCACTCCCGCCGGAGGCGGTGCGCACGCTGTGCGAGGCCGCCGGCGACGAGGGGATCGTGGTGGTCGACGAGGCCTACGGCGAGTTCCGCCGCACCGGTGTGCCGAGCGCCCTGGAGCTGCTGCCGTCGTACCGCAACCTCGTGGTGACCCGGACCATGAGCAAGGCGTTCGCGGGAGCGGGTCTGCGGCTCGGCTACCTCGCGGCGGATCCCGCGATCTGTGACGCGATCCGGGTCGTCCGGCTGCCCTACCACCTGTCGGCGGTCACCCAGGCGGTCGCGCGAGCGGCGCTCCGGCACGCGCCCGAGCTGCTCGGGAAGGTCGACGAGCTGCGCGGCGAGCGCGACGCGCTGGTCGGCTGGCTGCGGGCGGAGGGGTACGACGTCGCGGACTCGGACGCGAATTTCGTGTTGTTCGGGCGATTCGCGGACCGCCATGCTGTCTGGCAGGGTCTGTTGGACCAGGGGGTTCTGATCCGGGAGACCGGGCCGGACGGCTGGCTGCGGGTCTCGGTCGGAACAGCGACGGAGATGGCGGCCTTCCGCACCGCCCTGAACGAAGTCACAGCAGTGAACGGAGAACGAGCATGACCGGTGCACCCCGCACTGCCCGCCTCGAGCGGCAGACGAGTGAGTCGAAGGTCGTCGTCGAGGTGAACCTCGACGGCTCCGGACGCCACGACATCTCGACCGGCGTCGGCTTCTACGACCACATGCTCACCGCCTTCGCCCGCCATGCGCTGCTGGACCTCACCGTCCAGACCGAGGGCGACACCCACATCGACGCCCACCACACCGTCGAGGACACCGCGATCGTGCTCGGCCAGGCGCTGCGGGAGGCACTCGGCGACAAGATCGGCATCCGTCGCTTCGGTGACGCCACGGTCCCGCTCGACGAGGCGCTGGTGCAGGCCGTCGTCGACGTGTCGGGCCGGCCGTACTGCGTGCACACCGGCGAGCCGGAGGGCCAGCAGTACGTCGCCCTCGGCGGCTCCGGGGTGTCCTACCTCGGCTCACTGACGAAGCACGTCTTCGAGACGATCGCGTTCCATGCCCACATCGCGCTCCACGTGCGGGTCCTGGCCGGCCGCGAGCCGCACCACATCGTGGAGACCCAGTTCAAGGCGTTCGCGCGCGCGTTCCGCGACGCCGTGGCGCTCGATCCGCGGGAGACAGGTATCCCGTCCACGAAGGGCGCGCTCTAGGCGATGGTCGAGAACAAGCCTGCCGTGGTCGTCCTCGACTACGGCTCCGGAAACCTGCGCTCCGCGGTGCGGGCGATGGAGCGTGCCGGGGCGGAGGTGACCCTGACCAGCGACCCGGACGACGCGATGGCGGCCGACGGCCTCCTCGTGCCCGGCGTCGGTGCCTTCGAGGCCTGCATGCGCGGTCTCCGGGCGATCCGTGGCGAGCGGATCATCGCGCGCCGGCTGTCCGGCGGCCGCCCGGTCCTCGGCATCTGCGTCGGCATGCAGATCCTCTTCGAGCGTGGCATCGAGCACGGGGTCGAGACCGAGGGCTGCGGCGAGTGGCCGGGTCGCGTGGAGCGGCTGCAGGCGCCGATCGTCCCGCACATGGGTTGGAACACCGTGGAGCCGCCCGCCGGCACCCGCCTGTTCGCGGGGATCGAGGAGGAGCGGTTCTACTTCGTGCACTCCTACGGAGTCCGCGACTGGGTCCTGGAGACGAACGACCGCACGCCGGACTCCCACCGGCCCTTGGTGACGTGGGCCGAGCACGGCGGCGACCGGTTCGTCGCCGCGGTCGAGAACGGCCCGCTGTGGGCCACCCAGTTCCACCCTGAGAAGTCGGGCGACGCCGGTGCGCAGCTGCTGCGCAACTGGGTGAGCTCGCTGGTCCAGTAGTCCGAGCCGGGAAGAGAGTGTTGTGAGCGAGTACCTCGAGCTGCTGCCTGCGGTCGACATCAAGGGCGGGCAGGCCGTCCAGCTCGTCCAGGGCGTCGACGGGTCGGAGAAGCGCTTCGGTGACCCGATCGAGGCGGCACTGCGCTGGCAGGAGGCCGGCGCGGAGTGGATCCACCTGGTCGACCTCGACGCGGCGTTCGGCCACGGCAACAACCGCGAGCTGCAGGCTGAGATCGTCGGCCGTCTCGACATCCAGGTGGAGATGAGCGGCGGCATCCGTGACGACGAGTCGCTGGAGGCCGCGATGGCGACGGGCTGCCGGCGGGTCAACATCGGGACCGCGGCGCTCGAGCAGCCGGAGTGGTGCGCCAGGGCGATCGCGACCTACGGCGACCGCGTGGCCGTCGGCCTCGACGTCCGGGACCGCACCCTGGCCGCGCGCGGCTGGACGCAGGAGGGCGGCGACCTCTACGAGACCCTGGCGCGGCTCGACTCCGAGGGCTGCGCCCGGTACGTCGTCACCGACGTCAACAAGGACGGCATGTTGCAGGGCCCGAACCTCCAGCTCCTGATGGACGTCTGCGCGGCCACCGACCGCCCGGTCGTCGCGTCCGGTGGCGTGACCACCCTCGACGACATCCGTGCCCTGATGAAGCTCGTCCCCACCGGTGTCGAGGGCGCCATCGCCGGCACGGCGCTCTACACCGGCCAGTTCACCCTCGAGGACGCGCTGGCGCTGACCAAGGGCACCTTCCGGTGACCCTCGCCGTCCGGGTGATCCCGTGCCTCGACGTGGACGCGGGGCGGGTGGTCAAGGGCGTC
The DNA here is from genome assembly GCF_004803405.1 of Nocardioides sp. Classification (GTDB taxonomy): domain Bacteria; phylum Actinomycetota; class Actinomycetes; order Propionibacteriales; family Nocardioidaceae; genus Nocardioides; species Nocardioides vastitatis. The sequence continues at coordinate 55,372 of NZ_SSXI01000233.1, read as the reverse complement.
AACTTCCAGGAGCTCCGCGATGCCGGTGACCCGGTCGAGCTGGCGCGACTGTACGACGCCGAGGGGGCCGACGAGCTGACGTTCCTCGACATCTCCGCCTCCCACGAGGGCCGCGCGACGACGATGGAGATCGTCTCCGCGACGGCCGAGCAGGTCTTCATCCCACTCACCGTCGGTGGGGGCGTGTCCTCCGTCGAGGATGTCGACCGCCTGCTGCGGGCAGGCGCCGACAAGGTCGCGATCAACACCGCGGCCATCCAGCGCCCGGAGCTGATCGCCGAGATCGCCGGCCGGTTCGGCAACCAGGTGCTCGTGCTCTCGGTCGACGCGCGCCGCGCGCGCCAGGTCGTGCGCACCGACTCCGGGTTCGAGGTGACGACGCACGGGGGCCGGAAGTCCGCGGGGATGGACGCGATCGAGTGGGCCGTCCGGGCCGCCGAGCTGGGGGCGGGGGAGATCCTGCTCAACGCGATGGATGCCGACGGCACCACCGACGGCTTCGACCTGGAGCTGATCCGCGCCGTGCGTGCCGAGGTGAGCATCCCGGTGATCGCATCCGGTGGCGCGGGCGCCCTCGAGCACTTCCCGCCTGCGGTCGAGGCCGGCGCCGACGCCGTACTGGCGGCGACGGTGTTCCACTTCGGGACCCTGCGCATCGGGGACGTGAAGCGCACGCTGGGCGAGGCAGGAGTGCCGGTCCGGTGAGCGGCGAGTACGACGTCTACGAGCCCCCGGCGGCCGCGCAACCCGGAACGGGCGGCTCGTGGCAGGTGCTGGTGGAGTACTCCAACCGGGGCGAGGCCAAGCCGCCGACGATCGTGACCGTCCTGCCGCCGCTCTTCGGCAGCCGCGACGAGGCGCTCCGTGCCGCGGAGGAGGCAGCCTTCCGCTATCAGCCGCCGGACCCGATGGCCCCCCAGGGCCGCGACGTCTTCGACGACGGCCCCGACGGGTTCCTCACGATCGTCCAGGGCGCGATGAGCACGTTCCACTTCAGCACCAGGATCGTGCGGCACCGGGGCAGCGCTCCGTAGTCGGCCGACGAGGCAGCTGCCGAGAAGTGGCGGGGTGTGTCGGTGCGGCGACATGCTCGGTGCAGACGGGGAGCTGCGCCGTCGGTCGCTGACCGCGCCTGCTCGAAGGAATACGGCGTCACGCCCCCACCGTTACGACTGTTTGCGCCGGTGGCGACGGCATCATGGGGGACGACGAGAGGGCAGCAGCGGGTGGCGAAGCAGAACGTGGACGGCACGGCGAGAGGTACGACGTCCGCCGGGTTCGCCGTCCTGTGGGTCGCGATCAAGCGCGAGCCGTGGATCTTCGCCCTCTCCACCATCGGCAGCGTCCTCTTCGGAGCGCTCACCGTCGCCGACGCGTGGGTCCTCGGCTGGTCCACCGACCACGTCGTGCTGCCGGCGTTCCGTGACGGCGAGATCGGCGCCGGCCTGCTCTGGGCGGTCCTCGCGCTCTTCCTGGGGGTGGCCATCCTCCGTGCGGTCGGGATCGTGGCCCGCCGCCTGGGAGCCGGCGTCATGCAGTACCGCATGCAGGCCCACAGCCGCCGCGCCGTGACCCGGCAGTACCTGCGGCTCCCGCTCGCGTGGCACCAGAAGCACCCGACGGGCGAGCTGCTCTCCAACGCCAACTCCGACGTCGAGGCGGCGTGGGGTCCGATCGCACCACTGCCCATGGCGGTCGGAACGGTCGCCATGATGGTGATCGCGGTGATCCAGATGCTGCTGGTCGATCTGGTGCTCGCGGTGGTCGGACTGCTCGTGTTCCCACTCGTCATCGGCACCAACGTCGTCTACCAGCGACTCGCGCAGGGGTGGGCCACCCGCGCCCAGCAGCTCCGTGCCGAGCTGAGCGAGATCGCCCACGAGTCCTTCGACGGCGCCCTCGTGGTCAAGACCCTGGGTCGCGAGCCCGAGGAGACCGAGCGGTTCCGGGCCAAGGCGGCCGAGCTCCGCGAGGCCAACATCAGGGTGGGCCGGATCCGCGCCGCCTTCGACCCGACCCTTGCCGCGCTGCCCAACCTGGCGGTGCTCGTGGTCCTGGTCATCGGCGTGCACCGCGTCGTCAGTGGCGCCACCGTGGCTGGAGACGTGGTCACGGTCGCCTACCTGCTCACCGTCGTCTCGTTCCCGATCCGGTCGATCGGCTGGCTGCTCGGCGAGTTCCCGCGCAGCGTGGTGGGCTATCAACGGGTCGCTGCAGTGCTGCGCGCCAAGGGCTCCATGGAGTACGGCGACCAGTCGGCGCCGCCGGCCACCGACCGTGGTGGACGGCTGGACGTCAGCCATGCCGCGTTCGGCTACACCTCCGGCCGCCCGATCCTGCGTGACGTCACCTTCACCGTCGAGCCGGGCAGGACCGTCGCTGTGGTCGGTGCCACGGCCTCCGGCAAGAGCACCCTGACCACCCTGCTCGCCCGTCTGGTCGACCTCGAGGACGGTGCGATCCTCGTCGACGGCACCGACGTCCGCGACTTGCGCAGGGGCGGCCTCGCCGAGGTGCTCTCCCTCGTCCCGCAGAGCGCCTTCCTCTTCGACGACACCGTGCGTGGCAACGTCACCCTGGGCGCGGACGTCCCCGACGAGGACGTCTGGGCCGCCCTCCGGACCGCGCAGGCCGACGGCTTCGTGGCCGCGCTCCCGGACGGCCTCGACACCCGGCTGGGGGAGCGGGGCACGTCGCTCTCCGGCGGCCAGCGGCAGCGGATCTCGCTCGCCCGGGCGCTGGTCCGCCGGCCGCGGCTGCTCGTGCTCGACGACGCCACCTCGGCGGTCGACCCGGAGGTCGAGGCCCGGATCCTCGCGGGGCTCGGTGGCACGGACACGACGCTGGTCGTGGTGGCCTACCGCAAGGCCACGATCGGGCTCGCCGACGAGGTGATCTACCTCGTCGACGGCGTGATCGCCGACCGAGGGCCGCATCAGGAGCTGGTCGCCCGCAACCCCGACTACGCGCGCCTGGTCAACGCCTACGAGGCCGAGCACCCCGAGGTTGGCGCGACCGACGAGGTGGTGACCCGATGAGCACCACCCTCGACACTCCCGAGCAGACCCGGATGAGCACCGGCGAGGACATCGGCGCCTGGCGGACGATCAGGCACGGCATCCGCCACTCGCCCGAGCTGGTCGAGGGCATCGGCTGGACGCTCGTGCTCGCCGTCCTCGCCTCGGCCGGGCAGGTCGTCGTCCCGATCGCGGTCCAGCAGACGATCGACCACGGCCTCCGCGGGCCGGACGGGCCCGACCCGGCCTTCACCACGCTGATGGCGCTGCTCGCCGGTGCGGCGATCGTGGTGACCAGCTGGGCGTCGTACGCCATGGCGGCGCGGCTGTTCTCCACCGCCGAGCGCGGCCTCGCCACCCTCCGCGTCAAGGCGTTCCGGCACGTGCACGACCTACCGCTGCTCACCCAGAACACCGAGCGCCGCGGCGCCCTCGTCTCCCGGGTGACCAGCGACGTCGACCAGGTCAGCCAGTTCCTCGTCTTCGGCGGCCTGCTGTTCGTGGTGAGCATCGGCCAGATCCTGATCGCGACCATCGTGATGGTCGTCTACAGCTGGCAGCTCGCGCTCGTGGTGTGGATCTGCTTCGCACCGCTCTTCCTCAGCCTGCGGTACTTCCAGCGCAAGCTCTCCGCCGCCTACGGGACCGTACGGCGCCAGGTCGGCCACCTGCTCTCTGCGGTCTCCGAGCCGGTGGTCGGCGCGGCGGTCGTGAAGTCCTACGCGATCGAGGCGCGCACGCAGGAGCGGATCGACACGGCCGTCGAGCGCCACAAGTCGGCGAGCACCCGTGCCCAGGGGTTCACGGCCTTCTCGTTCAGCCTCGGCGGCATCTCGGCCGGGCTGGCGAACGCGGCGGTGCTGGTGGTCGGCATCTGGCTCGGTCAGGGCTACCTGTGGGGCGAGGGCATCACCGCCGGGGAGGTGCTGGCGTTCGCGTTCCTCGTCACCCTGTTCGTCGGCCCGGTCCAGATGGGCACCCAGATCCTCACCGACGCCCAGAACGCGATCGCCGGATGGCGCCGCGTGATCGGCATCCTCGACACCCCAGCAGACCTGGTCGACCCGGGCCCGGACGGGCGCACGCTGCCGAAGGGCGCGATCGACGTCCGCTTCGACGGTGTCTCGTTCTCCTATCCCGGTGGACCCGAGGTCCTCAGCGACATCGACCTGGTGATCCCGGCCGGCCAGCGCGTGGCCGTCGTCGGCGAGACCGGCTCCGGCAAGTCCACCATCGCCAAGCTGCTGACCCGGCTGATGGATCCCACCCGCGGCCGGGTGCTGCTCGACGGGATCGACCTGCGCGAGGTCTCCGAGTCGGCCCTGCGCAGCAGCGTCGTCCTCGTGCCGCAGGAGGGATTCCTCTTCGACGACACGCTCGCCGCCAACGTGCGCTACGGCCGGCTCGGCGCGACGGAGGAGGAGATCGTCGACGCGGCCGAGGCGATCGGCCTCGGCGACTGGCTCGCCGCCCTCCCGGACGGTCTGGCGACGAAGGTCGGGCAGCGCGGCGAGTCCCTCTCGGCGGGGGAGACGCAGCTCGTGGCGATGCTGCGGGCACAGCTCGCCGACCCCGACCTGCTGGTGCTCGACGAGGCGACCAGTGCGGTGGACCCGCAGCTGGAGACCAGGATCGGCCGCGCCCTCGAGCGGCTGATGAGCGGACGCACGTCGGTCACCATCGCGCACCGGCTCTCGACCGCCGAGGCCGCCGACGTCGTCGTGGTCGTCGACCGTGGCCGAATCGTCCAGCACGGCCCGCACGCCGAGCTCGTCGGGCAGCAGGGCACGTCCTACGCCAGGCTCCACGAGTCGTGGGTTGCCCAGCAGGGCCGATAATGGTCCGGTGACCAGCTCCCTCGACCCCGCCATCGCCGCCCGACTCGAGCGCAACCCCGATGGGCTGCTGCCCGCGATCGTGCAGCAGCACGACACCGGCGAGGTGCTGATGATGGCGTGGATGGACGACGAGGCGCTGCACCGGACCCTGACCAGTGGGCGCGCGACCTACTGGAGCCGCTCGCGCCGGGAGTACTGGGTCAAGGGCGAGACCTCCGGGAATCCCCAGCACGTCAAGGAGGTGCGCCTCGACTGCGACGGCGACACCCTCCTGCTCAAGGTCGACCAGGTCGGGGTCGCCTGCCACACCGGCAGCAGGACCTGCTTCGACGAGGGGCTGCTCGGTGGCTGAGGCACCCCGCGGTCGCCGCACCTTCGGACCGGTCGTGCTGCTCGGCCTCGCGGCCAGCGGGTTCGCCGCGGTGGCCGGGCACCGCGCGATGCTGCGCATCCCTGAGGATCACCTCCAGGCGATCGGTGCCTCGGCCTACGCCGGCGACGAGTTCAACCGCGTCGAGTTCCCGCTCGCCGGAGCGCTTGCCCTCGTCGCCCTCGCCTGCTGGGGTGTCCTGCTCGTCACCCGCGGCGTCGTACGGCGGGTCGTGGCGGGCCTGGCAACCTTGGCCGCGACCGGCATGCTCGTCGTGATCGTCCTCGGCGGATTCGTCCAGCACGACGATGCCGCCGCCGACCTGGGCTCCCGCCTCGGACTGGGCGGCGCGACCGTCCCGATCGAGCGCACCGGGTGGCTCTGGGTGGCTCTCGTCACCTCGGTCCTCGCCCTCGCGGCCGGCGCGGCCGCACTCCGGCTCGTCGGGTCCTGGCCGGAGATGGGGACCCGCTACGACGCCCCGACCGGGGGCGCGACCGCCGCGGCAGCATCCGAGACTGAGCCTGAGGAGCAGTCCAACCTCGACCTCTGGAGGTCGCTGGACGAGGGCACCGACCCGACCGAACGGTGATGCGAAGCAGCCGGGGAGCGAAGCGACCGACGGCAGGCCCTAGAATCGTCGCCGATCCACCCGCCTGAACGAGGAGCACACACACATGGCCGACAACCACGGCAACACCCCTGCTGCCTGGACCGCCGTCCTGGTCGCACTGGTCGGCTTCGTCGTTGGTGGGATCGGCATGTCGGTGTCGCCGCTGAACTGGCCGCTCTTCTGGGTCGGCTGCGTCCTGGTCGTCGGCGCCGCCGTCGTCTTCATGGTCCTCGCCAAGCTCGGGCTGCACGAGTCCGGCCACTGAGCCGATGACCCTCACGGCCCCGCCCGTCGAACGCAGCGAGACTCCTCGCTGGCGGCGGATGGTGCCACCCGCTCTGGTCGGCGGTGGCCTCGCTGCGGCGACGCTGGCGCTGCACCTGCGCGATCCGCACGAGCAGGGGAGCTGGGGCCTGTGCCCCCTCGCGGCGGTCGGCATCCAGTGCCCGGGGTGCGGCGGCCTGCGCGCGGTCAACGACCTCACCAACCTGCGCATCGGCGACGCCGCGTCGAGCAATCTGCTCTTCGTCGCCTCGATCCCGGTCGTGGCCTGGATCCTGTGGCGGTGGGGGAGCGGCCGCTGGAGGGGCCGCCCCTGGCAGCCGTCCGACCGCTCGCTCACGATGGGTGCCGTCGCGCTCGTCGTGGCGATGGTCGTCTTCACCGTCCTGAGAAACACGGCGGCGGGGTCCTGGCTCGCGCCCTGACCCCGCCGACGTCGGCTTGCTAGCGACCCGCGATCACAGGTCTCCGTAGTAGTTGAAGCTCCCGGTGGTGAACACCAGGATCAGCCACAGCACGCCGAGCACCACGCCGACGCCACCGAGGATCAGGCCGGCCAGTGCCAGGCCGCCGCCGGTCTTCTGGCCGGAGTCGACCTCCTTCTTGCCGAGGTAGCCCAGGATGATGGCCGCGATGCTGAAGATCAGCGATCCGCAGCACAGCACACCGAGGATGCCGGTGACGAGGGAGATGATCGCCATCACCGAGGTCTGCGTGGGCGGCTGGCCGCCGTAGCCGCCCTGGCCCGGACCGCCGGCTCCGTAGCCGCCGTAGCCGCCCTGTCCGCCGTATCCGCCCTGGCCCCCGCCGCCGTAGCCGCCCGGTGGGGGCGGCGGCGGGGCTCCGTAGTTGGGTGGCTCGTTGTAGCTCACGTGACTGCCTTCCGTGTCAGAACTGGTCACCCGGCCAAGTCGCGGGCGGTGTGTGGCACCCTAACCGGCCCGTGCCACACTCGACACCAACGATCGGCGAGAGTCGCCATCGGATTCACAGACGTTACGGAGGCGACATGTCGGCCCCCCAGGCTTCCCGGCCCACGGTGCTCGACGGGATCGTCGCCGGAGTGCTGGAGGACCTCGCGGCCCGGCAGACCCGGCTCTCCGAGTCCGACCTGCGGGCGGCGCTCGCCGACGTGCCGCCGGCACGGGACCCGATGCCGCACTTCCGCGGCCCCGGCTCGAGTGTGATCGCCGAGGTCAAGCGCAAGAGCCCGAGCAAGGGTGACCTCGCCGACATCCCCGACCCCGCGGCGCTCGCGAAGGAGTACGCCGCCGGCGGTGCCGCCGCGATCAGCGTGCTGACCGAGCAGCGTCGCTTCAACGGCAGCCTCGACGACCTTCGCGCCGTCCGGGCGGCCGTCGACACCCCGCTGCTGCGCAAGGACTTCATCGTCACCGAGTACCAGCTGCTCGAGGCTCGTGCGGCCGGTGCCGACCTGGCCCTGCTGATCGTGGCGTCGCTTCCCGGTGACGAGCTGCGCCGGCTGCACGACTCCGCGCGGGAGCTCGGGCTCACCGTCCTGGTCGAGGTGCACGACGAGGCCGAGACCGAGCGCGCCGTCGACCTCGGCGCGGAGCTGATCGGCGTCAATGCCCGCAACCTCAAGACGCTCGCCGTGGACGCCGACACCTTCGGGCGCCTCGCGCCGCTGGTCCCGGCGGACCGCGTGCTGGTGGCCGAGTCCGGCATCACCGGGCCGACCGACGTGCAGCGCTTCGTCGACCAGGGCGCGCGTGCCGTGCTGGTCGGGGAGGCGCTGGTCAAGCACGGCGCTCCGCGCGATGCGGTGGCCGCGATGACCGGCCTCAAGGCAGGAAAGGCAGAGATGTGAGCGCGTACGACGCCGACGAGTTCGGCTGGTTCGGCGGGCCGGGCGCCTTCGGCGGCCGGTTCATGCCCGAGGCACTGATCGCCGCCCTCGACGAGCTCGACGCCGCGTGGCAGAAGGCGATGGTCGACCCGACCTTCGTCCACCAGTTCGAGCAGCTGCTGCAGAACTACGCCGGCGTCCCCAGCATGCTGTACGACGCCCACCGGCTCTCCGAGCACGCCGGTGCCCGGATCCTGCTCAAGCGCGAGGACCTCAACCACACCGGCGCCCACAAGATCCGCAACGTCCTCGGTCAGGCGCTGCTCACCAAGCGGATGGGCAAGACCCGCGTGATCGCCGAGACCGGGGCCGGTCAGCACGGCGTCGCCTCCGCGACGGCGGCGGCCTACCTCGGCCTCGACTGCACGGTCTACATGGGAGAGGTCGACACCGAGCGCCAGGCACTCAACGTGGCCCGCATGCAGCTGCTCGGCGCCGAGGTGATCCCGGTGCGGAGCGGCTCGCGAACCCTCAAGGACGCCATCAACGAGGCGCTCCGCGACTGGGTCGCCACCGTCGACCACACCGCCTACCTCTTCGGCACCGCCGCGGGTCCCCACCCGTTCCCGAGCCTGGTCCTGTCGTTCGTCCGCGGCATCGGCGACGAGGCTCGGCGGCAGTGCCTCGACCAGACCGGGCGGCTGCCCGACGCCATCGCTGCCTGCGTCGGCGGCGGGTCCAACGCCATCGGCCTGTTCGCCGGCTTCCTCGACGACCCGGAGGTCGCCATCTACGGCTTCGAGCCGGGCGGCGACGGCGTCGAGACGGGCCGCCACGCGGCCACGATCTTCGCCGGAAGCATCGGCGTGCTGCACGGCGCCCGCACCTACGTGCTCCAGGACGAGGACGGGCAGACGATCGAGTCGCACTCGATCTCGGCGGGCCTGGACTACCCGGGAGTGGGCCCGCAGCACGCGCACCTGTCGGCGGCCGGCCGGGCGTCGTACCGCCCGGTGACGGACGCGCAGGCGATGGACGCGATGGCGCTGCTCGCGAGGACCGAGGGCATCATCCCTGCGATCGAGTCGGCGCACGCCGTCGCCGGCGCGCTCGACGTCGCGAAGGAGCGCCCCGGCGAGACGATCCTCGTCAACCTCTCCGGCCGCGGTGACAAGGACATGGACACGGCGTTGGCGTACTTCGGGCTCGGCAAGGCCGGGCCTGCCGACCCGCCGGCGGGCGAGGGGGTCGAAGGATGAGCGCGGGCGCGAGCACCACGACGGGCAGGGCCTTCGAGAAGGCCCGCGCGCAGGGGCGCGCCGCGCTCGTCGGCTACCTGCCGGCCGGCTTCCCCGATGTCGACGGCGGGATCGCGGCGCTGCGCGCCATGGTGGACGCCGGCTGCGACGTGATCGAGGTCGGCCTGCCCTACAGCGATCCGGTGATGGACGGCCCCACCATTCAGGACGCCGCGCAGCGGGCGCTCGAGGGCGGCGTACGCACCGCTGACGTGCTCCGCACCGTCGAGGCGGTCGCAGCGACCGGCACCCCCACGCTGGTGATGACCTACTGGAACCCCGTCGAGCGGTACGGCGTCGAGCGCTTCGCGCAGGACCTGTACGACGCCGGCGGGGCCGGGCTGATCACCCCGGACCTGACGCCGGACTTCGCCCCCGAGTGGATCGCGGCGGCCGATGCGCGGGGGCTCGACAAGGTCTTCCTCGTGGCGCCGTCGTCCACCGACGAGCGGATCGCGATGACGACGGCCGCCTGCCGCGGGTTCGTGTACGCCACGGCGGTGATGGGCGTGACGGGCGCCAGAACGACCACCAGCGACCTCGCGGGCCCGCTGGTCGCGCGGACCCGCGCGACCACGACGCTGCCCGTGGGGGTCGGCCTCGGCGTCAGCAACGGCGTGCAGGCGGCCGAGGTGGCGTCGTACGCCGACGGCGTGATCGTCGGCTCGGCGTTCGTCCGCGTCCTGCTCGACAACGCCGATGACCGCGCCGCCGGCCTCGCGGCGATCTCGGCGCTGACCGCGGATCTCGCCCAGGGCGTTGCCGGGGGAGTGCGTGCGTAACAGCCTCCGCGCAGCCGTGCTCGTCGTCCTGGTGGGTCTGCTGGGGTCGGCGTGCACGACCAGCGACCCCGAGACCTTCACCGGCACCCGGCTCAAGCAGCCCTACCAGGCGCCCGACATCGCGCTCACCGACACCGATGGCGCGCCGTACTCGCTGGCGGCGGACACCGACAAGCCGCTCACCCTGGTGTTCTTCGGCTATACCGCGTGCCCGGACTACTGCCCGTTGGTCATGAACAACATCGCCGCCGCGATGAACCGGCTGGAGGCGGACGAGCGCGAGCAGGTGGACGTGGTCTTCGTGACCACCGACCCCGCCCGTGACAACCCGGCCGTTCTGCGTCGGTACCTCGACCGCCTCGACTCCGACTTCGTCGGCCTCACCGGCGACCTGGAGCGGATCATCGAGGTGGGGGACCCGCTGGCGATCTACGTCAACGACGGCAAGAGGCTGCCGACCGGTGGCTACGACCTCGGGGGCCACTCGACCTTCACGCTCGGGATCGACGAGAACGACGAGGCCGTGGTGCTCTGGAACCAGGAGACGTCCAGTACCGAGTTCGCCGCCGACATCCGCACCCTGCTGAACGACGACTAGGACGCCACCGTGCTGACTGACCAGATCGGGCTGATCGCCGCGACCATCCCCAGCCCCTCCGACGCGGTCTGGGAGATCGGTCCGTTCCCGCTGCGCGGCTACGCGCTGTGCATCATCCTCGGCATCGTCGTCGCCATCTGGATCGGTGAGAAGCGCTGGCATGCCCGCGGCGGCCGGATCGGTGACGTCCAGGACATCGCGGTCTGGGCCGTTCCGTTCGGTCTCGTCGGCGCACGGGCCTACCACGTGGCCACGGACTGGAAGCGCTACTTCGGCGAGGGCGGCGACCCCATCGAGGCGCTGTACGTCTGGCAGGGCGGGCTCGGCATCTGGGGTGGCGTCGCGCTCGGCGTGCTGGGCGTCTGGCTCGGCTGCCGCCGCAAGGGCATCAAGCTCCTCCCGTTCCTCGACGCGCTGGCGCCGGGCGTGCTGGTCGCCCAGGCCATCGGCCGCTGGGGCAACTGGTTCAACCAGGAGCTCTACGGCAGGCCGACCGGCCTGCCGTGGGGCCTGGAGATCGATCGCGCACACTTCAGCGACCACTATCTGGCGACCCACCCCGATGTGCCGAGCGAGTTCGCGTGCGCCGAGAATCCCGACCTCGCCGGCTGCGTGGCGACGTTCCACCCGACGTTCCTGTACGAGTGCCTGTGGAACCTCGCTGCCTTCGCCCTGATCATCTGGCTGGACCGCCGCTTCCGCCTCGGCCACGGCCGAGTGATGGCCGCCTACGTCATGGCCTACACCCTGGGCCGTGGCTGGATCGAGTACCTCCGGATCGACGACGTACAGCTCGACAACGTGCTCGGACTGCGTTTCAACGTGTGGACCTCGATCGTGCTCTTCGTGGCCGCCGCCGCGTTCTTCCTGTGGTCCTGGCGCAGGCACCCCGGGCGTGAGGAGGCGGCGTACCTGGAGGGGCGGGAGCCTGATCCTGTGACTGGCGAGACCGCTGAGCCTGAAGTGACCCGAGATGGTGCTGCTGATGTGACGGACGAGGCGTCCACGTCTGATTGACGATGGGCAGAGCCGGTTCACGCGGTGGTAACCTGATGCTTCCGCCGCGTGGGCCAGTGCTGTCCCTTGCGCCCCACCTTCTGTGGGCCACCGTCAGTTGATGGAACGGCCACAGACGTAGTCGACGGGAGAACCCTGGTGCCCTACACGCACGCGTTCCCGCCGCCGGAGGGTCTCTACGACCCGCGTCACGAGCACGACGCCTGTGGCGTCGCCTTCGTCGCGACGCTGACCGGTGAGGCCAGCCACGACATCGTGGTGAAGGCCCTGACGGCCCTTCGCAACCTGGACCACCGCGGCGCCGCCGGCGCCGAGGCGAACTCCGGAGACGGCGCCGGCATCCTGATGCAGGTTCCCGACGCGTTCCTGCGCGAGGTCGCGGCCGACGCGGGCTTCCAGCTGCCCGCGGCCGGCAGCTACGCGGTCGGCACCGCCTTCATGCCCGGAGACGAGGAGCAGGTCGCCAAGACCCGTGGTCGGATCGAGGAGCTCGCGGCCGAGGAGGGCCTTGCGGTCCTCGGCTGGCGCGAGGTTCCGGTCAACCCCGACATCCTCGGCACGATGGCGCTCAGCGTCATGCCGACCTTCGCCCAGGTCTTCGTGCAGGCGAACCCGTTCGGCGCCGAGCCGGTGACCGACATGGCGCTCGAGCGACTGGCCTTCTGCCTGCGCAAGCGGGCCGAGCGCGAGACCGACGTGTACTTCCCGTCGCTGTCGTCGCGCACCCTCGCCTACAAGGGCATGCTGACGACCGACCAGCTCGACACGTTCTTCCCCGACCTGGTCGACGAGCGGATGGCGTCGGCGCTCGCCGTCGTGCACTCGCGGTTCTCCACCAACACGTTCCCGAGCTGGCCGCTGTCCCACCCGTTCCGGTACATCGCCCACAACGGCGAGATCAACACGGTGATGGGCAACCGCAACTGGATGCGGGCCCGTGAGGCGCTGCTCGACTCCGAGGCGATCCCCGGCGACCTCGACCGACTCTTCCCGATCTGCACGCCCGGCGCGTCGGACTCGGCGTCGTTCGACGAGGTCCTCGAGCTGCTCCACATGGGCGGCCGGAGTCTCCCGCATGCCGTGCTGATGATGATCCCGGAGGCGTGGGAGAACCACACCGAGATGGATGAGAAGCGGCGCGACTTCTACCGCTTCCACTCCACGATGATGGAGCCGTGGGACGGTCCCGCCTGCGTGGTGTTCACCGACGGTACGCAGATCGGGGCCGTGCTCGACCGCAACGGCCTGCGACCCTCGCGCTTCTGGGTCACCGACGACGGCCTCGTCGTCCTGGCCTCCGAGGTCGGCGTGCTGGACATCGACCCCGCCACGGTGGTCCGCAAGGGCCGGCTGCAGCCGGGCCGCATGTTCCTCGTCGACACCGAGGAGCACCGGATCATCGAGGACGAGGAGGTCAAGGAGCAGCTCGCCGCCGAGCACCCGTACGGCGAGTGGCTGCACGCCGGGATGATCCACCTGGATGACATCCCGGAGCGGGAGCACATCGTGCACACGCACGCCTCGGTCACCCGCCGCCAGCAGGTCTTCGGCTACACCGAGGAGGAGCTGCGCATCCTGCTGACGCCGATGGCGAACACAGGCGCGGAGGCGATCGGGTCGATGGGCACCGACACTCCGATCGCGGCCCTCAGCGAGAAGCCCCGGCTGCTCTTCGACTACTTCAGCCAGCTCTTCGCCCAGGTCACCAACCCGCCCTTGGACGCCATCCGCGAGGAGCTGGTCACCTCGCTGAACGGCAGCATTGGCCCGGAGGCCAACCTGCTGGAGCCGACCCCGGCCTCATGCCGCCAGGTCGTCCTGCCGTTCCCGGTCATCTCCAACGACGACCTCGCCAAGATCCGTCACATCAACCGCGACGGCGACCACCCGGGCTTCGTCACCCATGTGTCGCGCGGCCTCTACCACGTCGAGGGTGGCGGTGCGGCCATGGCGGCGCGGATCGACGAGATCTGCGCCGAGGTCAGCCGGGCGATCTCCGAGGGCGCCCGCATCATCGTGCTCTCCGACCGCCACTCCACGGCGGAGCTGGCGCCGATCCCCTCGCTGCTGCTCACCGGCGCCGTGCACCACCACCTGGTGCGGGAGAAGACGCGGACCCAGGTCGGCCTTCTGGTCGAGGCGGGCGACGTCCGGGAGGTCCACCACGTGGCCCTCCTCGTCGGCTACGGCGCGGCCGCGGTCAACCCGTACCTCGCCATGGAGACCGTCGAGGACCTCGCTCGTGAGGGCTACTACGTCAAGAGCGACCCCAGCGCCGCGGTGAACAACCTGATCAAGGCGCTCGGCAAGGGCGTGGTCAAGGTGATGAGCAAGATCGGCGTCTCGACGGTGGCCTCCTACACCGGCGCCCAGATCTTCGAGTGCATCGGCCTCTCCCAGGCGGTCGTCGACAGGTACTTCACGGGTACGACGTCGAAGCTGGGCGGAGTCGATCTCGACACGATCGCCCAGGAGGTGGCGGCCCGCCACGCCAAGGCCTACCCGCCCGTCGGCATCGCCCCTGCGCACCGCGAGCTCGAGATCGGCGGCGAGTACCAGTGGCGTCGCGAGGGTGAGCCGCACCTGTTCAACCCCGAGACCGTCTTCCGGCTGCAGCACTCCACCCGCACCGGTCGCTACGACATCTTCAAGCAGTACACCCAGGCGGTGGACGAGCAGTCCGAGAAGCTGATGACGCTCCGCGGCCTGTTCCGGTTCAAGGACCCCGAGCAGGTCGGCCGCCAGCCGATCCCCGTCGACGAGGTCGAGCCGGTGTCGGAGATCGTCAAGCGGTTCTCGACCGGCGCGATGTCCTACGGCTCCATCTCGCAGGAGGCACACGAGACCCTCGCGATCGCCATGAACCGGCTGGGCGCGAAGTCCAACACCGGTGAGGGCGGCGAGGACCCCGAGCGCCTCTACGACCCCGAGCGCCGCAGCTCGATCAAGCAGGTCGCGTCGGGCCGGTTCGGTGTGACGAGCGAGTACCTCACCAACGCCGACGACATCCAGATCAAGATGGCGCAGGGCGCGAAGCCGGGTGAGGGCGGTCAGCTGCCGGGCAACAAGGTGTACCCGTGGGTGGCGAAGACCCGACACTCCACGCCGGGTGTCGGTCTGATCAGCCCGCCGCCACACCACGACATCTACTCGATCGAGGACCTGGCCCAGCTGATCCACGACCTCAAGAACGCCAACCCCGTGGCGCGCGTCCACGTGAAGCTGGTGTCCGAGGTCGGAGTCGGGACCGTCGCCGCGGGCGTGTCCAAGGCGCACGCGGACGTGGTGCTCATCTCCGGCCACGACGGCGGCACGGGCGCATCCCCGCTGACGTCGCTGAAGCACGCCGGCGGCCCGTGGGAGCTCGGCCTCGCCGAGGCCCAGCAGACCCTGCTCCTCAACGGCCTGCGCGACCGCATCGTCGTGCAGACCGACGGCCAGCTGAAGACGGGTCGCGACGTGGTGATCGCGGCGCTGCTCGGCGCCGAGGAGTTCGGCTTCGCGACCGCCCCGCTGGTGGTCTCGGGCTGCATCCTGATGCGGGTCTGCCACCTCGACACCTGCCCGGTGGGCGTGGCCACGCAGAACCCCGTCCTGCGCTCGCGCTACAACGGCAAGGCCGAGTACGTCGTGAACTTCTTCGAGTTCATCGCACAGGAGGTCCGCGAGCTGCTCGCCGAGCTCGGCTTCCGCAGCATCGACGAGGCCGTGGGCCAGGTCGACGTGCTAGACACGGTCGAGGCGATCGACCACTGGAAGGCCGCGGGCCTGGACCTGGCGCCGATCCTGCACAAGGTGGACGTCGCCGGGACCCACTTCCCCGACCAGGACGTCCGCAACACCAGGACACAGGACCACGCGCTGGAGAAGTCACTCGACGTCACCGAGATCCTTCCGCTGGCGAAGCCGGCGCTGGAGTCGGGGGAGCCGGTGCGCGCACAGCTGCCGATCCGCAACGTCAACCGCACCGTCGGCACGATCCTCGGTCACGAGGTGACCAAGAGGTACGGCGGCGAGGGGCTCCCCGACGGGACGATCGACCTGACGTTCCTCGGCTCGGCGGGCCAGTCGTTCGGCGCGTTCCTCCCGCCTGGCATCACGCTGCGGCTCGAGGGCGACGCCAACGACTACGTCGGCAAGGGCCTCTCCGGTGGGCGGATCGCGATCCGGCCCGACCGGAACGCTCCGTTCCGCCCCGACCAGCACATCATCGCCGGCAACACGATCGCCTACGGCGCGACCTCCGGTGAGATCTTCATCCGCGGTGGTGTCGGCGAGCGGTGCTGCGTCCGCAACTCGGGTGCCACCGTGGTCACCGAGGGCGTCGGCGACCACGGGTGCGAGTACATGACCGGCGGTCGTGTCGTCGTGCTCGGGAAGACGGGCCGCAACTTCGCCGCAGGCATGTCCGGCGGCACGGCCTGGGTCCTGGACCTGAAGGACTTCCGGGTCAACGCCGAGCTCGTCGAGCTCGGTCCGGTGTCGGGCGCCCATGCCGAGGAGCTCGAGCAGATCGTCCGCCGCCACCACGAGGAGACCGGTTCGGACGTGGCAGCTGAGCTGCTCGCCGACTGGGCGACGGCGCTCACCCGGTTCACCGAAGTCATGCCACGCGACTACCGCATCGTGCTCGAGGCCAAGGCGAAGGCCGAGGCGGAGGGTCTCGACGAGGACGGCGTGGCCAACGCGATGATGGAGAGTCTCCATGGCTGACCCCAAGGGATTCCTGAAGAAGACCCGCGAGGTCGCCGGGCGGCGACCGGTGGAGGAGCGGGTCAACGACTGGAAAGAGGTCTACCCGGGCGGGATGGGGCGTGCGCTCCTCCCGATCATCACCGAGCAGGCCGGACGCTGCATGGACTGCGGCATCCCGTTCTGCCACCAGGGATGTCCGCTGGGGAACATCATCCCCGAGTGGAACGACCTGGTCTGGCGTGACGACTGGGAGGGCGCCATCGAGCGCCTCCACGCGACCAACAACTTCCCGGAGTTCACCGGTCGCCTGTGCCCGGCCCCGTGCGAGACCGCCTGCGTCCTGGGCATCAACCAGCCGGCCGTGACGATCAAGAACGTCGAGGTGTCGATCATCGACAAGGCGTGGGAGTCCGGCTACGTCCGTCCGCAGCCGCCGGAGTGGCTCTCGGGCAAGACCGTGGCCGTCGTCGGCTCGGGCCCCGCGGGTCTCGCCGCCGCCCAGCAGCTCACCCGGGCCGGTCACACCGTGGCCGTGTACGAACGGGCCGACCGGCCCGGTGGACTGCTGCGCTACGGCATCCCCGAGTTCAAGATGGAGAAGATCCAGCTCGACCGCCGCATCGAGCAGATGAAGCGCGAGGGCACGGTCTTCCGCTCCGGGGTGGAGGTCGGGTCCGGTGCCCTCACCGGGGACGCCCTCCGCGACCGGTACGACGCGGTGGTCATCGCGATCGGTTCGACCGTGCCGCGCGACCTGCCGGTGCCGGGCCGGGAGCTCAAGGGCATCCACCAGGCGATGGAGTTCCTGCCGCAGGCCAACCGGGTCGCGCTGGGGGAGACCGTCGACGGTCAGATCCGTGCCGACGGCAAGCACGTCGTCATCATCGGTGGCGGCGACACCGGGGCCGACTGCCTCGGCACGTCGGTGCGCCAGGGCGCCGCGTCGATCACGCAGCTCGAGATCATGCCCGAGCCGCCGTCCGACCGTCCCGAGGGCCAGCCGTGGCCGACGTACCCGATGATCTTCAGGGTGTCCTCCGCGCACGAGGAGGCCGGTGACCGGGTCTACTCGGTGTCGACCAAGGAGTTCCTGGGCGACGACGAGGGCAACGTCCGTGCGCTGCGGATCGTCGAGGTGAGGTTCGAGGGTGGCAAGCTGGTCGAGCTGGAGGGCACCGAGCGGGAGATCCCGGCGGACCTCGTGCTCTTCGCGATGGGCTTCGTCGGCCCCGAGCAGGGTGGCCTGGTCGAGCAGCTCGGCGTCGAGCTCGACGAGCGCGGCAACATCAAGCGGGCGAACAGCTACGTCACCAACGTGGACGGCGTCTTCGTCGCCGGTGACGCCGGCCGCGGCCAGTCGCTGATCGTCTGGGCGATCGCGGAGGGCCGAGCGGCCGCCGCTGGCGTGGACGAGTACCTCTCCGGCACGACCCAGCTGCCCGCACCGATTCCGCCGACCGCGCGTCCGCTGGTCGTCTGATCGACTCCATTTCGCATCGGCGCAGACTTCACACGAAGTTTGCGCCGATGCGACGTTCTGCGCCGATGGCGGCTCGCTAGGGTGAACCCCGTGCGAAGAGCAAAGATCGTGTGCACCCTGGGTCCGGCCACCAGTTCCGAGCGCCGTATCCGGGAGTTGGTCTACGCCGGGATGGATGTCGCCCGGCTCAACATGAGCCACGGCACCCACGAGCAGCATGCCGAGGTCTACCGCCTGGTTCGTGAGGCCTCCGACGCCAGTGGGCACGGCGTCGGCATCTTCGCCGACCTCCAGGGTCCGAAGATCCGCCTCGAGACCTTCTCCGGCGGACCGGTTGCCCTCAAGCGTGGCCAGCGGTGGACCATCACCACCCGCGACGTCGACGGCAACGCCGAGATCAGTGGGACGACGTACAAGGGACTTCCGGGCGACGTCGCACCCGGCGACCCGATCCTGATCGACGACGGCAAGGTTCGTCTGCGTGTCGTCGAGGTGACCGATACCGACGTCGTCACCGAGGTTCTCGTCGCCGGCAAGGTGAGCAACAACAAGGGCATCAACCTTCCGGGGGTCGCGGTCTCCGTGCCCGCCCTCTCGGACAAGGACGCCGAGGACCTGCGGTTCGCCCTGCGCCTGGGCGTCGACTTCATCGCCCTGAGCTTCGTGCGGCACGCCGGCGACGCCGAGGACGTCCGCAAGATCATGCGCGAGGTGGGCGTGATGCTGCCGGTGATCGCGAAGATCGAGAAGCCGCAGGCGATCGACAACCTCGACGAGGTCATCCAGGCGTTCGACGGGTTCATGGTGGCTCGCGGCGACCTGGGCGTGGAGTGTCCGCTGGAGGAGGTGCCCTTCCTGCAGAAGCAGGTCATCGTCGCCGCGCGCCGGAACGCCAAGCCGGTCATCGTGGCGACCCAGATGCTGGAGTCGATGGTCACCAGCCCCGCGCCGACCCGCGCCGAGGCCAGTGACGTCGCGAACGCCGTCCTCGACGGCGCCGACGCGGTCATGCTGTCGGGTGAGACGAGCGTGGGGGAGCACCCGATCCACACGGTCGAGACCATGGCGCGGATCATCGCGGCGACCGAGGAGCACGCGCTGGCCGACGAGACCTTCAGCCGGTTCGGCCGGATCGAGTGGGACCCGCACACCCGTGCCGGCGTCATCACCAAGGCTGCCGAGGAGGTCGCGCAGCGGGTCGGCGCGAAGTACGTCGTGGCGTTCACCCAGTCCGGCGACTCCGCTCGCAGGCTGGCGCGACTGCGCAGCCCGATCCCGGTGCTCGCGTTCACTCCCGAGGCGCGCGCACGCTCGCAGCTCGCCCTCACCTGGGGCGTCGAGGCCTTCAAGACCTCCACGGTCGAGCACACCGACGAGATGGTCCGCCAGGTCGACGAGGAGCTGCTGCGCATCGGGCGGGTCAAGGAGGGCGACCTCGTCGTCATCGTGGCCGGCAGCCCGCCGGGCATCCCCGGATCCACCAACGCGCTGCGCGTGCACCGGATGGGCGATGCGATCAACGAGGTCGCGCCCGCCTACAAGCGGCTCGGCCACGCGCGCTGACGTCGATCAGCGGGCCACCGGGCCCACTGGGCCGAAAGGACCGAGTGACGTCAGGCCCTCCCTGACATCTCGTGCCCCGGGTGAGATTCGAACTCACACTGGATGTGGTTTGAGCACATTGCCTCTGCCGTTGGGCTACCGGGGCGGGAGCCGCACAAAAGGTAGCCGAAACCCGTCGCGCTCGGGGCATCGGCCTCCACCCGCGGACGCCCCTCCTGGCCGGAACCAAGCCGGTCCGCCCCGATAGTCTTGCCCCGTGACCGAGACCGCCCCGACCCCGCTGATCGCGCCACGCACCGTGGTCATCGCAGAGGACGAGACCCTGATCCGGATGGACCTCGCCGAGATGCTGGCCGAGGAGGGGTACGACGTCGTGGGGCAGGCCGGCGACGGCCAGCAGGCGATCGAGCTCGCGGAGCGGCTCCGGCCCGACCTGGTGATCCTCGACGTGAAGATGCCTGTGCTCGACGGCATCTCGGCCGCCGAGGCGATCGCCGGCAGGCGGATCGCACCCGTCGTGATGCTCACGGCCTTCTCTCAGCGCGAGCTGGTGGAGCGGGCACGGGAGGCGGGGGCCATGTCCTACCTGGTCAAGCCGTTCACCCAATCCGACCTGGTGCCTGCGATCGAGATGGCGGTCAGCCGGTTCGCCGAGATCGCCCAGCTGGAGGAGGAGATCACCGACCTCAAGGAGCGGCTGGAGACCCGCAAGGCGATCGACCGGGCGAAGGGGATCCTCCAGGAGCAGCTGTCACTGACCGAGCCGGAGGCCTTCCGGTGGATCCAGAAGACGGCGATGGACCTGCGGATGTCGATGCGTCAGGTCGCCGAGGGCGTCGTCGCGCACGGCGTGCCCGGGGCGCCTGGCGCCTGAGCCGCCCGACGCGGGCGCTCCCACAGCCGCGAGACGCCGGTTCTCCGCCTGCAGCCTGCCCGAACCGATGGTCACAAGTTGACAACGAGCCGCGAAGCCTGGTCGCGGGGGGCCGCCCACGCACTACGTTGGGTCGCAGCGCGGTACGCCGTACTGCGCCGAACCCGACCTGATGAACCGGAGGGCCTGATGTACCGACCGAAGAAGCTGATGCGACTCGGAGTCGTCGGACTGGCAGCCGCACTCGTGCTCGGCGCATGCGGCGAGGACGGAGGCGACAACGGAGACACCGGCACCCAAGAATCGCCCACGGCAGAGCCCAAGGGCGACGGCGTCTTGACCTTCGGCACACTGCTCCCGGCGACCGGGGACCTCGCGTTCCTCGGCCCCCCGGAGTTTGCCGGCGTGACCCTGGCCGTCCAGGACATCAACGCCGCCGGTGGTGTGCTCGGCAAGGACGTCGTGCAGGTGAAGGGCGACTCGGGTGACGGCACGCCGGACATCGCGGGTGCTCAGGTCGACAAGCTGCTGGCCGCCGACTCCGACGTGATCGTCGGCGCGGCCTCGTCGGGCGTGTCGATCACTGTCATCGACAAGATCACCGGTGCCGGCGTCGTGCAGTTCTCGCCGGCCAACACCGCGGCAGGCTTCGACACCGACCAGATCGACCCGAACCGTCTGTACTTCCGCACGGCGCCGTCTGACTACCTCCAGGGCGAGATCCTGGCCAACGAGGTCATCGAAGACGGTTTCGATAACGTCGCGATCATGGGCCGTCAGGACTTCTACGGCGAGGGTCTGGCCGAGCGGACGCGAGACGTGCTCGAGGAGAAGGGCGGGACGGTAGGGGAGTTCATCCTGTACAACAAGGATGCGACGACGTTCACCGCCGAAATCAACAAGATCGCCGCGGCCAAGCCCGAGGCCATCGTGCTGGTGTCATTCGCCGAGACCACAACGATCATTCCGCAGTTGATCGCCAAGGGCCTGGGGCCCGACGACGTGCAGCTGTACTTCGTGGACGGCAACCTCTCCAACTACCCGGACGAGAACTTCAACCTCGAGGGTGTCAAGGGTACGGCTCCGGCCTCGGCGACGCCTGACCCTGACTTCGAGGCTCTCCTCAAGAAGACCCCTCCGATGAAGAAGAACGACGCCCTGACCTACGGTCCGGAGAGCTACGACGCCGTCATCATCAGTGCGCTCGCCGCGATCGCGGCCGGCGACGACTCGGGTGAGGCCGTCGGCGCCAACATCGTGGACGTCACTCGCGAGGGCACGAAGTGCACCACGTTCGAGGAGTGCAAGACCCTGCTCGAGGACGGCGAGGACATCGACTACGACGGCAAGAGCGGGCCTGCGGACATGACCGACACCGGCAGCCTGGCGGCCGGCACCTACGGCGTGTACGAGTACGGCGCGAACAACACCTACGAGCAGATCGACACGGTCTCCGGCCTGGTGCCGCCGAGCGAGTGATCTGACCACTGGTACATGGAAGGGCCCGGCTTCGGCCGGGCCCTTCCGCATGTGTGTGGAGGGCGGTCGCGACAGACCGCCAGGGATCACTGCTTTCCGAGCGTTCCCAGGTACAGCTCGATCACCTTGGGGTCCCGCGCCAGGTCGTGACCGGTCCCCGTGTAGGCGTTGTGGCCCTGGTCGAGCACGTATCCGCGGTCGCAGATCTGCAGACAGCGGCGTGCGTTCTGCTCCACCATCACGACGGAGACACCGGCCCGGTTGATCCGTCGCGTCTGCACGAACACCTCATCCTGCAGGACCGGCGAGAGTCCCGCCGAGGGCTCGTCGAGGAGCAGGACCGACGGCTCCATCATCAGAGCACGCCCCATCGCGACCATCTGGCGCTCGCCACCGGACAGAGAGCCCGCCCGCTGGTTGCGCCGATCCAGGAGCGCCGGGAACAGCTCGCCGACGAAGTCGAAGCGCTGCTGGAAGCTACCGGGACGCTGGTAGCACCCCATCTCCAGGTTCTCTTGGATGGTCAGTGAGGCGAACACGTTGTTCGTCTGCGGCACGAATCCGATGCCGGCGGAGACCAGCTTGTCCGCACGCTGGTTGGTGACGTCCTTGCCGTGCAGCTGAACGGTGCCCTCGCTGACCGTGACCAGCCCGAAGAGGGCTTTGAGCAGCGTGGACTTCCCGGCGCCGTTCGGCCCGATGATGCCGACCAGCTCACCCTCCTGGCAGTAGAGGTCGGCTCCGTTGAGGATGTTGACCCCCGGCAGGTAGCCGGCAACCAGGCCGTCGGCGCGGAGCACCGCACCTTCGGCCGCAGCGAGGTGGGCTTTGCGCTCCGGACTGATCGTGGCTTCGTCAGTCATTGGTCTGAGCCTCCTGCTCGATCTCGGCCTCCGCCTCGGCGTGGATCTGCTCCTCCGCCTCGAACGTGAGCTCGACGTCGTGATGCGCTCCCAGGTAGGCGTCGATCACTGCCGGGTCGGCCATCACCGCGTCGGGTGGTCCCTCGGCGACGATCCTGCCCTGGGCCATCACGACGACCCAGTCGGAGATGTCGCGGACCATGTCCATGTCGTGCTCGACGAAGAGCACCGTCCGGCCCTCCTCCCGCAACGACTTCACGTGCCCGAGGAGCGTCTGCTTGAGCGCAGGGTTCACGCCCGCCATCGGCTCGTCGAGCATGACGAGCTCCGGGTCGGTCATCAGCGACCGCGCCATCTCGAGGAGCTTGCGCTGTCCACCGGAGAGTGACCCGGCGAAGTCCTCGCGCTTCTTGTCGAGGAGGAACCGCTCGAGCAGGCTGTCCGCGCGCTCAGTGTTGTCGTCCTCCTGGGAGCGCCACAGCGGTGCGAGCATGGCGGCGAGCAGGCGCTCGCCCCGCTGGCCGGTGGCTCCGACCCGCATGTTCTCGATCACGGTCAGCTTCGACAGCACCTTGGTCAGCTGGAAGGTGCGCACCATGCCCATCCGGGCGACCTTGTACGCCGGTACTCGGTTCAGCGATCGGCCGTTGAAGGACCAGGCGCCGCTGTCCGGGCGGTCGAAGCCGGTGAGAAGGTTGAAGAGTGTCGTCTTCCCGGCGCCGTTGGGGCCGATCAGTGCGGTGATCACCCCCCGCTGTACCTCGAGGTGGTCGACGTCGACCGCCGTGAGCCCGCCGAAGCTGCGGACGACGTTGTCCGCGGTGAGGATCGGGTCGGGCTTGGCGACGCCGGGGGTGCGGTCGACATCCGCCAGCGCGCGCCTGGATGCCTCGACATCGACGTCGAACCCGCGTCGAGCCGACGCGGGACGCACCGGTCCGAGGGTCATCTCGGTCCCACCACTGTCGAGGGTTCCCTTCTCATCGGGCATCGATCGCCAACTCCCTTCGGTCGCCGAAGAGTCCTTGTGGTCGGAAGACCATCAGCAGCATCAGGCCGAGTCCCATGAAGATGAGACGCATCAGGCTGGCCTGGGTGTCGTTCATGATGGAGGCGGGGATGATCGGGTTGGCGCCCGCGGTGGCCTGCCCGAAGAAGAGGTCGAGCACGGTGATCAGGAACCAGAAGATCACCGCGCCGGCCACGGGGCCGAGCACCCGCGCCGCTCCACCGATCAGCAGCACGGTGTAGGCGAAGAAGGTCACGTCCGTGGCGAAGAAGGACGGCCCGACTGTCGCCGATCGCAACGCGACGACGAACCCGGCGAGTGCACCGAAGAGCCCGCCGATGATCAAGGACTGCATCTTGTAGGCGTACACGTTCTTCCCGAGCGAGCGAACAGCGTCCTCGTCCTCGCGGATCGACTTGAGCACGCGACCCCACGGGCTCCGCATCAGCAGCCAGACCACGAGGCAGGAGACGGCGACCAACGACCAGCCCACCGTCATCACCCAGAAGTCGTTCGGACCCCATCTGACCAGACCGTCGATGCCGACGGGCTCCGAGAACGGGTTCACCTCGCGGAAGGGCTTGATGAACCCGGTCAGTCCGTCCTGGCCGCCGAGCTTGTCGGAGAACTTCGCGGCACTGATCACCTGACGGATGATCTCGGCCGCCGCGATGGTCACGATCGCGAGGTAGTCGGCACGCAGCCGCAGGGTGGGCACTCCCAGGAGGAGCGCGAGGATGACGGTGAGGACGATCCCGACGAGGACACCGAGCCACAGGCTCCCTCCCCAGATCGTCGACATGGTGACCATGGCGTAGCCGGCGACCATCATGAAGCCGGCCTGTCCGAAGTTCAGCAAGCCGGTGTATCCGAAGTGGATGTTGAGTCCGATGGCGGCCAGGCAGTAGACGACGGCTGTCGGGCCTAGCGCCTGCTGCAGTGAACCGGTCAGCAGATCGTTGAAGTCCATCCGATTGTCCCCTCAGCCGATTCTCTGCGCTCTGCCCAACAGGCCCTGCGGCCTGATCAGCAGGATGACGATGAGCAGGAGCAGCGCGCCCACGAACTTGAACTCAGGATCCACGAACAGCGTCGAGAGCTCGGTGAAGAGCCCGATGACGAAGGCGCCGACGATAGCGCCCCAGATGGTGCCCAACCCGCCGAGCACCACCGCGGCGAAGGTCAGCAGCAGGATCCGGAAGCCGATCTGGAAGTCGAAGCCCTGGGTCACGCCCAGGAGCGCCCCGGCGAGCCCCGCCAGCGCCGCGCCTCCGACCCAGACGATGCGGATCACCCGTTCGACGTTGATGCCGGTCGCGGAGGCCAGCCCTGGGTTGTCCGACACGGCCCGCGTCGCCTTTCCCAGGCGGGTGAACTGCAGCAGGCTCGTGGTCATGACCAGGACCGCGAGCCCCAGCAGGATCACGACCAGCTCCTTGGGCGTCAGCAGGATGTCACCGATCTGCCAAGGCGCCACTGCGCCGTACTGCGAGTAGTTGCGGCTCTGGGCGCCGGCGAAGTACTGGTAGATGTTGCGCAGGAAGAGTGACAGGCCGATGCTCACGATCATCATCGCGACCAGGCCGGTTCCTCGGCTGCGCAACGGTCGCCACAGCGCGGCGTCGTTCAGCCAGCCGAACACGCCGCCCACAACGAAGGCCGCGATGACGCCCACGATGACGGTGATCTCGGCTCCGCCGATCTCGATCCGGCCGGGCAGTCGGTCGATGAAGAACGCGACCAGAGCCCCGAAGGTGACGAGCTCGCCGTGCGAGAAGTTGGTGAGCCCGGTGGTGCCGAAGATCATGGAGAGCCCGAGCGCCGCCATCGCGAGGACGACCGAGAAAACGAGGCCGCCCACCATCAGCTGCATCGCCTCGGTGAACTTGCCCGGCTTGACCGGTCCAGCGTCGCCGATCGGGAACAGTACCGTCTGGTCGTTGTCGATGTTGATCGTGAGGGTGCGGCTCGAGATCTCGGGCTTGGTGTCCTCCGGCAGGGTCGACTCGTCCAGGGTCACCGTGTAGGACTTGCCCAGGTGTTCGATGGCGGTCCCCGGGAGGTCGATGACGAAGGTCCCGTCCTCCGCCGAGGTGGCTTCGCCGATCTGATTGCCGTCGGCGTCCTCGACGCTCACGGTGACCCCAGGCACCGCGAGCGGAGGTCGCTGGCGACGGTCGCAGATCCGGCCGAGGATGGAGATCGTGTCGTCATCGGTCGGCTTGACGAGCGCGCACCGGGTCGCGGCGTCCTGGCCGGTCGCGACATCGGCGTGCGCCGGTGGTGCCAGGCCGAGGAGGGCCAACATCATGAGCGCCAGGGCGATGAGGCGCATGGTCCTGGTCCAGGGCAAGTCGGGCTCCTGTCGCTTCGTGTCCGGGATTCTCCCGGGTCCCAAGCAGCGGACCCTAGCGTGACCCGAATCACGCCGGTCTGGCCCCCCGCAGCAGACACCCTAGGCCCCCTCTGGGCGGCATCGACCCGAAAAGTCACAACGGTCCTGCAACAAATTGGCTCAGAATTGGCTCTCGCAGAACGGCACCCCCACAGCGGATACTTGGGACGGCCTCGCATCCGATCGCAAACGACCACCGCGGTGTCGCGCCGAGGGGGTGCGAGCGTAGGGTGACTGACCCACGACCATGAGGGAGGACGCGATGAGCCGGCCAAGCCTCACACCGAGGATCGCCTGCCTGGAGGACGCGCCCGTCCTGGCAGAGCTCTGGAGCGACGTCCTGCGGCGGGCGGACCGCTCCGAGCAGGTCTCCGACATCGAGCTGGTCATCAAGGACGCCGCCGCATCGCCCGAGAAGCGGGTCGTCGTCGTGGAGTACAACGGCCAGCTCGCCGGCGCGGTCTTCCTGCGCATGACGACGCTGTCGCCGCTGAACCTGGAGGCGGCGGTGCAGGCGATCCATCCCAGGGTCTTCGATCACTACCGGCGCCACGGCGTGGGCCGCACCCTCATGGAGGCCGCTGCGTCCTTCGCCGAGGAGTGCGCCGTTCTGCACGTGTCGACCGCGATTCCGCAGGCCGCGCGTGACGCCAACCGCTTCATGGCGCGACTCGGGCTCGCCCCGGCCGCGATCTACCGTGTCGCCCCGACGTCGCTGCTGCGGAGCCGGGTCTCGACCCAGGGCCCCCAGCGCCGCGGTGACGTCGGCCGGAGCAGGGTTCTCGCAGCGCGTCGCTCGCTGCGGCGCACGCGCGGTGCGGAGCAGATCCCGCTGCCGGAACACGAGGATCCGATCGCGCCCCAGTGAGCCAGGCTTCAGGCCTTCGGTGCCGGGTCGCGCTCCAGGAGGGCGCAGGTGATCCGCGACGTGCAGAGTCTGCGGTCGGTCTCGTCGGTGATCGTGATCTCGAAGCTGGCCATCGTCCGGCCGAGGTGGAGCGGTGTGGCCACGCCGGTGACCCGACCCTTCGTCGCAGCGCGGTGGTGCGTGGCGTTGATCTCGATGCCGACCGGGAACCGGCCCGGGCCGGCGTTCAGGGCGGCCGCGATCGAGCCGAGGGTCTCGGCGAGGACCACGGACGCTCCGCCGTGGAGCAGCCCGTAGGGCTGGGTGTTGCCTTCGACCGGCATCGTCGCGACCACCCGCTCGGGCCTCATCTCGACGATCTCGACGCCCATCTTCTCGTTGAGCGCGCCCGCGTTGCTGGTCAGGAACTGGGCCACGTCCTCGGTGCTCGTCATGGCTCCGACCCTAGCCGTGGTGGCGCCGAGGGAGGCTGTCGGTCGCCCTCGATAGAGTCAGGACGTGCCTGAGCCCGCCCGACCGCCGCGCCTGCTCCTCCTCGACGGCCACTCGCTGGCCTACCGCGCCTTCTTCGCCCTGCCGGTGGAGAACTTCTCCACCGCCTCGGGGCAGCACACCAACGCGGTCTACGGGTTCACCTCGATGCTGGTCAACGTGCTCCGCGACGAGCAGCCGACCCATGCGGCCGTCGCGTTCGACGTCTCGCGTGCGACGTTCCGCAGCGAGGAGTACGCCGAGTACAAGGCGAAGCGCAACAAGACTCCCGACGAGTTCCGCAGCCAGCTCCCGCTCATCGAGCGGGTGCTCGACGCGTTCTCGATCCCGTTCCTCAAGCTCGAGGGCTACGAGGCCGACGACATCATCGGCACGCTGGTCACCCAGGCCCTGGCCGACGAGACCGTCGGCATGGAGGTGCTGATCCTCACCGGCGACCGCGACTCGTTCCAGCTGGTCACCGACCGTTCGACGGTGCTCTACCCGATGCGGGGCGTCTCGGACCTCGGCCGGTTCACCCCGGCCGCCGTCCAGGAGAAGTACGGCGTGCCGCCGCGCCGCTATCCGGAGATCGCGGCGATCGTGGGGGAGACCTCCGACAACCTGCCGGGGGTCCCCGGGGTCGGCGTCGGGTTCGCCGCCAAGTGGATCAACCAGTACGACGGCCTCGACAACGTGATCGCCCACGCCGACGAGATCACGGGCAAGAAGGGCGAGGCGCTGCGCGCGCACCTCGGCGACGTGATCCGCAACCGCCGGCTCAACGCGCTGGTGTGCGACCTGGACCTGGGGGTCACCCCGAACGACCTCCTGCTGAAGCCCTGGGACCGCCAGGCGGCGCTCACCCTCTTCGACGAGCTGGAGTTCCGCGGTGAGCTCCGCACCCGGACCATCGAGACCCTCGCCGACGAGGAGCCGGTCGAGGAGGGCGGCTTCGAGCTCGACGGGCGCGTGCTCGGCGAGGGAGAGGTCCGGGTCTTCCTCGACGCGCTGGGCGAGGAGGCCGTCGGCGTCCACGTCCGTGGCACATGGGGTGCCGGCACGGGCAACGTGGACGGGCTCGCCGTGGCCGACGCCGGCGGCAGCGCGGCCTACCTCGACGTCGCGGCGCTCTCGCCCGACGACGAGCAGGCGCTCGCCGACTGGCTCGCCGACCCCAAGCGGCAGAAGGTGTTCCACGACGCCAAGGGACCGACGCTGGCCTTCGCCGCCCACGGCTGGCGGCTCGAGGGCGTGTGCAGCGACACTGCGCTGACCGCCTACCTCGCCCAGCCCGACCAGCGGTCCTACGACCTGGCCGACCTCACGCTGCGCTACCTCCGTCGCGAGCTGAAGGACGAGGGCGAGCACGAGCAGGCCGCGTTGTTCGACGACGGCGTGGAGGTCGGCTCCACCGCGATGCTGCACGCCCGGGCGGTGATCGACCTCGCCCAGGCCCTCGAGAGCGAGGTGGAGCGCGCCGGGGGCGCACGCCTGCTCACCGAGGTCGAGCTGCCGCTCGTGCAGGTGCTCGCGAAGCTCGAGCAGACCGGCATCGCGGTCGACCTCGACCAGCTGACCGCCCTCGAGCAGCACTTCGCCGACGAGGTGCGCAAGGAGGCCGAGGAGGCCTACGCCGTGATCGGCAAGGAGATCAACCTCGGCTCGCCCAAGCAGCTGCAGGTGGTGCTGTTCGACGAGCTGGGCATGCCGAAGACCAAGCGGACCAAGACCGGTTACACCACTGACGCGGACGCGCTCCAGAGCCTGTTCGTGAAGACCGAGCACCCGTTCCTGCTCCATCTCCTCCGCCACCGTGAGGTGGCCCGGCTGCGGCAGACGATCGAAGGGCTGCTGAAGACGGTCCAGCCCGACGGTCGGATCCACACCACCTTCAACCAGATGATCGCCGCGACCGGGCGGCTCTCGAGCACCGACCCGAACCTGCAGAACATCCCGATCCGCACCGAGGAGGGTCGCCGGATCCGGGAGGGCTTCGTGGTCGGGGCCGGGTTCGAGTGCCTGATGACGGCCGACTACAGCCAGATCGAGATGCGGATCATGGCGCACCTGTCCGAGGACGAGCTGCTGATCGAGGCGTTCCGGTCCGGCCGTGACTTCCACGCGGCCACCGCCTCGCGCGTCTTCGACGTCGCACCGGAGCAGGTCACCTCCGAGATGCGCGCCAAGATCAAGGCGATGAACTACGGCCTCGCCTACGGCTTGTCGGCCTTCGGGCTCTCGCAACAGCTCGGCATCGAGCCCGGCGAGGCGCGCGGCCTGATGGACGAGTACTTCGAGACCTTCGGCGGGATCCGCGACTACCTCGGCGGTGTCGTCGAGGAGGCTCGGCGCAGCGGCTTCACCGAGACGATCATGGGCCGTCGCCGCTACCTCCCCGACCTGACCAGCGACAACCGGATGCGGCGCGAGACCGCGGAGCGGATGGCGCTGAACGCGCCCATCCAGGGCTCCGCGGCCGACCTGATCAAGGTGGCCATGCTGCGCACCCAGAAGGCGATCGACGGCGCCGGCCTACGGTCCAGGATGCTGCTGCAGGTCCACGACGAGCTCGTGTTCGAGGTCGCCGAGGGCGAGCGGGAGGCCCTGGACGCGCTGGTGCGTGAGCAGATGGCCGGCGCGGCCGACCTGACGGTCCCGCTCGACGTCTCGGTCGGCACCGGCCGCAGCTGGCACGAGGCCGCGCACTAGGTCCCCGCGCTGCCGCGCTAGCTCGCGGTGACCTGCTCGAGCTTCCGGTGGCGCAGCATCTGGAGCACCAGGAGCACCGCGACCATGATCGCGTCGACGACCGCCACCCGCACGGCGAGCCCGGTGACGGAGGACGCCGTGGCGCCGGCCAGCACCATCACGAGCACGCCGGCGGCGATCAGGTACTTCGTCGTCCGTCCGCGCTTGGCGAGGCCGGCGTAGACGAGCAGCTGCAGCACGGCGAGAAGTCCCCCGAGCACGGCGAACAGCCAGAGGCGGTCCTGCACCTCGGCGTACTCGTCCCCGCCGATGAAGACGAGGGCGAGACCGGAGAGGAAGTAGGTCGCCAGGGCGCAGGCGGCGCCGAGGAGGGACAGGAACGCCAGGCCGCGCAGCACCGCGCCTCGGCTCTCGTCGTCGGCCGACATCGAGGGGAACAGGACGACCACCGCGAACTGCGGGAGGAAGAGCACCGCCTTGGTGACGATCAGGCCACCGGCGTAGAGACCGGCCAGGTGGTCGTCCAGCACGGTCCGCGCGACGACGACGTCGAGGTTGGAGAGCGCGACGAAGGCGAGCAGCGCGAGGGAGCTGCCGACCGTCTCCTTGAGCACGTCGCGCCGGACCTCGTGCTCATGCGGGTCGGCGGTGGCGGCCCGCCGCGCACGCAGCGCGTAGGAGCCGACCAGGACCGGCGTCCAGGCGCCGAGCAGCACGCCCAGCATCGCGCTGGTCTCGGTCTGCCACACCAGGAGGAACCCCCCGCCGAGGAGTACCCGCGGCACCCCGACGGCGAGGTAGACCACGCTGAGCGGGAGCCACCGGCGCTCGCCCTGCAGCACGCCGGCCTGGCCGCCCATCACGGTGACCGGCACGACGCACAGCCCGAGCAGCACCGCGGGAAGGACGCCGTCGAGCCGCAGCAGCTGCCAGACGGCGGGCGCCGCGGCGACCGACAGCGCACCGAGCAGGATCGCAGCGCGCCAGGTCGTGTGGAGGATCGTGCGCTCGATCGAGGCGACGTCGTGGGGAGCGGCGGAGACTCGCCTGGCCGCGGTGGCCTGGAGGCCGAGCTGGACGACCGAGAGGACCATCAGCAACGCCATCATGCTCGCCACCGCGCCGTACTGGCTGGGGCCGAGCATCCGGGCGCAGACGATCTGGAAGGCGTAGGTGCCGACATTGGTGACGGCCATTGCGATCGCTATGCCGGCGCTGCTGCGAAGGAGCCGGAGCAGGCGGGAACCCGAGACGTCGGCGGCGGTC
This sequence comes from Nocardioides sp., assembly GCF_004803405.1. Classification (GTDB taxonomy): domain Bacteria; phylum Actinomycetota; class Actinomycetes; order Propionibacteriales; family Nocardioidaceae; genus Nocardioides; species Nocardioides vastitatis. Next base: position 24,072 of record NZ_SSXI01000233.1, on the reverse strand, counting down.
GTCACGTCAGCAGGGTAGGGGGCAGGCGGCGGGGTCCGGCATCCGAGCCTGCTCGACGCCGGCGGCTGACCGGCCGAGCGCACCGCGACGGTCCGGCGTACCCACCTCCTGGTCGTCCACGACGAGCAGCCTAGGCGCCGCAGGTCCCCGGCGGTCAGAGCAGGTCGGCGCCGAAGATCGCGGTACCCGGCGTCAGCGTCCCGCGGACCCGGGACCAGCCTCCCCACGGCCGGTCGTTGCCCTCCGGCCACTGCGGCTCGAGCAGTGTGGTGAGCCGGAACCCTGCGCCCGCGAGCAGGTGCACCCAGTCGCCCAGGGTTCGGTGGTGCTCGACGTACGCCGTCTCGCCGGTCACGTCGTCCACCTCGACGTAGGGCGTGCGGTCCCAGTAGGACTGGGCGGCGGTCAGCCCTTCCTCGGTCGGGTCGTCGGGGAACATCCAGCGCGTCGGGTGCGTGATCGAGAAGGCGAACCGTCCGCCCGGTCGCAGCACCCGCGCGGTCTCGTTCACCGCGGCCTCGATGTCCGCGACGAACTGCAGAGCGCCGAAGGAGGAGAACACCACGTCGAAGGAGCCGTCGGCGAACGGCAGCGCGGTCGCCGTGCCCCTCACGCTCGGGACCGTGACGCCCGTGACCTCGTCGATCCGGCGCGAGTGCTGGAGCTGGCGGTGGGACAGGTCGAGACCGAATGCCCGGCCACCACGGCTGCGGATCCAGCGTGAGCACTGGCCGGCACCGGACCCGACCTCGAGGACGTCACGGCCGGCGACCTCGCCGAGGATGCCTGCGTCGGCCTCGGTCAGCCCCTCCGGACCCCAGAGGAAGCCCACGTCGCCGAGGTACTCGCCGTGGGTGGCCTGGTACTCGTCGGCGTAGCGATCCCAGTCCGCGCCGTTGGCTCGTCTGGACTCCTGCTCGTCCGCGGGGCGACGATGGGCCGTCACGGGCGGATGCGGCCATACCTGCACGCTTCCGAGGATACGGGTCCTCGGTGCGGCGCCGGTTGGACGTGCGCGCGCGGCGGCGCGTACCCTTGATCGTCTGCGTCCACAGGGACGCAGAAGTTTCATCCCGACTACATCTGCCCACCCAAGGACTGTCCCTACACATGACGAGCACCCTCTCGACCCCGCTGCCGAGCTCCTACGATGACAACGCGCCCCAGGTCGCGATCAACGACATCGGCTCGGAGGCGGACTTCCTGGCCGCCATCGACCTGACCATCAAGTACTTCAACGACGGCGACATCGTCGACGGCATCATCGTGAAGGTCGACCGGGACGAGGTCCTGCTCGACATCGGCTACAAGACCGAGGGCGTCATCCCCTCGCGCGAGCTGTCGATCAAGCACGACGTCGACCCGTCCGAGGTCGTCTCCGTCGGCGACAAGGTCGAGGCCCTGGTCCTCCAGAAGGAGGACAAGGAAGGCCGCCTGATCCTGTCCAAGAAGCGCGCCCAGTACGAGCGCGCCTGGGGCACGATCGAGGAGATCAAGGAGGCCGACGGCGTCGTCGAGGGCACCGTGATCGAGGTCGTCAAGGGCGGCCTGATCATCGACATCGGGCTCCGCGGCTTCCTCCCGGCCTCGCTGGTGGAGATGCGCCGGGTGCGCGACCTGCAGCCGTACGTCGGCCAGACGCTCGAGGCGAAGATCATCGAGCTCGACAAGAACCGCAACAACGTGGTCCTGTCCCGCCGCGCCTGGCTCGAGCAGACCCAGTCCGAGGTCCGCCACGGCTTCCTCACCCAGCTCCAGAAGGGCCAGATCCGCAAGGGCGTCGTGTCCTCGATCGTCAACTTCGGTGCCTTCGTGGACCTCGGCGGCGTCGACGGCCTCGTCCACGTCTCGGAGCTGTCCTGGAAGCACATCGACCACCCCTCCGAGGTCGTCACCGTCGGCGACGAGGTCACGGTCGAGGTGCTCGACGTCGACATGGACCGCGAGCGCGTCTCGCTGTCGCTGAAGGCGACCCAGGAGGACCCCTGGCAGCACTTCGCCCGCACCCACCAGATCGGCCAGATCGTGCCGGGCAAGGTCACCAAGCTCGTTCCGTTCGGCAGCTTCGTCCGGGTCGAGGAGGGCATCGAGGGCCTGGTGCACATCTCCGAGCTGGCCGAGCGCCACGTGGAGATCCCCGAGCAGGTCGTTCAGGTCAACGACGACGTCATGGTCAAGATCATCGACATCGACCTCGAGCGTCGCCGGATCTCGCTGTCGCTCAAGCAGGCCAACGAGACCACCGCCGCGGTGGACGTCGAGGAGTTCGACCCGACCCTCTACGGCATGCCCGCGACCTACGACGAGGCCGGCAACTACATCTACCCCGAGGGCTTCGACCCGGAGACGGGCGAGTGGCTCGAGGGCTACGACGAGCAGCGCGCCACGTGGGAGGAGCAGTACGCCAAGGCCCACGCCCGCTGGGAGGCGCACGTCAAGCAGCAGGCCGACGCCAAGCAGGCCGAGGTCGAGGCCGGCGAGGCCACGTCGTACTCCTCCGGCGGTGCCGGTGCGGACCAGGTCGAGGAGACCGGCGGCTCGCTCGCCTCGGACGAGGCGCTCCAGGCGCTGCGCGAGAAGCTGACCGGCGGCAACTGATCCAACGCACGAACGCCCCGACCACGCGGTCGGGGCGTTCGACGTTTTTGCAGACGATGTCAGCGGCGCTCGAGCAGCATCGCGGGCGGGATCCAGGCGCTGTCGACCGGGTGGGAGGCCGGGGGAGCGCCCCGGCCACGTTCGTCGCGCACGACCACGCGGAGGGTGCCGGCGACGGCGGCAGCGACCACGATGAGGAGCAGAAAGATCATGGCAGAAAGTCTGCTCTTATCGAAAACCTGCCACCAGTGGCAGAAATGTCATTTCACATTGAAATCCTGCCACGGACCTGCGAAGGTGGGTGGGTGCTGACCAATGTTGCCGTGCTCGCGTTCGACGGCGTGGCACCGTTCGAGCTCGGTGTGCTGTGCGAGGCGTTCGGGCTGGATCGCTCCGATCACGGGGTTCCGAAGCTCGACTTCGCCGTGTGCGCGGAGCACCCGGGACGGTCGATGGCCACCTCCATGGGCTTCTCGATCCAGGTCCACGAAGGCCTCGACCGGGTGGCAGAGGCGGACCTGGTCGCGGTCCCGGCGGTCCCGCGCGGCGGGACTGCTCCCATCGCCGTGGTCGAGGTCGTCCGGGCGGCCTACGAGCGGGGCGCTCGGATCCTGTCGGTGTGCAGCGGCGCGTTCGCCCTCGGTGCCGCGGGCCTGCTCGACGGCCGGGAGTGCACGACCCATTGGATGTACACCGACGAGCTTCAACGCCGGTTCCCCCTCGCGAAGGTCGTCCCGGAGGTTCTCTACGTCGACACCGGCCAGGTGGTGACCAGCGCGGGCACAGCAGCCGGCCTGGACGCCTGCCTGCACATCTGGCGCCAGGAGTACGGCGCAGCGGTCGCCTCGATGATCGCTCGCCGGGCCGTGGTGCCCCCGCACCGCGACGGGGGACAGGCGCAGTACATCGCACGGGCAGTGCCCGACTGCGACGCCGACACCCTGCGACCGCTGCTGACCTGGGTGCTGGAGAACCTCCGTGAGGACCACAGCGTCGAGTCGCTCGCGAAGCGCGCGCTGATGTCGCCACGGACCTTCGCCCGGCGCTTCCGCGAGGAGACCGGCACCACCCCTCATCACTGGGTGACCCGGCAGCGGGTGGCGGCCGCCGAGGAGCTGCTCGAGCGCACCGAGCAGCCCGTCGAGTGGGTTGCCGACGAGGTCGGCTTCGGGAACGCCGCGACCCTGCGCCACCATTTCGTCCGGGTGCGCGGCGTCAGTCCGCAGGTCTACCGCCGCCAGTTCGCCTGCTGAGGCAACCTCGTCTGACCCCGGCTGCGCTTCGTCGATCGGGTTAACGTGGACTCATGGAGGAGTCGACGGCGGACGTGCTGATGGGGGCCGCCCGCGCGTTGCGTCGCAGGTTCGCCGCCGCGCTCGAGAAGTACGACGTCACACCGGCCCAGTCGCGCGCCCTGCGCGTGGTCGGCGAGCATCCGGAGGCCCGACTCTCGCAGTTGGCCGACGCCTTACGGATCGCTCCGCGGTCGGCGACCGAGGTGGTGGACGCGCTCGAGGACCGGGGCCTCGTCCGCCGCATCCCCGATCCCTCGGACCGGCGGGCGACCTGTGTCGGCCTGACCCCGGACGGGCAGCGGGTGCTCCGGGTCATCGACCGCACCCGCCACGCCGCCTCCGAGCAGTTCCTCGCCGAGCTTCCCCAACAGGACCGCGTCGAGCTCGACCGGATCCTGCGCCGGCTCGTCAGCTGACGCCCGCTAGGAGCCGGACCCGTCCAGCAGGCTCCGTCGGACCTTGCCGGTGAGGGTCCGCGGCAGCTCGCTGCGGAACACCCACGTCTTGGGGCGCTTGGGCGGGGCGAGGTGCTCGCGTGCGAACCGCCGGACCGCGTCCTCGTCAGGGCCGTTCGGGCCAGCGACCACCGCGGCGCAGACCCGCTGTCCCCAATCCGGGTCGTCGGCGCCGTAGACGGCGACGTCGACCACCCCGGGACAGGCACTGAGCACCTGCTCCACCTCGGTGGGGTAGACGTTCACACCGCCGCTGATGATCAGGTCCTCGCGACGGCCCTCGAGGTAGAGGTAGCCGTCCTCGTCCAGCCGGCCGAGATCTCCGACCGTGAACGCAGGCCCGCCCGGGGTCTCCCGCCAGGCGGCCGCCGTCTTCTCCGGATCGCCGTAGTAGCTGAACCGCGCGTGCTCCGGCACCACGCACCAGATGGTGCCGTCGTCGTCGGTGCTGAGGCTCCGTCCCGGCCGCGCGCGACCCACGGTGCCGGGCCGCTCCACCCACTCCTCGCTCGGGCAGGCGGTGAACTGCCCCTCGGTCGACCCGTAGAACTCCCAGGTCGTGCCCGGCGGGAACGCCTCGACCAGCCGGCGCTTGAGGTCCGGCGGGCACGGCGCGCCGGCGTGGGCGACCAGCCGGAAGCAGGAAAGGTCCGGCACGCCCACCGCATCCCAGTGGCCGAACAGGCGCTGCAGATGCGTCGGCACGCAGAACATCGTGGTCGGTCGCTCGGCCTCGATCGCGGCGGTGACGGCCTCCGGGTCGAACGCGCCCGGAACGACGATCCGGCCGCCGGCGAGGATCGTGCCGGTCGCGAACCGCAGCGGTGCCGAGTGGTAGAGCGGGCTCAGCACGAGGTTCACGTCGGCGGCGCAGAAGCCCCACAGGTCGCGCTCCTCGGCCAACAGCGCCGCGGCCGCCTCCTCGTCCAGGAGCCCGGAGTAGACGCCCTTCGGGACGCCGGTGGTGCCGCTCGTGCAGTGGATCGGCCGTCCGCGCGGCAGGCCGGGCGCTGGAAACCGGGCGATCAGGTCCGTCAGCTCCCCGGTCGTCCGCACGACCAGGGCGGGCGCCAGGGTGGCCAGGATCCGCTGCTGCTCGACGTCGGTCAGGCGCGGATCGAGCGGAACCGGGAAGACCCCTGCCGTGAGCAGGCGCAGCACCGCGTCGACGTACTGGTGGGAGCCCGGGACGAGGAGCGCGACCCGGTCCCCGGGTCGCAGGGACTTCATCGGGTCGATCATCGCAGCCGGTAGGGTCGGGGCGATCGAGACTCCCCGGGAGGCGACAGGTGCGGGTAGGGCTGACGGGTGGCGTCGCCTCCGGGAAGAGCACGGTGGCGGCCATCCTGGCCGAGCTGGGCGCCGTGGTGATCGACGCGGACCTGCTCGCCCGGGAGGTGGTCGAGCAGGGCACCCCCGGCCTCGCCGCGGTGGTGGAGGCATTCGGCCCGACGGTGCTCACCGCCGACGGGGACCTGGACCGCCCGAAGATGGGGGCCATCGTCTTCAACGACACCGAGAAGCGACGGCTGCTCGAGAGCATCGTGCACCCGCTGGTCTTCGCGAGGTACGCCGAGCTGGAGGCGTCCGCCCCGAAGACCGGGATCGTGGTCCACGACATCCCCCTGCTGGTGGAGTCCGGCCGCGCGGCGGAGTTCGACGCGGTGATCGTCGTCGACGTGCCGCACCAGACCCAGGTCGAGCGGATGCTCCGCGACCGGGGCTGGACAGAGGAGGACGCCCGCGCGCGGATCGCCGCCCAGGCGAGCGCTGCGGAGCGGCGTGCGGTGGCGACCTTCGTCATCGAGAACACCGGAACGCTCGAAGACCTCCGTCACCGGGTGACAGAGGTCTTCGAGGAGCTACGACGGCGGGCCGAGGCCTAGAGCGCGTCGCAGCCGCGCTCCCAGATCAGGCGGCCAGGTCCGGGTCGCCCAGGCGGCGGAGCTTCTGCAGTGCCTCACGCTCGAGCTGGCGCACCCGCTCGGCCGAGATGCCGTGCTTGGCGCCGATGTCGGCGAGCTTGTGCTGACGCCCGTCGACCAGGCCGTAGCGCGAGCGGATGATGTCCGCCGCGCGCTCGTCGAGCTGGTCGACCAGGGTGTTGAGACGGTCCCGTGCCTCGGTGTCGAGCACCGTCATGTCCGGTCCGGGCGCGGTCTCCTGGGCCATCAGGTCGCCCAGCGAGGTGTCGCCGTCCTCGTCCACGGGAGTGTCGAGGCTGACGTGCTCACGGCCCCACGAGAGCAGGTCCAGGACCCGCTCGACCTCCATGCCGAGCTCGACGGCGATCTCCTCGGGCTCCGGGTCCCGGCCGAGCTGGCGCTCCAGGGTGCGCCGCGCGCCGCCGACCTGGTTGAGCTCCTCGACCACGTGCACGGGCAGTCGCACGACGCGCGCCTGCTGGGCGATGCCCCGGGTGATCGCCTGACGCACCCACCAGGTGGCGTAGGTGGAGAACTTGTAGCCCTTGGCGTAGTCGAACTTCTCGACCGCGCGGATCAGGCCGGTGTTGCCCTCCTGGATCAGGTCCAGCATGGGCATCTGCGCGCGGCCGTACTTCCGCGCGATCGAGACAACCAGCCGCAGGTTCGCGTTGATGAACTCGGTGACCGCCTTGCGGCCCTCCTCGGCGAGCCACTCCAGCTCCTCCTTCGTGGCGTAGCCGGGTGCACCGCCCTTCCGGCGGCCCACACGTCCCTCGGCCAGGAGGTGCTCGGCGTACAGGCCGGCCTCGATGGTCTTGGCGAGGTCGACCTCGCGGGCGGCGTCGAGCAGGGGCGTCCGGGCGATCTCGTCGAGGTAGAGGCCGACGCTGTCGCGCCCCTCGATCTCTCGCCCGATGCTCCGCTTCGCTTTCGCAGTTGCCGTGGCCATCGCGACCCTCCTTCGCTGTGCGTGATGTCCGACATCCGCACATCTGTTCCCAACACGCCCGAGTCGGCCGGGATTCCCAACTGATGTGGCTCTACCCGCTCAGACGACCGGTAGCCGGGGGAAGTTGCGCAGCGGGAGTAATCTCAGGCAGTTCTCAACTTTCCCCTCCTCGACGGGCCGAGGACGGGCTCACGCCAAGCCCATCCGGTCCAGGATCCAGGCGAGGGTGAACGCCCGGTCCTCCCAGGCCCGGTAGCGGCCGGAGACGCCGCCATGGCCGGCGGCCATCTCGGTGCGGAGCAGCGCGTCGGCCCGAGGTGCCCGCTCGCGGAGCCGGGCCACCCACTTGGCGGGCTCCACGTAGAGCACCCGGGTGTCGTTGAGGGAGGTCTCGGCGAGGATCGGCGGGTAGGGGCGGTCGGCGATGTTCTCGTACGGCGCGTAGCCGGCGATCCGGTCGTAGGCCTCCGGGTCCTCGGACGGATTGCCCCACTCGTCGTACTCGGGCACCGTCAGGGGGAGCGAGGGATCGAGCATGGTGGTCAGGGTGTCCACGAAGGGCACCCCTGCCACCAGGGCGCCGAACGCCTCCGGCGCCTGGTTGGCGACCGCACCGATCAGGAGTCCGCCGGCGCTCGCGCCCTCCGCCACGATCCGGTCGCTGGTGGTCCAGCCGGCCTCGACGAGGTGCCGGGCGCAGGCGACGAAGTCGTCGAAGGTGTGCTGCTTGTGCTCGAGCTTGCCGTCGTCGTACCAGCGGCGTCCCATCTCCCCGCCGCCCCGGACGTGTGCGATCGCGAACGCCGCGCCGCGGTCGAGCAGGGAGAGGCGGCTGACGGCGAAGTACGGGTCGATCGACGTCTCGTAGGCCCCGTAGCCGTACAGGTGGACCGGCACCGGTTCGGTGCCGTCGGCGCCTCGGGCATCGCGACGCACGACCAGCGAGATCGGTACCTCGACGCCGTCGACGGAGGTGGCCCACAGCCGGTGCTCCTCGTAGTCGTCGGGGTCGTAGTCGCCGAGCACCGGCGCCTGCTTGCGGAGTACCAGCCCGCGGGTGCGCAGGTCGTGGTCGTAGACCGCCGAGGGGCGGCTGAGGCTGGTCATCCCCACCCGGATCGTGGGCTGCTCGAAGGCCGGGTTGCCACCGACGCCGACCGTCGCGAGCTCGCCTGGGAACTCCACGAACCGGTCGGCCGCGACCGGAGCGTCCGGATCGGGGCCGAGCTCGATCACGCGGACCTGGGTGCGGCCCTCGCTGCGCTGCTGGACGACCAGGTGGTCGGCGAAGGCGTCGACGTCCTCGAGGCGGACCGAGAGGTCATGGGGGAGCAGTGGCTGCCAGTCGGCCGGCGCGGTGGGGGAGGCGGGGGCGATGGCGAGCTCGAACTCGGGACCACCGGCGTTGTGCAGGACCAGGAAGCGGTCCTCGCCGCCGATGACCGCGTGCTCGAGGGAGTACTCCACCCCGTCGGTCCGCACGGCGAAGCAGGTGGGCTGTGCCGTGGGGTCCGTCGCATCCAGCACGTGGAACTCGGAGGTGGTCTTGGAGCTGGCGGCGATCATCACGTAGCGCCGGCTCCGGGTGCGGCCGACACCGACGAAGTAGCGGCCGTCGGGCTCGTGGAAGACCAGCTCGTCGTCGGCCTGGGTGGTGCCGAGGCGGTGCCGCCAGACCTTGTCGGGGCGCCAGGCGTCGTCCACGGTGGTGTAGTAGAAGTGGTCGGGTGAGTCACCCCAGGTGACGCCGCCGAGAACGCCCGTCAGCTCGTCGGGGAGCAGGTCGCGGGTGGAGAGGTCCAGGACGCGGACGGTGTAGCGCTCGTCGCCGACCACGTCGGTGGCGTAGGCGAGCAGCCGGTCGTCGGTGCTGATCGAGGACCCCCCGAGGGAGAAGAACTCGTGGCCCTCAGCCATCGCGTCGAGGTCGAGCATCACCTCCTCGCCGGGAAGGGCGGGCTGGTCCGGCTTCGCGTCCTCCGCCGGCCGCGGGGGTGTCCAGTCGTCGGGGTCGGTGACGGGGACCCGGCAGCTGGCGCCGTACTGCCGGCCCTCGAAGGAGCGTCCGTAGTACCAGTAGCCGCGGACCCGGGTCGGCACCGAGAGGTCGGTCTCGAGGGTCCGTGCCTTGATCTCGGAGAAGACCTGGGCCCGGAGGTCGGCGAGGTGCGCCGTCCGGGCCTGGGTGTGAACGTTCTCCGCCTCGAGGTAGGCGATCACGTCCGGGTCGTCCTTGCGGCGCAGCCAGTCGTACTCGTCGGTGCGGGTCCGGCCGTGGTGGGTCGTGGTGACCGGACGGCGCTCGGCTCGCGGCGGCTCGGGCTGCTCAGCGGACATGTGGGCACGCTACTGGCCGGCGGGGGCGCATCCCGAAGCAGGCCCGTACACCGCTGCGGTGCGGGCACCCACCGGACGCGACGTGGCTCTCAGGCATCGTCCCTGTCCGCGACCTCCTCCTGGACCGCAGGAGCTCGCCAGTGGGAGAGCGCCGGGTCGTCCGCACGGAACGAGCGGACCGGTCCCGGCGGAGTGTCCGCGGTCTCGAACCGGACGGTGACCACCTGTCGACCCGCGCCCCAGACCCAGCCGCGGCCGTGCTCCGCGTGGATCACGTCGACGCCGGGCGCCCAGGTCGGGCCGGCCGGGCGAGCACCGGACTGCTCGGGCTCGGGGCGGTCGTCGAGTGGCTCGGCCTCCTGCTCGTCCTGGTCGGCCTGGTCGGCGAACAGGTCCTCCTGCACCCAGTCCGCCAGCCCCGAGACGCCGACGCCCAGCAGACGGACGCCGGCGGAGGTGTCCAGGTCCGCGAGCAGTGACCGCGCGAGGCGGGCGATGGTCACGGCGTCCTCGGTCGGCGCCGGGAGGGTGGCCGATCGGCTGAGGGTCGTGAAGTCGTAGAGCCGGACCTTGAGGGTCACCGTGCGGCCTGACAGCCCGCTTGCCTTCAGGCGGCGGCCCACGTCTCCGGCCTGCCGGGTCAGGATCGACTCCATCTGTCGGCGGTCGGTGAGATCGTGCTCGTAGGTGCCCTCCACGCTGACCGACTTGGCTTCGCGCTCGGCCACGACCGGGCGGTCGTCCTCGGCCCGCGCGAGGTGGTAGAGGCTGTGACCGTGGGCCTGGCCGACCAGGCGGACCAGCTCGTCCCTGCTGAGGCCCTCGAGGTCGACGACCTTGTGGACGCCCACGCGTCGCAGCCGCTCGACGGTGGCGGGACCGACGCCGGGAATGACCGACACGTGCATCGGGCGGAGTGTCTCGAGCTCGGTTCCCGGCGCGATCACGACCAGCCCGTCCGGCTTGCGGAGGTCGCTGGCGACCTTGGCGAGGAACTTGGAGCTGGCGATGCCCACCGAGGCGGTCAGCCCGCCCGTCACCTCCCGCACCCGCACGCGGAGGTCCTCGGCGAAGGCCGTGACCGTCGCGACCTCCAGGTCCGGCAGCCCGGCCTGCTCGAGGTCGACGAACGCCTCGTCGAGGGAGAGCGGCTCGACCAGCGGCGAGCACGAGCGCAGCAGGCCCATCACCGCGCCGCTCGCGCCGCGGTAGGCCTCGAACCGGCCGGTCAGGAAGGCCGCGTGCGGACACCGGGCGCGTGCCTCGCGGGTGGACATCGCCGATCGGACGCCGTACGCGCGAGCCTCGTAGGAGGCGGTGGCGACCACCCCGCGCCCGCCGACGCCTCCGACGACCACCGGCTTGCCCCGCAGCGACGGCTTGTCGCGCTGCTCGACGGCCGCGAAGAAGGCGTCGAGGTCCAGGTGGAGGACCGAAGCCTGCGGGCGCACGCCCGTCACGGTAGTCCTCTCCCGTCACCGATCGGGCCACGTGCTGTCCCCCTGGACCGTCGCGTCACCGACGCTCCACAGGCACCGCGCGGCGCTGGTGTCGATGTCTGCGTCGGAGGCGAGGGTCCTCGGCATGGCGATCCCAGACCCCACCCCCGGACCGTCCGCCGCCGACGGCGTGACGACCCTGACCGCACGGACCCCCGAGGACCTGCTGGCGCTCGCGCCCGTCCTGCTCGGGTTCTGGCCAGAGGAGTCGATCGTGATGCTCACGGTCGGCGCTCAGCGCCCGTTCCACGCCCGCCTCGGGCTGCCGCCGAGCGCCGAGCAGACCCCGGCCACGCTGCGCGAGGTCGAGGAGGTGCTGCTCACGCCCGCCCGTGACCACGGGGCGCGGCGACTGGTTCTGCTCTACTTCACCGCCGACCGGCGGGCCGCCGAGGGCGTGCACCGGGTCCTGCGACGTGGCTGTCGGAGGGCACGGGTCGGCCTGGTGACGGCCCTCCACGCCGACGGCCGGTGCTGGTCCGAGCTGAGCCATCCCGACCCCGCGGCCCGCGCGCACACCCGGTCGTACGACGTGTCCTGCCACCCCTTCGTGGTCCAGGCCCTGGTCGACGGCCGGCTCGCGCACCGCACGCGGGAGGAGATGGTGGCCTCCCTCGAGCCCGACCCGGCCGCCGTCGACGCGGTGTGCGCGGCGCTGGCCGCCGCGCAGCACGTCGACGCCGGGATCCCCTCGGACGCCCGGGCGATCCGCGAAGCCGGCCGATGGGTGACGTCGTTGGTCAGCAGCATGGTGACCGCAGGTGGCACGCCCAGCGACGACGAGGTCGCCCGGCTGATCTGGGTGATGCAGTGCCGGCGGGTGCGCGACGCCGCGTGGTCGCTGATCCGGCGTGAGGACGCGACCGCGCACCTGCGGTTCTGGCAGGGCGTGGTGCAACGCACGCCCGACCGGCTCGCGGCGCCTCCGGCGGCGCTGCTCGGATGGGCCGCCTGGCAGGCCGGCGACGGTGCCCGGGCCTGGGCGGCGGTCGACCGCTGTCACCGTGCCGAGCCGTCCTACCCGCTGGCGGGCTACCTGGGCACGCTCCTCCAGCACGCCGTACCTCCCGACCACTGGCAGGGCGGGTTCGACTGGGAGTCCGGGCTTTCCGACTGAGACCGGTGGGGGTTGCGATCGCGAATGCTGGCTAGTGTCGAGTCATGGGTGATGACGTCGCCGCGCAGGAGTTCACCCCTGCCGACCGCACGCGCTACCGGGAGAAGGTCCGCCGCTGCCTCGACGTCTTCGAGCGGATGCTGCGGGAGTCGGCGTTCGAGGCGGAGGACCCCTGGACCGGGCTCGAGGTGGAGCTCAACCTCGTGGACGACGCGGGCGATCCCGCGCTCCGCAACGAGGAGGTGCTCGGCGCGATCGGGGACCCCGACTTCCAGACCGAGCTCGGCCAGTTCAACGTCGAGATGAACGTGCCGCCCGGCCCGCTGGCCGACGGCGGCCTGAAGAGCTACGAGAAGCACCTGCGCGACAGTCTCAACGAGGCGGAGCGTCGCGCGTCCTCGGTCGGGGCGCACCTGGTGATGATCGGGATCCTCCCGACCCTCGCCCCCGAGCACCTGACCGCGAAGGTGATCAGCTCGAACCCGCGCTACGCCCTGCTGAGCGACCAGATCCTGCAGGCACGCGGCGAGGACATCAGCATCGACATCCCCGGCACCGAACGGCTGCGGACCGTCGTCGACACGATCATGCCCGAAGCGGCCTGCACCAGCACCCAGTTCCACGTCCAGGTGAGTCCCGAGCGGTTCGCCTCGTACTGGAACGCCTCCCAGGCGATCGCGGGCGTGCAGGTCGCGGTCGCGGCGAACTCGCCGTACCTCCTCGGCAAGGAGCTGTGGGCGGAGACCCGGATCCCGTTGTTCGAGCAGGCCACCGACACCCGCAGCGAAGAGCTAAAGGCGCAGGGCGTCCGGCCGCGGGTGTGGTTCGGCGAGCGATGGATCACCTCGGTGTTCGACCTGTTCGAGGAGAACGTCCGCTACTACCCGGCACTTCTACCGGTCATCGAGGAGGAGGATCCGCTCACGGTGCTGGAGGCGGGCGGCACGCCCAACCTCCAAGAGCTCCGGCTCCACAACGGCACGATCTACCGCTGGAACCGGCCGATCTACGACATCAGCGCCGGCCGGCCCCACCTGCGCGTGGAGAACCGCATCCTCGCGGCCGGCCCGTCCGTGGTCGACACCGTCGCCAACGCGGCGTTCTACTTCGGACTGGTCCGGGCGTTCGCCGACAGCGAGCGTCCGCTGTGGTCGCAGATGTCGTTCAGCGCCGCCGAGGAGAACTTCTACACCGCGGCCCGGCACGGCATCGACGCCGAGCTCTACTGGCCCGGGGTCGGCCGGGTGCGCGCGACGGAGCTGGTGCTGCGTCGCCTGCTGCCGATGGCACACGAGGGACTCGCCGCCTGGGGGGTCGGCGCCGAGGAGGCGCACCGCTACCTCGACCTGATCGAGCAGCGCTGCCTGATCGGCATCAACGGGGCGGCATGGTTCACCAGGCGGATGGCCCAGCAGCAGACCGACGACCGGTACGACGCGCTGCGGGCCGTGCTCGCCGAGTACCGCGCCAACATGTCGGCGAACCGTCCGATCCACACCTGGTGACCCTCCGGGCACCGGTTCAGTCCGGTGGCCGCGGTGGACGCAGCCGGCGCCAGGACCGGCCCACGCCGGTCCGGGGGTCGCGCCACCACCGGCGGGTGACGACGACCAGGTCGAGGGAGACCCCGAGCTCGAAGCCGGCGGCTCCGACGGCGGCGGCCCATGCCAGGTCCTCGACGTCGTGGCCCTCCTCCTCGCGGGTCAGCCAGACCAGCGGCACGAAGTCCCGGGCCAGGCTCGCGCGGCACATGGCCTCCACGACCTCGACCCGCAGCGCGTGATCGAGCCGGTCCTCGGTTCGCACCTCGAAGCAGCGCGCGGCCCGCGCCGGCACCCCGACGTGCAGCACCGGTGGGTGGGTGCGCCGCCGTTCGGCGGACAGATGCTCGAGCACGGCGGCCCGCAGCACCCGCTGCAGTGCCCGCGGCACCGGCTCGTGGATCCCTGGGACGCTCGGCATGGGGCGAGCCTGCCCGATCCCGGGCGGCCCCGCAGCCGCCCTCCACAGGTGCGCGTCGTGCAGGATGGGTGGGTGACCGATGCGAAGCAACGGACCGAGAACGACGCCGTACCCGGGCACGAGGCGCCGGTCGAGGGCCTCCCTCCGGGCTGGTCCACCCGGCCGCCCGACCTGACGGACCTCGACGCACTCGTGGCGCTCCGCAGTGCCGACAAGCGGCCCTTCACCGGGTCCTCGGTCGACCGCGAGGCGATCGAGTCCGAGCTGGTGGGCACCGCGTCGTGGACCCGACGTCACCTGCTCGCCGTGGACCCCGCCGGTGTCCCGCGAGCCTGGATCGTGGTGCACGACCGCGCCGCCGGACGCACCATGGTCTTCCTCTACCTCGACCGGTCGGTGGCCGACCAGGACGTGGTGGCCGCCCGGATGTACGCGTGGGGCGAGGACCGGGGACGCGACATCTGCGTGATGCGCGGCATCGACGGCACGCGCCTGGACGCCAGCCCGTTCGCCGACGACGACCTGCAGCGCGAGTGGCTCGCCGCAGCGGGCTACGAGATGCGACGCACCTGGCCGCAGATGACCCGGCCGGTGCTGCCTGAGGAGGCCACGTCCCTCCCGCCGCCGCGCGAAGGGGTCACCGTCCGCCGGGTCGCGGCGCACGAGAACGGCCTGCCCGTGGCGGCCGACCTGCACCTGGTGCACGAGATCCTCGAGTCCTCGTTCGAGGACCACTTCAACTCCTACCGTGAGAGCTTCCCCGAGTTCGTGCAGCGGTTGCGTGAGGACCCCGGCCACCGCTGGGACCACTGGTGGCTCGCGTTCGTCGACACCGACAGCCGCCCGCTGGCGGCGGGCACGGTGGTGAGCTCGGTGCTGTCGGCGAACGAGGACGGCAAGGAGGGCAGCTACATCGACTACATCGGCGTGCACCGGCACGCCCGCGGTCGCGGCGTCGCGAAGGCGCTCCTGCACACCGTCATCGCCGATGCGGCCGAGCGCGGCCGGGACCGGGTCGGGCTGGAGGTCGACGCCGACTCACCGACGGGCGCCGACGAGCTCTACCGATCGATGGGCTGGACCACGAAGTACGTCATCGAGTCCTGGTTCAAGGAGATCGGAGCCGGCCGGTGAGGTCCCCGTTGGTCGACGTCGCCGGGCTCGCGGCGGCCCTCGAGCACGTCACGGTGCTCGACGTGCGCTACCGGATGGGAGGACCGTCCGGTCCGCAGGAGTTCGCCACAGGCCACGTCCCCGGGGCGTCGTACGTCGACCTGGAGAGTGACCTCGCGGCGCCGCCGGGGGAGCGCGGTCGCCACCCGCTGCCCGACGATGCGGCCTTCGAGGCGGCGATGCGCAGGGTCGGCGTGAGCGAAGCCCGGCCCGTGGTCGTGTACGACGACTGGGCCGGGCACGCCGCGGCCCGGTGCTGGTGGCTGCTGCGCTACCACGGCCACACGGACGTCCGCGTGCTCGACGGCGGCTGGTCCGCGTGGGTCGCGGGCGGGATGCCGACCGAGACGGGTGCCGTGATCCCGGCACCGGGCGACTTCCGTGCCCGGCCCGGGCGGGCTCCGGTCGTCGACGCCGCCACCGTCCAGCACAGGGCGGTCGTCATCGACGCCCGCGCCCCGGAGCGCTATCGCGGCGAGGTCGAGCCGATCGACCCCGTGGCCGGCCACATCCCCGGAGCCGTCAACGTCCCCAGCGCCCGCAACCTCCGCGAGGACGGTCGGTTCCGCGCCCCGGAGGAGCTGGCGGCGACCTACGCCGAGGTCGGTGCGGTGCCGGGCGCCGACATCGCGGCCTACTGCGGGTCCGGGGTGACCGCAGCCCACGACGTGCTCGCCATGGAGGTCGCCGGCGTACGCGCCGCGCTCTACCCGGGGAGCTGGAGCGAGTGGGTGAGCGACCCGTCGCGTCCGGTCGAGACCGGCGACGGCGCTACCAGTGGACGCCCCTGAACAGCTGCGCGAGCAGCATCTGCTCGGTCTCGCGGTGACTCGAGGCCGGCGCCTCGACGGCTGCGGCGGCGGCTTCCGAGGTCGGCTTCTGGCCCTTCGCGGCAGCCGAGTCGGGGAACACCTGGTAGGCCAGGTTGAGCACCCGGAACGCCGCCCGCGGCGCGATCGTGTGAGCCAGCGCTCCGGCGGTCCCGAGCGCGGTGTTGATCTCGTGCGGCTTGTCCACCATCGCGCGGATCACCACGTCGGCCGCCTGAGCGGGGGAGATGGTGGGGAACTTGTCGTAGATCCTGGTCGGCGCGATCATCGGCGTCCGCACCAGGGGCATGTGCACGTTGGTGAACGTGATGCCGTGGCCGACGACCTCCGAGGAGACCACGTTGCTCCACGAGTCGAGCGCCGCCTTCGACGCGACGTAGGCGGAGAAGCGGGGAGGGTTGGTCTGCACGCCGATCGAGGAGATGTTGACGATGTGCCCGGACCGCTGCCGGTGCAGCTGCGGCATCAGGCCCATCACCAGTCGGATCGCGCCGAAGTAGTTCAGCTGCATCGTGCGCTCGAAGTCGTGGAACCGGTCCTGCGACAGCTTCAGTGACCGGCGGATCGACCGGCCGGCGTTGTTGACGACGAAGTCGACGCTCGGCAGCTCCTCCACCATCCGCTCGCACAGGCTGTCGATCGCCTCGAGATCGGAGAGGTCGCAGGCGAAGACGTGTGCCTGCCCGCCGCGCATCTCGATGGTGGCCTTGGTGTCCTCGAGCTTCTCCTTGCCGCGGGCGACCAGCACCGGGATGCCGCCGGCCTGGGCGACCTTGAGGGCGGTCACCTTGCCGATGCCCGACGAGGCGCCGGTGATCACCACGAGCTTGCCCTTGAGCGCGGCGCGCGCCTTCGGGTCGCGTGCCACGGAGTCGTCGAGGTTCTCCTCCCAGTACGACCAGAGGGCACGGGCGTAGGTCTCCAGCGGAGGCACCGAGATCCCGGACCCGGCGAGGGCCCTCTCGGTCACCCTGGAGTCGAAGACGGAGGGGAAGGACGTGTGCGAGAGCACCTCGGCGGGGATGCCGAGACGCCCGACCGTCTGGTCGAGCATCAGCTGCGCCGGCGCCGAGCGGACCATGGCGTTGACCAGCGTGGAGGGTCGCAGTGCGCGGGGGATCAGCCCACCCGCCGTGGTGATGCTGCGGTCCACCGGGGTGGCGAAGCGCGGGGCGCCCGCGGCGGCGCAGAACGCGTTGATCATGTCCACGACCGGCTGCGGCTCGGGGTTGACGAGGTGGAACGCCTCGCCGTCCCGCCCGGGCAGGTGTGCGAGGTGGTCCATCGCCTTGGCGACGTAGTCCACCGGCACCACGTTGGTGTCGCCGAGGTCGACGCCGAGCAGGGGCAGCCGCGCCGGGAAGAGGTCGCGCAACCGCTTGATCACGGGGAAGAAGTAGTAGGGGCCGTCGACCTTGTCCATGGTGCCGGTCCCGGAGTCACCGACCACGATGGCCGGCCGGTAGACCCGCCACGGCACGGTCGCTTCGTACCGGACGATCTTCTCCGACTCGTACTTCGTCCGGTGGTACGGCGACGGCAGCGGCTGGCCCTCGTCGAACATCGACTCGTCGAACCGGCCGTGGTAGTCCCCGGCCGCGGCGACGGACGAGACCTGGTGGAAGCAGCCCGCCTGCAGGCTCTCCGCGAGGGCGAGCGCGTGGCGGGTGCCACCGACGTTCATCGCCTCGTTCGTCGCGTCGTCGGCGGTCATGTCGTAGATGGCCGCGAGATGGAAGAAGTGGTCGATCTTTCCGGCGTGCTCCTCGACCCAGGCGGGGTCGACGCCGAGGCCCGGCTCAGCGAGATCGCCGACGACGGGCTGTACCCGCGTCGACCCCCACTGGCGGACGAACGCCTCCATGCGCGGGAGCGACGACGCGCGCACCAGGACGAAGACCGGACCCTGCCGGTGGTCGACGAGCTCGGCAACGAGATGGCGCCCGATGAACCCCGTGGCGCCGGTGACGAAGTAGGCCATGCGCGCAGGTTACGCCTGGCGAGGCCTTCGTGGCGCGCGTCCGCGAACTGGACCTACCTACTGGTCGCCGCCGCCGAACATGATCTCGTCCCAGCTCGGAACCGAGGCGCGGCCGCGCTTCTTCTGGACCGGGCGGCGGTGGCGGGCCTGCTCGGCCTCCGCCTCGGCCTGCGCCGAATCGGCGACCAGCGCCTGGTCCGCCGTCGCGCGGATCGGCTCGTCGTACCGCGGCTCGGGGATGTCGACCAGCGCCTCGGCGGCTTCACCGCTGACCAGGTCGAGCGCGTCGTCGCCCAGCGGCAGCTCGTCGGCAGGCACGGCGGCCAGCCGGCGCTGGCGGACCTGCTGCAGGTCGTCCCGGGTCATCGTGGGGGTCTCGGAGCGGAGATCGCCGACCAGCCAGCGGGCGTCGTCGTTGTCGGCGAGCGCGTAGTTGCCGGGGGCGTCGAAGGTGAACCGCGCGGTGCCGCTGCGCTCGCCAATCCCGAACGTGCCGGAGAGCACCCAGCGTCCGGTCTCGCGGCGGTAGGCGTCCCAGGTGACGGCGGTCGCCGGGTCGGCTCCGATGCCGCGGAGGTGGGCGGCGACGGCGTCGCCCAGGGCACGGGTCTGGGTGTGGGCAGGCGCGGACTCCCCGGGGGCGCGGCGCAGCGAGGCCTTCTGGGCGCGTGCCGCGACGTGCTCGCGCTCGGCGAGGACGGGCGCGACGTAGGACATGATCGCGTCCACCGTGGTGCCGGCCGCCTGCGCGACCGCCTCCGCGGACTCGCCGGCACGGATGCGGGTCTGGATCTCGCGGGGACGGATGCTGCTGCTCATCTGGATCTCCAACTGGCCGAGACGGGTGGTCTCACCGCGCACCGCCGCGCGGAGGTCGGACGTGATGTCGAGGGTGAACTCGACGCCGTTGTCGTCCACCAGCAGCAGGCGGCGACGGTCGGGACTGACGCCGGCGAGGGCGAGGTGTGCCTTGTCCGCCATGTGTCGTCCTTGGTCGTCTGCCTGGGGGTACGTCTGCCTGGTGCCGGGGTGCTGCTCCGGTGGCGCCGAGCCTACGCCGGGAGCACCGCCGGATCCGGTTGCGCGCTCGGCGTGTGGCGATGTGTCGACATTTGTGTCGTGCGAGCCGGTCTAGACGTGCCGTCCGCGGACGTAGAGCCACGCGCCTCCCTGCCGGCGGAACCGGCTGACCTCGTGGAGGCTGCCGGGCACACCGGCCACGACGTGGTGCGCGCGGAACTCCACCAGGCCCCTCTCGTCCGCCGGACCTCCGGCCTCGGTCGCCAGCACGTCCAGCCCGGTCCACCGGACGCGGTCGTCGAGGTCCAGCGACTCCGGGCGGGTCGCCGGGTGCCAGGTGCGGAGGAGGTACGACGCGTCGTGCACCACGAAGGCGGAGTACCGCGAGCGCATCAGCTCCTCGGCCGTGCGCGCCGCGTCCTGGCCGCGGTGAAGGGGGCGGCAGCACTCGTCGTACCGCCTCCCGGAGCCGCACGGGCACGCAGGTGTCCTCGCCATGGATCGATTGTGACGGCACGGGTACCCGGATCTCATGAGCGACAGATTCCCGCGCAAGGCGATCGTCACCGGCAGTGACTCCGGCATCGGCAAGGCCACTGCGGAGCTGCTGGCGACCGAGGGGTTCGACGTCGGGCTGACCTGCCACCGGGACGTGGCGGGGCTGCGTGACACCGTCGCCGCCGTGGAGGCGCGCGGCCGGCACGCGTTCACGGAGCCGTTCGAGGCGTCTCGTCCCGACGCGGGCGAGGTGGTCGACCGCCTCGCCGAGAAGCTCGGCGGCCTCGGGGTGCTGGTCAACGTCGCCGGCACGGGCCACACCGACCGGATCACCGACCTGTCGCTCGAGACCTGGCGGCACGTGCTCGCCACCGATCTCGACGGACCGTTCCTGTGCGCCCAGCGAGCCGCGCGGATCATGATCGCCGGCGGGCACGGCGGCCGGATCGTCAACATCACCAGCGTCCACGAGCACCTGCCGCGGTACGGCGCGGCGGCGTACTGCACCGCCAAGGCCGGCCTGGGCATGCTGACGAAGGTGCTCGCCCTGGAGCTCGCCGAGCACGACATCACCGTCAACGCCGTCGCCCCGGGTGAGATCTCCACGCCGATGACCGGGCAGGAGGAGGCCCAGGCCTTCCACGAGAGTCGGCCGGGCAACCCGGCGGGGCGACCCGGTCACGTCAACGAGGTCGCATCGGTGATCGAGTTCCTGGTGTCCCCGCGCTCGTCGTACGTGACCGGGTCGTCGTACGTCGTCGACGGCGGCCTGTCGCTGATGGCCGCGCACGGCCACGACGGGCTCGACACGGGCTGGCGGGACGCCGGTGGCTAGGGCCCGAGCACCCGCTCGAGGTAGGGGTTGGTGAATACCCGGTCCGGGTCCAGGCGGTCCCGCAGGCGGAGGAACGCGTCGAACCGGGGGTACCGTCCGGCGAGGTCGTCGGCGGCCAGGGTGTGCAGCTTGCCCCAGTGCGGCCGGCCGCCGTGGTCGCGCACGATCGGCTCCATCGCCGCGAAGTACGCAGCGTGGTCGGCCCGCCGGTGGGTGTGGAACGCCAGGTAGAGCGAGTCCCGTCCGTAGGCCGTCGACAACGGGACGTCGTCGGCCGGCGCCAGCCGGATCTCCACCGGGAACGACACGGTCAGGCCGGATCTCTCCAGGGCCCGCCGGCACTCGCGAAGCGCCTCGATCCCGAGCTCGCGCGGGACGGCGTACTCCATCTCCCGGAAGACCACCTTCCGCTCGGTGGTGAAGACCCGGTGCGCGACGTCGGTGTAGGTGCGCGCCCCGAGCAGACGTGCCGCCGCGCGGTTGGCGGCCGGGATCGCCCGTGGTGCCAAGTTGAGCGCCGCGGTCTGGGCTCCGAACAGGGTGTTGGAGAGCAGGTCGTCGTCCAGCCACGCACGCCAGCGGGGGAGCGGCTCGGCAGCCGAGAGGTCGGTTCCGACCCGTCGGTTGCGCTTGGTGAGCATCCGCTCGGAGTGCGGGAACCAGTACATGTCGACGTGGTCGTTGGCCGAGGTCAGCTCGTCGAACGAGGCCAGGGCCTCGTCCCACGACATGGGCTGCTCCTCCGCACGCAGCAGGAAGAGCGGCTCGACGGCGAAGGTGATCGAGACCAGGATGCCCAGGGCGCCGAGCCCGACGCGGGCGAGGTCGAACACGTCGGAGTTCTCCTCCGGCGTCGCCCGGAGGAGCTGGCCGGTGCCCGTCACCAGCTCCAGCCCGACCACCTGGGCGGCCAGACCGGCCGCCCGGCCGCCGGTGCCGTGGGTGCCCGTCGCGATCGCCCCGGCGAGCGTCTGCTCGGCGATGTCGCCCATGTTGTGCAGGCTCAGGCCGAGCCGCCCGAGCTCGGCGTTGAGGACCTTCAGCTGCGTGCCGGCCAGCGCGGTGACCGTCATCGCCTCGCGGTCCACGGCGAGGATCCCGCGCATGCGGTCGGGGAGCAGATGGACGTGCTCGGGCTTCGCGATCGCGGTGAAGCTGTGCCCGGTGCCGGCCGCCTTCACGGTCTGCCCGGACTCCCGGGCCTGCAGCACCTCGGACCTCACCTCCTCCGCCGACGCCGGCGTCACCGCCCGCACGCCCGAGGCGGACTCGAGGCCGGCCCAGTTACGCCACGTGCTCATCGGTCCGCTCATGGGTCCGCACCGTAGCGGGGACCCGGGTGAGCAGGGCGCCCGTCAGCGCGAGCACGCCGCCGACCGCGCAGACCAGGTAGGAGGGCGAGGCGCCTGCGCGGTCGATGATCACGCCGGCGACCGCGGCGCCCGGCGCGAGGCCCGCCGCGATCCCGGTCTGGATGAACGCCATGCCCTCGGTCAGCCGAGCCGGTGGCAGCACCTGCTCGGCCAGAGACATCGCGGCGATCAGGGTGGGCGAGATGGCGAACCCGCCGATCAGGAGCACCGCGCCCATCACCGGCAGGGACGGGACGAAGGGAAGGGGAAGCGTGGCGAGCGCCATCCCGAACGCACCCCAGCGCAGCCTCGTCAGCGGCCCGCGGCGCCAGGTGATCGCCCCGGAGATCAGGCCGGCGGCAAGGCTCCCCAGGGCCCAGATCGCCAGCAGGAACCCGGCCGCGGACTTGCGGCCCTCCTCCTCCGAGAACGCGACGGTCACCACCTCGGCTGCCCCGAACAGCACGCCGAGCGCCACGGCCACCATGGTCAGCGGACCGATCGCTCCCCACGGCATCGGTGCCTTGACACCACCCGCAGCGACAGGCGGATGGGCCGGCGGCTCGGTGCGGCGTTGCGCAGCGAAGGCATAGGTGCCGAGCAGCCCGCTCAGCAGGGCGGCGGCGAGTCCCGCGACGGGGTGCACGCCGGTCGCGAGCATCGTCACCGCGATCGGGCCGACCAGGAACACCGCCTCATCCGCCACCGCCTCGAAGGAGAAGGCCGTGTGGAGGCGGTCGGGGCGATCGGCGAGCACGTGCGACCACCGGGCACGCACGCAGGTGCCGACGGACGGCAGCGCTGCGCCGGCCACCCCGGCGAGGACGTACACCGACCAGATGGGCCAGTCCCACGAGAGCGCCGCCATCGCGCCGGCCAGGCCCACGCCCCAGAGCGTCACCGCCACGGGCAGGACCCGGCCCTGTCCCAGCCGGTCCAGCAGGCGACCCTGCACGACGGCGAAGAGCGCGTTCGCGATGAGGGCGACCGCCGACACGGAGCCGGCGAAGCCGTAGGACCCCGTCTCGTGCTCGGCCAGCAGCACGATGCCCAGGCCGACCATGGAGATGGGGAGACGCGCCACCAGCCCCGTCGCGCTGAACAGCGCGGTGGGGGGCGTGAAGATCAGTCGGTACGGCGCCAGCGCGCCGCCGCTGCGCTCCGGGGGAGAGTGCGACATGGCGGGGACATCGTCCTCCCTACGATGGGCACGTGCCCAATCCGGATCCCTATGACGCCCTCCTGCTCCTCTCCTTCGGCGGTCCGGAGAAGCCCGAGGACGTCGTGCCCTTCCTCGAGAACGTCACGCGGGGTCGCGGGATCCCGCGCGAGCGGCTCGAGGAGGTCGGCCAGCACTATTACCTGTTCGGCGGCAAGTCGCCGATCAACGACCAGAATGAGGCCCTGATCGCCGCGATCGAGGCCGACTTCGCGGCGAACGGCGTCGACCTCCCCGTCTACTGGGGCAACCGCAACTGGGAGCCGTACCTGACCGACACGGTCGCGCGGATGGCCGCCGACGGGGTGCGGCGTGCGGTGTGCGTCGTCACGTCGGCCTACTCGTCCTGGTCGAGCTGCCGGCAGTACCTCGACAACCTCGCGGCGGCCACCGACGCGGTGCCGGAGGGCCACCTGGCTCCCCGGCTCGACAAGGTCCGGCCGTACTACAACCACCCGGGGTTCGTGGACGCGGTCGTCGACGGTGCTGCCGCCGCCCTCGACGACCTGCCCGACGAGGTCCGCGACGCCGCGCGACTGGTCTTCGTCACCCACTCGATCCCCGACGCGATGAACGACGACAGCGGGCCCGATGGAGGGGCCTACCTGGCGCAGCACCTCGACGTCGCCGACGCGGTGGCCGCCCGGCTGCGCGAGACGACGCAGGTGGCCCGCCCGCACGAGCTGGTCTTCTGCTCCCGGTCCGGCTCGCCGCGCACGCCGTGGCTCGAGCCGGACGTCAACGACCGGCTCGAGGAGCTGGCCCGGGAGGGCGTGGCCGCCGTCGTGCTGATCCCCGTCGGCTTCGTCTCCGACCACATGGAGGTGGTCTACGACCTCGACACCGAGGCGCTCGCCACTGCCGATCGGCTCGGCATCCCCGCGCGGCGCGCGGCCTCGGCCGGCACCCACCCCCGCTTCGTCGAGGCGATCCGCGACCTGGTGCTCGAGCGAGCCGCTGCCGAGCGTGGTGAGCCGGTCGAGCGTGCCGCCGTCGGCTCCCGCGGCCCCGTGCACGACTGCTG
>NZ_SSXI01000113.1 GCF_004803405.1 Nocardioides sp. | reverse complement strand
CGGGCGTGCTGCCCGGGCGCCCGCCGGTCGGGAGGCGCGGACGACCCACGGGCGGCGGCACGGCGTACCTCAGCCCTGGCCTCCTCCATGTCGACCCCGACCATCCCGGCGAGCTCGCGGGCGAAGGCGTCGACCTTCGAGCGGTCGCGGATGCTCGCGACCAGCTTCGCGCCGGCTCGGAGCGCGTCGACCCTGCCGTCCGCGCGGTCGAGGTCGTAGCGGCCGACGACGTTGTCGAGGACGAAGCGGTACAGCGGCTTGCGGGTGGCGATCAGCTCACGAACGGCGGCGTCGCCCTCCTTGATCCGCAGGTCACACGGGTCCATTCCCTGGGGCGCGACGGCGACATAGGTCTGGGACACGAACCGCTGGTCGCCCTCGAACGTGCGGAGCGCGGCCTTCTGGCCCGCCTCGTCGCCGTCGAAGGTGAAGACGACCTCGCTGCGGAACTCCTCGTGGTCATCGAGGAAGCGGCGCAGGACGCGGGCGTGCTCGTCGCCGAAGGCCGTGCCGCAGGTGGCGACGGCGGTGCCGACGCCGGCGAGGTGACAGGCCATCACATCGGTGTAGCCCTCGACGATCACGGCCTGGGAGGTGCGCGCGATCTCGCGCCGGGCGAGGTCGATGCCGTAGAGGACCTGGCTCTTCTTGTAGATGGGCGTCTCGGGAGTGTTGAGGTACTTGGCATCGATCCGGTCGTCGCTGAAGATCCGGCGGGCGCCGAAGCCGATCGTGTCGCCCGTGGCGTCCCGGATCGGCCACATCAGGCGCCCCCGGAACCGGTCGTAGAGCGAACGGCCCATCGCGACGAGACCGGCCGCGATGACCTCCTCGGACGTGAAGCGACGGGCGCTGAGGTGTCGCCACAGCGCCTCGCCGTCACGGGGCGAGAACCCGACACCGAAGGTGAGGGCGGCGTCCTGGTCGAAGCCTCGCTGGTCGAGGAACTGGCGGGCCTCCAGCGCCTCGGAGGTTCCGAGCTGCTGGGCATAGAACTCCTGGGCCACCGCGTGGGCCTCGATCAGCCGGCGCCGTTGCGGACCCTTCGGCCGGTCGTCTGCCCCGGACTCGTCGCGTCGCAGCTGCACGCCGTACTTGTCCGCCATCCGCTCGACGGCCTCGCCGAAGGTCAGGCCGTCGATCTTCATCAGGAAGGTGAAGATGTCACCACCCTCCTGGCATCCGAAGCAGTGGAAGAACCCACGGCTCGGGGTGACGTGGAAGGAAGGGGACTTCTCGTCGTGGAAGGGGCACAGGCCCTTCAGCGAGCCGCCGCCCGCGTTGCGCAGGGTGACATAACCCGAGACCACCTCGTCGATCCGGACCTTCTCGCGGACCGCGGCGATGTCCTCGTCACGTATCCGTCCGGCCATGCGGCGATCCTACTGTCGTGCGGTCTAGGTCTCAGTTCCCGTGGACCGGGGACGTGACGGCGCGCTCAGGCTAGGCTCAGCGTGACTTTCGTCCCTGATGCGTCGTTGCACAGGTCTGGGGAGACCAGGACGAGTGGGGGTCGTGGGATGAGCATTCCGGGAGGGACAGCACATGGATCAGGCCGCTGCGCGCCCGCGCATGTCCTGGCCGGTGACCCTCGTCGTGCTGCTCTTCGCCGTCTCGGCGCTGGTCGTGGCCTTCAGGGGCGAGGACGAAGATTCGGCCCGGACCCAGTCGCCCTCGTCGTCGGAGAAGCTCGATCTCAACTCGCTGCCGATGAGCTCCACGAAGACCACGATCGAGGCCGCCCCGAAGGACCTGCGCCCGGACCGGGTGCCGAAGGGCACCGTGGTGCACCCGAAGCGGCTCGTCATCCTGTACGACGCCCCGGACGGCAAGCCGTTCGCCAAGATCGGGCCGAAGCAGTTCGGGGACACCTGGCTTCCGGTGATCACGCGGAACCGCGACTGGGTACAGGTGCTGCTGCCATCGCGACCCAACGGCTCCACCGGCTGGATCCGCTCTTCCCAGCTCGCAGAGGCGCACAGCAGCTTCCTGATCAGGGTGCACCTCGGTCAGCGCACGCTGGAGCTGTTCGAGGACAACCGCCCGGTCGGGTCGTGGGAGGTTGCGATCGGCGCGCCGGCCACGCCGACCCCCGTCGGCCGCACGTTCGTCCTCGGGCAGATCATCGACGACAAGCAACCGTTCTCGCCGGTGATCCTGCCGCTGGGAAGCCACAGCGACACACTCGACTCCTACGGCGGTGGCCCGGGCACCGTCGCGATCCACGGCTGGACGAACCCGTCGGTCTTCGGCGAAGCGGTCAGTCACGGATGCGTCAGGGTGCCCGATGAGGCACTCGCTCTGATCCGAACCGTCCCGATCGGCACACCAGTCCTTGTCGACAAGAACTAACCCGCACTCTCGGCTCCCGATGCCGACAAGTGATACAGATGAAGGGAAACCCATGAAGATCAACCGGCACCTGGCTCCCGCCGCCGGCGCTCTCCTGCTGGTGACCGGCGCGGCGTCCGTCGCGCTGTTCGGCGGCGGCACTGCCGCGAGTGCGGCGGGCGAGCCCTCCTCCGCGTTCGGCATCGCACTGAACATCGCTGACAACGAGGCCATCCCGCCGACCCCGTTCGTGGAGTCGACCGACGGCTCGCTGGTGGAGGACTCCGCCGTCGACGTACCAGGCGCCCCGCTGCTGGAGGCCGGCGCGATGAACGTCGCGGCACAGAACGGCCAGGCCAAGGCCTCGGTCGCCGAGCTGAGCGTCGTCCTCCTCGACAGTGAGTTCGCGCAGCTGGCCGAGCTCGGCACGCAGCTCGAGCCCCTCTGCGCCGCCCTCGACAACATCCCCGTCGAGGACATCAAGGACGAGGCCACCGACGAGGACGGCACCCTGGCGCCCGATCTTTTCGACCCCCTCGTCGACGAAGCCGCCGGCCACGACATCAGGCTCGACCTGATCACGGCGCTCGACTTCAACGACGTCCTGCCGGACCACCTCGGAGCGATCTGCGACTTCGCCGAGTCGGGCAACCTCTTCGGCGCCGCCATCGTGGCCGCCGAGTGCAACGGCGACAGTGGTGACGTGACGGTCGAGTTCACCAACGGCCTGCTGCCGACGCTGATCGACACCAACCGGGCCAACAGCGCGATCGAGATCCCCCAGCTGGTGAAGGTGACGCTCAACCGACAGACCAACAACGCCGACGGCACCTTCACCGTCGACGCGCTCAACGTCACCCTGTTCGACCAGATCGACCTGACCGTCGCCTCCGCGACCTGCGGCGAGGTCACCAGCGATCGGGGCGGCGACGTGGACCCGAGCGAGGCTCCGGCACCTGACCCGGTCGAGACGCACGTCCCGGTGACCGGCTGATCCTCAGCACCTCCGTCAGCGACAGGCCGGCCGCAGCCCTCGGGCTGCGGCCGGCCTTCGTTCGTGCCAGGTGCGGGCTCCGGGCCGACTCGGCGACGTCAGCGACACAGGCGCTGGTGCCAGGCCATGGCACTCGCGTCGGTGAGCGAGGCGACCTGGTCGATCACGACCCGGCCCCGGGCCGTGTCGTCCGCGGCCCGGTCCCAGTCCACGGTGAAGGCCTCGTCCAGCGCGTCGGCACCCCGGTCGAGCAGCGCCGCGACGAGCTCGATGAGCAGCTCCCGCTGGCGCTCCTGGAGAGCGACCCGTGCGCCGTCCTGCATGACGTAGTGCGCCGAGACGCCCTTGAGCACCGTGATCTCGGCCCAGGTCTCCGGTGGAACCACGAGGTCTGCGGCGTAGCGGACGAACGGTCCCTCGGACGCCGCGAACGTCGCCTGCTGGACCGCGCCGCAGAACCGGCCGATCAGGTCGGACGTCAGGTTCTTGAGGGCGGCCAGGCTGCCCCGGCGACCGTCGTACGGCGCCTGCGGCCAGCTCCCGACGGAACGGAGCCGCTGGAGGACCGCGTCGAGCTCGTCGTCGGTCGCGTCGGGCTGGTACCAGTCGCGCACGGTCTCCCACACGGCCGGCGCGTCCAGCCGAGTCAGATCGATCTTGCCGGCCACGGTGCCGTCCTCGACGTCATGGACCGAGTAGGCCACGTCATCGGCGAGGTCCATGACCTGGGCCTCCATGCAGCGCCGCCGCTCGGGCGCCCCGGACCGGAGCCAGTCGAAGGCGGGCCGGTCTTCGTCGTACACGCCGAACTTCGCGTGGGTCTCGTCGAGCCCCCACGGGTACTTCGTGCAGGCGTCGAGCGTGGCCCGGGTCAGGTTCAGACCGACCGACTCCCCCGCCCCGTCCGCGGTCTTGGCCTCGAGCCGGGTGAGCACCCGAAGGGTCTGGGCGTTGCCCTCGAAGCCGCCCCAGTCAGCCGCGAGGGCCGCGAGCGCCCGCTCGCCGTTGTGGCCGAACGGCGGGTGGCCGAGATCGTGCGCCAGCGCCGCGGTCTCCGTGATGTCCGGATGTGCGCCGAGCGCCCGGGAGAGGTCCCGCGCGATCTGCGCCACCTCGAGACTGTGCGTCAGCCGGTTGCGGACGAAGTCGTCGCTCTGCGGCCCGACCACCTGGGTCTTGGCCGCCAGTCGGCGGAACGACGCCGCGTGGACGACGCGGGCCCGGTCACGCTCGAACGCGAGCCGCACCGGAGCGTCGACCCGCTTGGGCGGCTCCGGCACGATCCGCTCGCGCGCGTGCTCGTCGTAGAGCAGCTCGACGTCATCCACGACGCGGAGACTATCGACCACGCGGTGGCCGGGCCTCGATCGGTGCCTGCGTCGGGGAGGCCGTCGCCCTGCCCGCGGCTCAGTACGTCGTGACGTGCACGTGGTCGTAGTGGTTGGCGGTGGCGGACCCACGGTCCGACATGCCGCGCCAGCCCTCGCCGGCCCGGTCGACCGACCAGATCTGCTGGGAGTAGATCAGGTAGTTCACGCCCAGCGCGGCGTAGTTGGCGCGGACGAACTCCGCGACCTCCCAGCCGCGGTCGCCCGAGACCATGATGTCGACCGCGATGCCCTGCGCGTGCTCGCCGTCGCTGCGGAACGTGCCGTAGGTGCCGATCTCGGGGAAGTTGGCGCACACCGCGGCATGGACCTTCTTGATGTTCTCGCTCACGCCGGACGGCACCGTGGTGCCGTTGGTGCAGTCGCCGCCGAGGGTCAGCGGCTTCTCGTCGGAGAAGTAGCCGGCGGTGACCCAGCGGGCCTGCTTTCCGACGACGACCTCGGCACGCTCGCCGTACTCGCGGCCGGTGACCAGGACGCGCTCACCCTCCTCGATCTCGCCCACCTGCTTGGCCTCTTGGTCGGGCCGTGTCCACAGGTTCAGCGGAGCGGTCGTCCAGAGCTCGGTCTCCGCGCTCCTGACCGCCTTGGCGACTGCCTCCTTCGCGAGGAGCAGGTCCACCCGGCTCGGCTTGGCCTTCGCCGCTCGGGGCTCGGCCTCGCCGGCGCGGGCGCCGCTACGCGACAGGACCGGGAGCTCCCGGGCCTTGACGCTGACCGACCCGGCGACGGACGAGGTCGGGTCGACGGCGAGGAGGTTGTTGTCAGGGGCCGAGGTGTTCATGACACCGGCGGTGACGACGGCACCGGTCGCCAGGGCGGCGAGGGAGCCGGCAAGTGCTGCTGCTCGGGGCGTACGTCGCGCGGTTTCCCGCTTGTGGCTATGTGCCACGCGCTGATTCCTTTGCTGTCGCTGTCAGGGACGCGTGCCCGACACCCTAGCGGGATCAGGCACGACGCGTGAGTCAAGCACAGCCGTCGAATGCTTCACGAATCAACAACCGGGGTTAACACCGTGTTTCGGGTCACCCACCGGTGGTCTCGTCGACCGCTTCGTGTATGGAGCAGCCGCTGCCGTCGGCATCGTCGAGCCATCCCTCGGGCAGCACGACCCGGTTGCGCGGAGACCCCTGTCGCCCGCGCGGAGCCCCCAGCTCGGCGACCGGGTAGGGCTCACTCGGGTCGAGCTCGCCCAGCAGCCGGTCGAGGGTGGCGAGGGTGTCGACGAGACCGAGCGAGCGGCGCAGCTCTCCGCCGGCACGAAAGCCCTTGAGATACCAGGTGACGTGCTTGCGGAACTCCTTGCAGCCGCGCTCCTCCCCCATGTGGTCGCACAGCAGCTCGGCGTGACGCCGCATCATGACGGTGACCTCGCCCAGCGTGGGCAGCGTGGTCTCGGCCTGTCCGGCGAATGCGGCGGCGAGGTCGCGGAAGAGCCACGGGCGGCCGAGGCAGCCCCGGCCCACGACGACACCGGCGGCACCGGTCCGCTCGACCATGCGCACGGCGTCGGCCGCCTCCCAGATGTCCCCGTTGCCGAGCACCGGGATGTCGACGTGCTCGACCAGCTGCGCGATCGCGTCCCAGTCAGCCAGGCCGGAGTAGGCCTGCGCCACCGTGCGGCCGTGCAGCGCGATGGCCGCGCACCCGGTCTCCTGCGCGATGCGGCCGGCGTCGAGGTAGGTCAGGTGGTCCTCGTCGAGGCCCTTGCGCGTCTTCATCGTCACCGGGACGTCGTACGGCGTCGCGGCCGCGACCGCCTCCTCGAGGATCCGGGCGAGCAGGCCCCGCTTCCAGGGCAGCGCGCCGCCACCACCCTTGCGGGTGACCTTCGGGACGGGGCAGCCGAAGTTGAGGTCGATGTGGGCGACGCCGTACTCCTCGCAGAGGATCTGCGCCGCCTTGCCGACGTAGGTCGGGTCGGTGCCGTAGAGCTGGACCGAACGGACCCGCTCGGCGTCGTCGAAGACCAGCATCCGCCGGGTCGTCTCGTCGCCCTCGACCAGCCCCCGGCTGGTGATCATCTCGCACACGTAGAGGCCTGCTCCGTGCTCGGCGCAGAGCCGGCGGAACGCCGCGTTGGTGACACCCGCCATCGGCGCGAGGACGACGGGCGTCTCCACGCGGAGGTTGCCGAGGGTCAGACCCTCGCGAACGGGTGCCAGCACCTCGCCATTGTCCGGGAGTGCGTGGGCGCCACCCAAATCACTGTTGCTTGACGGCCTTCTTCTTCGGGTTCCGAGCCGGCGGCTGCACCTTGCTGAACGCGCCGGTCCACGTGATCGCCGCCAGGTCTGCCGGAGGGTGGAAGGTCACCGCTGCGAGCCGGTGGCCGTCCGCGATGAAGTACACCTGGCACAGCGCCGCGGTCGCGCCGGACGCGAACGCCTTCGGCAGCGGTCCGCCCGCGCAGACCGGCAGCTGCTTGGCGTCGTAGTAGACGGGCGCCTCGAGCTTGGTGCCGTCGTCGGCCCAGATCACGTCGTCCAGGAGCAGTCCGCCGAGGTCTCCCTCTCCCACGTTGGTGACCTTCAGCCGCACGAAGTGCGGGGTCCGCGCTGCGGTCACGTCGTCGATCCGCCAGCCCTGGAAGGACTCCCGGAACGACGTGCGCTCGATCCGCTCCACCGTGACGGCCAGTGCAGCCGTCACGTCCTGCCGCAGCTCGAAGGCGACCACCGCCTCCTGGCCGAGGGCGAGCGCGGTGCCGGGCTCGGTGAGCTCCACGCCCTCAGCCACCTCGAGGTACGGCGCCGGGCTGGTCGTCGTACTCGTCGGGCTGGGCGACGCCGACTCGTCCCGGTCGGCCTTCTTGTCATCAGCTCCGCACCCGGCAGCCACCAGCGCCAGGCCGAGTACGACGACCGGGACGAGGGTGGACCGGGCGCGGGTCAACATCCGATGAACCGCTCGGCGAAGTGGGTGGTGAGCTTGTCCAGCGCGATCCGCTCCTGGGACATGGAGTCCCGCTCACGGACGGTGACGGCCTGGTCGTCGAGGGTGTCGAAGTCGACGGTGACGCAGTAGGGCGTGCCGATCTCGTCCTGGCGGCGGTAACGGCGGCCGATCGCGCCGGAGTCGTCGAAGTCGACGGTCCAGGCCTGGCGCAGCTCGGCAGCGACGGCCTTGGCCTTGGGCGTGAGGTCGGCGTTGCGCGACAGGGGCAGCACGGCGACCTTGACCGGCGCCAGCCGCGGGTCGAGCCGAAGCACGGTGCGCTTGTCCACACCGCCCTTCGTGTTCGGCGCCTCGTCCTCGGAGTAGGCGTCCACCAGGAACGTCATCAGGCTGCGGGAGAGGCCCGCGGCCGGCTCGATCACGTAGGGCACGTAGCGCTCGTTGTTGGCCTGGTCGAAGTAGCTGAGGTCCTGGCCGGAGTGCTGGGCATGGGTGGAGAGGTCGAAGTCGGTGCGGTTGGCGATGCCCTCGAGCTCACCCCACTCCGAGCCGGCGAACTTGAAGCGGTACTCGATGTCGACGGTGCGCTTGGAGTAGTGGGAGAGCTTGTCCTTCGGGTGCTCGTAGTGGCGCAGGTTGTCGGCCTTGATGCCGAGGTCGACGTACCACTGCGTGCGGGCGTCGATCCAGTACTGGTGCCACTCCTCGTCCTCACCGGGCTTGACGAAGAACTCCATCTCCATCTGCTCGAACTCGCGGGTGCGGAAGATGAAGTTGCCGGGCGTGATCTCGTTGCGGAAGCTCTTGCCGATCTGGGCGATGCCGAACGGGGGCTTCATCCGCTGCGAGGTCACCACGTTGGCGAAGTTGAGGAAGATGCCCTGCGCGGTCTCCGGGCGCAGGTAGTGCAGCCCCGACTCGTCCTCGACCACTCCGAGGTAGGTCTTGAGCAGGCCGGAGAACTGACGCGGCTCGGTCCACGCGCCGCGGGTGCCGCAGTTGGGGCAGGTGAGCGTGGCGAGGTCGACCGTCGCGGGATCCGCGCTGACCTGCTTCCCCTTCTTCGACTCCCGCTCCAGGAACTCCTCCTGCAGGTGGTCCGCCCGGAACCGCTTGTGGCACGACTGACACTCGGTCAGCGGGTCGCTGAACGTGGCGACGTGGCCCGAGGCCTCCCAGGTCTGGCGGGGCAGGATCACGCTGGAGTCGAGACCGACGACGTCCTCGCGCGCCTGCACGATCGCCTTCCACCACTGGCGCTTGATGTTGTCCTTCAGCTCCACACCCAGGGGGCCGTAGTCCCACGCGCTGCGGGTGCCGCCGTAGATCTCGCCGCAGGGGTAGACGAAGCCTCTGCGCTTCGCGAGGGAGACGACCTGGTCGACGGTGGACGGAGGCGGCTTGGCCACGGGGAATCCTTTATGGGACGAGCCAGGCTGGCTGCCGGGCGTGGTTGTCGTTGACTCGCGGGAGCAAACCCCTAGGTTACGCGAGGCTCGGCGATGTTGAGCACCGCGTTCGGCTCGACCACCTCGTACGCGCTGGGCTCGTCGATCGCCCGGCTCAGCACGGGGACGCCGTGCAGCTTCACGTCGTACGACGACAGCGCGCGCCGGTAGGCGCCCACGTTCTGCCAGCGCGTGCTGAGCAGCCACAGGCCGGGCTCGTCGAGGTTCCGGGCGAGCCAGCCGTCGACGTACCCCGGCATGCCGGCGAGGAGCGCGTGCACGCCCTCGAGATCGGCGCGGAACGCCGGGACGGCGTCCGGGTCCTCCGGGGCATGGAAGCGGTTCACGACGAGCACGGCGGAACTCTACGGCGGATTTGACCGCGCGCGGACCGCGAGTGAGAATGGTTCTCATGCGCTTCGGACCTCTGGCCTCCCTCCTGACCCTCTCGATGACCGCGACCGCGGTCGCGGGTTGCGGCGCCCTCGACGACGAGGCCGCGAGCGACTCCTCGGTCACCGTCGCGGCGGCGTTCTATCCCCTGGCCTTCGTCAGCGAGCGCGTCGCGGGTGAGCACGCGGACGTCGAGCTGCTCACCCAGCCCGGTGGCGAGGCACACGACCTGGAGCTCGGCGTCCGGCAGACAGGCATGATCTCGAGCGCCGACGTGGTGGTCTACGAGCACGGCTTCCAGCCAGCCGTCGACGACGCCGTGAAGGAGATCGCCACCGGCTCCGCCGTCGACGCCGCGAAGGTCGTCGACCTGCTCGCCGTCGGAGAGTCCGCCGAGGAGCACGCCGACCACGCCGACGAGTCCGAGCACGCCGAGGAGACCGAGCACGCGGACGAGTCGGAGCACGCCGACGAGTCCGAGCACGCCGACGAGTCGGATCACGCGGACGAGTCCGAGCACGCGGACGAGTCCGAGCACGCCGAGGAGGACGGCCACGACCACGGTGCCGAGGACCCGCACTTCTGGCACGACCCGATCAGGATGGCGACGCTGGCCGACGCTGTCGCTGAGCAGCTGGCTCAGACCGACCCCGACCACGCCGACGACTACCGCGCCAACGCGTCCGCTCTGCGTGCGGAGCTGGAGAAGCTCGACAGCGAGTTCACGACAGGGCTCGCCGACTGCGAGCGGAACACGGTCGTGGTCGCGCACGACGCGTTCAGCTACCTCGAGAAGTACGACATCCACCTCGAGGCCATCGCGGGCCTCTCCCCCGACGCCGAGCCGTCCCCGGCCCACCGCGCCGAGCTGCAGGATCTGGTCCGGACCAAGGGCATCACCACGGTGTTCAGCGAGCGTCTGGGCTCCTCCGCCCTCAGCGAGAGCCTCGCCGACGACCTCGGCATCGAGACCCACGTGCTCGACCCGATCGAGGGTCTCACCGACGAGACGTCCGATGAGGACTACCTTTCCCTCATGAGGCAGAACCTCGAGGCGCTCCGCACAGCGAACGCGTGCGGGTGAGCGCGAGCAGCGTCGCCGCAGTCCGTGGAGGATCGGTCGTCCTCGGCGGGCGTCCCGTGCTGCGCC
Organism: Nocardioides sp.; assembly: GCF_004803405.1. Classification (GTDB taxonomy): domain Bacteria; phylum Actinomycetota; class Actinomycetes; order Propionibacteriales; family Nocardioidaceae; genus Nocardioides; species Nocardioides vastitatis. Next base: position 57,437 of record NZ_SSXI01000113.1, on the reverse strand, counting down.
ATATCGACCTGGCGATAGGCCACGGCGAGTTCGTCGCCCTCATGGGCGCCAACGGCTCTGGCAAGTCCACTCTGGTGCGGGCACTCCTCGGCCTGCGGCCGCTCGCCACGGGCGAGGTGGACCTGTTCGGCACGCCGTTGAGGCAGTTCCGCGCCTGGCACCGGATCGGGTTCGTCCCCCAACGTGCCAGCGCAGCGGCGGGCGTGCCCGCTTCGGTCTGGGAGCTCGTGGCCTCCGGCCGCCTCACGCGCCGCAGGCTGCTGCGTCCGCTCTCGCGGGCCGACCGGGCCGCGATCAGCGACGCCCTGGACGTGGTCGGCCTCAGCCACCGACGCACCGACGCCGTCAGCCAGCTCTCCGGGGGGCAGCAGCAGCGGGCGCTGATCGCTCGAGCGCTCGCCGGCGAGCCCGAGCTGTTCTTCCTCGACGAGCCGACAGCGGGCGTGGACCTTCCGAACCAGCAGGCGCTGGCGGACGCCCTCTCGGCGCTCAAGGACCGCGGTGCGACGGTCGTCCTCGTGGCCCACGAGCTCGGCCCCCTCGCGCGTTTGGTCGACCGAGCGGTGGTGCTGCGCGACGGCCGCATCGTCCACGACGGGCCGCCGCTGCGCGACCACGAGGTGCACGAACCCTGGATGGCCGAGCCGCACAGCCACCACCACCATCCCGAATCAGAGGTCTCCGTCGTGCGCGACCACACCCCCGGCGTCCGGGCACCGCTCGACCCGAGCGAGGGCCCCCGGTGACCTCGTTGACGACCGCGTTGGAGCTGCTCAACGAGCCGTTCATGCGGCGCGCCCTGATCGCAGCCGTCATCACCGGTCTGGCGGCGCCCGCGGTGGGAACGTTCCTCGTCCAGCGTCGGCTTGCACTGATGGGTGACGGCATCGGGCATGTCGCGGTCACCGGCGTAGCGCTGGGGCTGCTGACCGGCACGTCCCCCACCTGGACCGCTGTCGTCGTGGCAGTGCTCGGCGCCGTACTCATCGAGGTCATCCGGGAACGCGGCGAGGCCAGTGGCGACGTCGCGCTCGCCCTGCTGTTCTACGGCGGTCTCGCCGGCGGCATCCTGATCAGCGGTCTCGGAGGCCAGAGCATGGCCACGCTGGGCCAGTACCTCTTCGGGTCGATCACGAGCATCTCCGAAGGAGACGTGATCGTCACCCTCGTGCTCGCGGCCATCGTGATCGTCCTGTGCGTCGGACTGTCACCCCAGCTCTTCGCGGTGGCCCAGGACGCCGAGTTCGCGCGGGTCGCGGGACTGCGGGTCCGCTTCTACAACGTGATGATCGCGGTTCTGGCGGCCGTCAGCGTCGCGGTCGCGATGCGGACCGTCGGCCTGCTCCTGGTCTCGGCGCTGCTCGTCGTGCCGGTGGCGACCGCCCAGCAGCTCACCCGGTCGTTCCGGGCCACCATCGCGGCTGCCATGGCCCTCGGCTGCCTCGCCTCCCTCGGCGGGCTGCTGTTGGCGACGTTCGCGCCGGCAGGCACCACGCTCGCCCCCGGCGCGACCATCGTGCTTGTGGCGCTCGGCGGCTTCGTCGTGGCCTGGCCGATCGGCGTGTGGGCGCGCCACCGAGCACGTCTGCAGGAGCCGTTCGCGGCCGGCGCCGCGGTCGGGCACGAGCCGACCGGCGAGCACCCGCACGAGCACGGCCCCGGCTGCGGGCACCTCGCCGTACCGCACGACGACCACCTGGACTACGTCCACGACGGGCACCGCCACGCCCCCCACGACACTCACTACGACGAGCACTGAGCCGGTTGCGGGCCGCGCGCTGGTTGGGGTGCGGCTTGCTGCGGCTGCAGGTTTCCCAAGGGATGCAGCCGAACCTGCGCTTCCCCGGCCGTACGGAGGCTGGGAAGTGTCGGTTCGCCTGCATCCCTTGGGAAACCTGCACGCACCAGCGGTACGACCGGCCCGCGGACGGCCGCCAGCCGGCCTGGCCAGCAGTCAGCCAGCCCGTCCGGCCAGCCGGTTGAACCGCGCGAGGATCCGGCGCGGCTCGCGGTAGTCGTTCCAGGTGAGCCGAAGCATCTTGGCGCCGGTCGTCTCCCGGAGCAGGTCCTCGCGAACCTTCTCCTCGAAGACCACGTCGCCCGGTTCCTGACCCGGTTTGAGCAGGCGGCCGTACTTGACCCGGCCGTCGAACTCACCGAGCAGGCCGTACTTCTCCCACCACCAGTCGGCGATCCCGAGCACTCGACCACTGTGGTCGCGGATCTCGAACTGGAGCTCCGGCGCGGGGATCCCGAGCGCCCAGAACCACCAGTTCCCTCGCGACTCACCGACCGACTCCGAGCGCGGGTCCGCCAACCGCACCGGGATGTGGAGGTGCTGGGCGAACGGCCAGTGAGCCATCAGGGCGAACTGTGACTCGAGTGCGTCCCGATCGAACTTGGCCTGGCGCAGGCCGGACTCCATGAGGCACAGCGCCTTCTCGTTCGACGCACGGGATCCGGCCTCCAGTACGCAGCGCTCGGCGCGCAGGACGCGCTGGCCCTCCACGTCGACCACGTCCTGGTCGGTGACGAGACCTTCGTGGTGCACGACATCACCCTCGACACGACCGGGCCCGCCGTCGACTCGCGTCACATGCACGCGATCCAGCCTCAGTCCCCAGACGTCGATGTCGTGGCGGATCACCCCGGACACGTGGCTGAGGACCACGGCGTCGCCCAGCGACCTGAGCACGGCGTTGCAGCGCACGCGATGTCGCGCGACCTCGTCGAGCTGCGCCCATTCGTCAGCGAACGCGTAGCACCCGCGCCGGAACCGGACCCAAACCCCAGAGGCCCGCGCCCGTGCGATCTGACGTTCGGAGCAACCGGCGTTGAGTGCCTCCTGCCGGGTGAAGAAGCCGGATTCGGCGGTGAGGCATCTGAGTGGGTCCATGCGACGAGCCTCGCCATCACGACGAGCGCGGGCACCCTGCCCCGCCCGGTCCTGTGGACGGCCCGGTGTCGCCGGGGTGCTGTGGATGGAGAGTGGCCCGTACGACGGTCACCCGGAGGGGGTGGGCTCAGCTCCGCCGTACCGCCGGTCGCGCCGGGCGTAGGTGTCGATCGCCTCCCACAGATGGCGCCGGTCCACGTCGGGCCACAGGACGTCGGAGAAGACGAACTCCGAGTACGCCGCCTGGTACAGCATGAAGTTGGAGAGCCGTTGCTCGCCGGACGTACGCCAGATCAGGTCGGCGTCCGGCAGCTCGGGGACGTACAGGTAGCGCGCGAGGGTGCGGTCGTCGACCCGGTCCGCGTTGACCCTGCCCGCAGCGACGTCCTGCGCCAGCGCCCGGGCGGCGTCCCCCAGCTCGGCGCGGCCGCCGTAGTTGACACACATCGTGAGCGTGAGGACGTCGTTGTGCTTCGTCATCTCCTCGGCCACCCGTAGCTCGGTGATGACCGACCTCCACAGGCGAGGCGCGCGGCCGGCCCAGCGGACGCGGACGCCGAGCTCGTGCATCTCGTCCCGGCGGCGGCGGATCACGTCGCGGTTGAAGCCCATGAGGAACTTGACCTCGTCGGCGCTGCGCGACCAGTTCTCGGTCGAGAACGCGTAGGCGGAGATCGCCTTCACGCCGATCTCGATCGCACCCTCGACGACGTCGAACAGCGACGACTCACCTTGCTCGTGGCCCTTCGTCCGAGGCAGCCCGCGCTCCTGGGCCCACCGCCCGTTGCCGTCCATCACGATCGCCACGTGGTGGGGCACCAGCTCCGGCTGGATGGCCGGAGGCCGGGCGCCGGAGGGATGCGGGGTGGGTGGGCGGGGCTCTGACCGGACGGCCGAGGCTGCGGCGGCGCGGGTGCGTCGGGAGGCGCGGGTCACGGAGTGCAGTCTGTCAGGGCGGGGGCGTCGAGCCGAGCTGCAGGTTCATCAAGGTATGCAGCCCAACCGACGCTTCCCAGCCTCTGTACGCCGTGGGAAGTGCAGGTTCGGCTGCATACCTTGGGAAACCTGCACCTCCGCAGACCAACCTCAGCGCTCGACGTACACCAGCGACCGCAGCCCTCGCTCGAGCTGCCACTGCACGAAGGCGGCGATCAGGCCGCTGGCCTCGCGGACGTGGCGCGGCTCGCCGGCCTCGACCAGTGGCCAGTCGCCGGCGAGCAGCGCGCCGAGCAGGGTGAGCGTCTCGGGTGCCGGGGTCGCCGATCCGGGGATCCGGCAGGTCGAGCAGAGCACGCCACCCATCGCCGGGTTGAACCAGCGGTGGGTGCCGAGCTCGCCGGTCGCCAGGACCGGGGGGCGACCGCAGTGCGCGCAGTCGACGAAGGTCGGCGCGTACCCGGCGACGGCGAGCGCGCGCAGCAGGTAGGAGTCGAGCACGTGGCCGGGCTGCCGCTCCCCCGCCGCCATCGCCTTCAGCGCACCGAGCAGCAACGAGAACTGCTGCCGCGCCGGCTCGCGCTCCTCGACGACCAGCCGCTCGGCGGTCTCGAGCATGACGGTGCCGGCGGTGTAGCGGTCGTAGTCGAAGCCGATCGCCGCCGCGTAGGCCCCCTGGGTCTCCGCCTGGGTGATCACGTCGAGGCTGCGGCCCTCGGCGAGCTGGAGGTCCACGTGCGTGAACGGCTCGAGCCGCGAGCCCCACCGGGACGTCGTACGACGCACGCCCTTGGCCACCGCACGGATCCGGCCGTTGCCCCGCGTCAGCAGTGTGATGATGCGGTCCGCCTCACCCAGCTTGTGGGTGCGCAGGACGATCGCCTCGTCACGGTAAAGGGGCACCCACCTATTGTGCGCCCATGGGAGTGACAGAACCCGCCGCCACCCCGTCACACCTCCACGTCGTCGTGATGGGCGTCTCCGGGACCGGCAAGTCGACCGTCGCCCGGGCCCTGAGCACCGAGCTCGATCTGGTCATGACCGACGGCGACGACCACCACCCGGTGGCGAACATCGCCAAGATGGCGTCCGGCACGCCGCTGGACGACGCCGATCGGGCACGCTGGCTGGCCGCCCTCGCCCGGTGGACCGAGGAGCGGCACGCGGCCGACGAGCCGACGGTGCTGACCTGCTCCGCGCTGCGCCGCCGTTACCGCGACGTGCTGCGCGCCGCGGTTCCGGAGCCGACGATCTTCGTGCACCTCGCCGGCAGCACCGAGGTCCTGGCGGGGCGGATGGCCGACCGGTCGCACTTCATGCCCCCCACGCTGCTCGACTCCCAGCTCCGCACCCTCGAGCCGCTCGAGGACGACGAGATCGGCGGCATGGTCGACACCGACCTCGCGCTGGATTCAGTCGTCCGCGACGCGGTCACCCTGGTGCAGCGCGCCAGCGCCTGACCGCGGCGAGGGGCTCAGGCGCCGGTACGGCGCACCCGGCGCGCGGGGCGCGCCGGCCGCCAGCACTCGAGCACGAACCGGGTCGCCTCGAGGTCCAGGCGCTCGGGTCGGGTGCGCCACTCGAGGATCCCCCGAGCCCTGACGAACCGCGCGTTGGGCAGCTGCTCGGCCAGCAGCTCCGCATCGGCGGCGGGGTGGATCGGGTCGCGCGGGTGGCCGACGACCAGCGCCGGCGCCTTCATCCGCAGTCGTTCCTTCACGGGCGGAGCCGCGCGCCCGAAGAACACCCCGTGCACGTAGGCCGCCATCGGTCGCGGCTGCTGGTCGAGGCTGTCCAGGGCGACGCCGATCCAGGCGGCCACCACGCGACGCGGGATCCGTCGACTCGCGAGCCGGACGCCCGAGACGGCGAACGGCAGGAACCGCGCGGTCAGCAGCAGCGGGGCGAACGCGACGATCGCGGCCTCGAGGGCGTTGTCCAGGACCGGCATCTCCACGATCAGGCCACGCACCCGGCTGGGCGCGATCGCGGCCACCTCGAGCGCGACGTTGCCGCCCAGGGAGGTGCCCCCGACGACCGCCTGCGTCGCGCCGAGATGGTCCAGCAGCGCGACCACCTGCTCGGCGAACGAGGTGACCGAGTAGACCAGCGGGTCGTCGGGCTTGTCGGAGCGCCCGTGCCCGAGCAGGTCGAGGGTCACCACGTGGGCGCCCGACGAGGCGAGTGTGCGGGCGAGGCCGTCGTGCATGCGGCGCGGGATCAGCAGCCCGGGCAGCAGCACCACCCACGCCTCGCCGGCGCCGTACTCGGTGTACTCCAGCCGGTCCCGACCGCGGTCGGACTCGACGAAGAACTGCCCGACCTTCTCGGACACCAGGACGCGCTCGCTCACGCGCCCAGTCTGACAGGGCGCAGCTCAGCCGTGCGGGATGGTGGTCGCCTGCGCCCGGTTGGCGGCGCAGACCACCGCCCGGAGCGAGGCGGTGACGATGTTGTGGTGGATCCCGATGCCCCAGACGATCTCGCCGGCGATCTCACACTCGACGTACGCCGCCGCGAGCGCGTCACCGCCGGAGGAGAGGGCGTGCTCGGCGTAGTCGAGGACCCGGATGTCGGCCCCGGCCTGCCGCATCCCGTCGACGAACGCCGCCACCGGGCCGTTGCCCATGCCGGTGAACGTCCGCTCCTCGCCGCGCACGGCCATCCGAACCCGCTGCTGGTCGTCGCCCTCCTCGTCGGTCGAGGAGGTGAAGCTCACCAGGGAGTACGGCGCCTCGCGGTCGAGGTACTCGCGCTGGAAGATCGACCAGATCTCCTCGGGCGTGACCTCGCCGCCCTGGGTGTCCGTGTGCTGCTGGATCACCCGGCTGAACTCGATCTGGGCACGCCGGGGCAGGTCGAGGCTGTGCTCGGCCTTCATCACGTACGCGACGCCGCCCTTGCCGGACTGGCTGTTGACCCGGATGACCGCCTCGTACGTGCGGCCGACGTCCTTCGGGTCGATCGGAAGGTACGGCGCCTCCCACGGGACCTCGCTGACCGGCTTGCCCTGCTCTGCGGCGACCCGCTCCAGGTCCTCGAGGCCCTTCTTGATCGCGTCCTGGTGCGACCCGGAGAACGCGGTGTAGACGAGATCGCCGGCGTACGGGTGCCGCGGGTGGACGGGCAGCTGCGTGCAGTACTCGACCGTGCGCCGGATCTCGTCGATATCGGACAGGTCGACCTGCGGGTCGATGCCCTGGCTGAAGAGGTTCATCGCCAGCGTCACCAGGTCGACATTGCCGGTGCGCTCGCCGTGACCGAACAGGCAGCCCTCGACCCGGTCGGCGCCGGCCATCAGCGCCAGCTCCGTCGCCGCGACGGCCGTGCCGCGGTCGTTGTGGGGGTGCAGGCTGATCGCGCTGTGCTGGCGCCGGGTCAGGCCGCGGGCGAAGTACTCGATCTGGTCGGCGTAGGTGTTGGGGGTCGACATCTCGACGGTGGCCGGCAGGTTCAGGATGATCTCGCGACCCTCCTCCGGCTGCCACACGTCGGAGACCCGCTCGCAGACCTCGAGCGCGAAGTCCGTCGGCGTCTGGGTGAAGATCTCCGGGCTGTACTGGTAGCCGAAGTCGGTCCCGGCCAGCAGCTGCTCGGCGTACTTCATGACCCACTCGGTGCCACGGGTCGCGATCGCGATGCACTCCGCCTCGGTCACGCCGAAGACGACGCGCTGGAACAGCGGCGCCGTCGCGTTGTAGAGGTGGACGGTCGCCTTGTCCGCACCGACCAGGGAGGAGACCGTGCGCTCGATCAGGTCCTCGCGGGCCTGGGTCAGCACGGACACCCGCACGTCATCGGGAATCTTGTCGCCCTCGACGAGCTGGCGCACGAAGTCGAAGTCGGTCTGGCTCGCCGCCGGGAACCCGATCTCGATCTCCTTGTAGCCCATCTTCACGAGGAGCTCGAACATCTTCATCTTGCGGGAGGGCGTCATCGGGTCGATGAGCGCCTGGTTGCCGTCGCGGAGGTCGGTGGAGAGCCACCGGGGCGCGGCAGTGATCTTCCGGTCCGGCCAGGTGCGGTCCGGCACGGTCACCGGCTCGAAGGCGGTGTACCGGTGGTACGGCATGCCGCTCGGCTGCTGGCTGGGGATGGTGACGGGGTTGTCGCTGAAGCTGGTCATGAGTTCCTCGGCTGGGTGATCGATCGGCGCCGGGCGCGCAACTCACTCCGCAGCGAGGGGTCCGGCGTGATCAGACCTCGCTGCGGCCGCTAAGAAGCAGTGCGCGCATCATGACGACCACACCATACCGCAGGTCTGCGCCCGGACCGGGAACGGCCGCACGCCGCCCGCGTGGGGCGACGTGCGGACCGCCCCGGTCCAGCGTCGGTCAGGGCCTGTGAGGGCCGGTCAGCGCTCCTTCTTGCTGCGCGTTGCGGTCGTGCCCGTGAGACCAGCGGTCCCCGTGATGAACTGGTGGATCGATGCGTTGTTGACCTCCGCGTACACGCCCGGGAAGCCGGGCGTCGCGCAGCCGAGCCCGTAGCTGACGATCCCGACCTGGACCCGGCGTCCGTCGGGCAGGGTGCCGAAGAGCGGACCCCCGGAATCACCCTGGCACGAGTCGCCGAGCAGCTCCGAGGCGCAGATCTCGAGGTCGGGCTCGAAGCCCATCGCCTGGTTGGTCGTGCAGCTGCTGTCCGCCACGGCGCGGACGTCGACCGCCTTCAGCTGGGCCGCCGCGGCCGGGGACCCGAAGAACTCGGTGCCCCAGCCGGCGACCGTGAGCCGGGCGCCGTCCTGCTCGAGGGTGTCCTCGCCCCGTGCGACCAGCGGGATCGCGGGAGCGCTGGTGATGTCCTCGGTCACGTGGACCAGGGCCGCATCGAAGGGGCCGCCGTCGTAGTCCGGGTGCACCTCGATCCGGTCGACAAGCAGGGTCTGTCCCTCGGCCAGGTCCTGGTCCAGGTTGTCGCGGCCGACCGCGACCTGGATGTCCTTCGCCTGCACCCCGGTGAGGTCGATGCAGTGCGCCGCCGTGAGCACCCAACGCTGGGAGATGACCGATCCTCCGCAGAAGTGCCCGTCGGTCCCGTTCGCTCCTGCGTCCTGGATGGAGGCCATGAACGCGAAGCGGTCGTCGGTGACCTGGTAGCCGCCGACGATGGCCTCCGCGGGACCGGCGGCCGAGAGCCCGGCAGCAGCGAGGCAGGCGGCGGTGGCAAGAGTGGCGATGGTGCGAGAGCGCATGAAGGGCCTTCCGAGAGCGTGGGGCGGCCCCGATTGGCCGCCCGACCGGCACGGTCGCAACGAGCCAGGGTGGCCCGCGTCACGGCCTGCCGGTCCCTAGGCTGGCTCCATGGCCCGTCTCCTCGTGGTGCACCATTCGCCGTCCCGGTCGATGCAGGCGCTCCTCGAGCAGGTGGTGGCCGGCGCGAACGACGACGTGATCGAGGGGGTCGAGGTCGTCGTACGACCTGCTCTGGAGGCCACCGCCGAGGACGTGCTGGGGGCCGACGGTTACGTGATCGGCACCACGGCCAACTTCGGCTACATGAGCGGTGCCCTCAAGCACTTCTTCGACTCGACGTTCCTCGCTGTCGGCGGCTCCCTCGACCCGAGTGGGGCGGCCGATCCCGCCGGCGGCGACAAGACCGCCGGGCGCCCGTACGGCCTCTGGATGCACGGCCGCTACGACCTGACCGGGGCGGAGCGGTCCGTCCAGTCCATCGTCGGCGCCCTCGGCTGGCGACAGGCGTACGACGTGCTCGGGGTGGTCGGCGACGTGGACGACGCCGCGCTCGGGTCCGCCTACGAGCTGGGCGCTACCATCGCGGCACTGCTGACGGTCTGAGTCGGCACCGGGACAGGGCACGAGAGGGGGCCTCGCGATGACGCACGCGCGCGCCCTTGCCGTGCTGCTCCTCAGCCTCCTCCTGGTGACCGCCTGCGGCGGCACGGACCAGGGCAGCAACACCGATCCCGACCTGGTCGACGCCGTGGCGATGCCCCAGAACGGGCTGTGCCGGGTGCTCGCGCCCGAGGACGTCGCGATGCCGGCCAACGCCACCGAAGCCGTCGACTGCAAGCAGAAGCACACCGCCGAGACCTTCGCCGCCGGCGAGCTTCCCGCGGAGTACGAAGACGCCGAGTATGACGACGCGGATCTCGGCCGATACGCCTACCAGATCTGCTCGACGGAGTTCGCGAGGTTCGTCGGCGCCGACGAGAGCCTGGTGCTGCGGACCACCCTCAGCTGGGCCTGGTTCCGACCCTCCGAGAAGGCCTGGGAGAAGGGCGCGCGCTGGTATCGCTGCGATGTGATCGGCGGCAGCGCCACCAGCACCAGCTACCTGCCGCTGCCCGAGACTGCCAAGGGACTGCTCGCCGGCAGGCCGAACGACAAGTGGCTCAGCTGCGCGCGGGGCACGTCGGTCGCCGCGGGTGAGAAGGTGCCGTGCTCGCAGAAGCACGACTGGCGGGCGGTCACGACGGTGAAGATCGGAGAGCCCGAGGACGTCTACCCGAGCGACCGGGTGATGGAGAGCCGGACCCGCGCCTTCTGCGCCACCTCGGTCAAGGCCTGGCTGAACTACCCGACCGAGTTCGAGTACGGCTTCACCTTCTTCCACGAGGCGGAGTGGAGGGCCGGCATCCGCCGGTCGGTCTGTTGGGCCAAGACCAGTGAGTGACCGGGCCCGCGCCGCGCGCGGTCGGCGCCACCTGGCGGCCGCGGCCTTCCTGGTGCTCCTCGTGCCGCTGACCGCGTGCAGCGGTGCCGACGAGGGCGGCAACGCCGACAGAAGCGAGAGCGCCGCTCCGGCCACGAGCACTCCTTCCGCGGCGCCGGAACCGCCGCCCGAGCCGACGACGGGCGCTTGCTACCGACTCGAGTTCGAGGCCGCAGTCGCACCGACGGCAGACGCGGAGCCGGTCGACTGCGGGCAGCCGCACACGAGCGAGACCGTCGCGGTCGGCACCGTTGACGCCGTGGTTGACGGCCACCTCCTGGCCATCGACTCCGCGCACGTGCAGGCGCAGGTCGCGGCGGACTGCCCGCGACTGCTGAGCCGGTTCGTGGGCGGGACACCGAAGAACCTGCGGTTGAGCATGATCCGGCCGGTCTGGTTCACACCGACCGTCGAGGAGTCCGACGAGGGCGCCGACTGGTTCCGGTGCGACGCCGTGCTGCTCGCAGGCGCCGAGGAGCTCGCCGAGGTCCGGGGCAGCCTGAAGGACGCCCTCGATCGGCCGGCTCCGCGCGAGGCGCACGCGATGTGCGGCACCGCGGCGCCGGACGCGAAGAACTTCGAGCGGGTTCCCTGCTCGGCCAGGCACAGCTGGCGGGCGATCGACGTGGTCGCCTTCAAGCCCGGGAAGTATCCCGGCGAGCGGACCGTTCGCAGGGCCGGCGGGACCCAGTGCGAGGACGCCGGCGCGGAGGTCGCGGAGGACCCGCTCGACTTCCGGTGGGGCTACGAGTGGCCCACGCAGGAGCAGTGGCAGATGGGCCAGACCTTCGGCCGCTGCTGGGCTCCGGACTGAGCTGGACGGACACGAGCCGCCCCCACCGCACGTCGAGGAGGTCGCGCAGCGCCCCCACCGACCGTCACGAGGCCGGACCCTAGAACCCGAGCTTCCTCAGCTGCCGCGGATCGCGCTGCCAGTCCTTGGCGATCTTCACGTGCAGGTCGAGGTAGACCGGCGTGCCGAGCAGCGCCTCGATCTGCTTGCGGGCGGCTGTCCCGACCTCGCGCAGGCGGGCACCCTTCTTGCCGATCACGATGCCCTTCTGCGAGTCACGCTCGACGTACAGGTTGGCGTGGATGTCGAGCAGCGGCTTGTCCTCGGGCCGCCCCTCACGCAAGCCCATCTCCTCGACCAGCACGGCGATCGAGTGCGGGAGCTCGTCGCGCACTCCGTCCAGGGCAGCCTCGCGGATCAGCTCCGCGACCAGCACCTCCTCGGGCGCGTCGGTGAGGTCCCCGTCGGGGTAGAGCGGCGGCCCCTCGGGCAACAAGCCGACGAGCAGCTCGGCGAGCAGCTCGATCTGGTCGCCGTGGACCGACGACACCGGGACGATCTCGGCCCACTCGGTCCCGGTGGCGCGGCCGAGCTCGGCGATGTCCACCAGGTGCTCGGCGATCCGCTCTGGCGTGGCGAGGTCGGTCTTCGTGACCACTGCGATCCGGGTGGTACGACGAACCTTGGCCAGCTCGTTGACGAGGAACGTGTCTCCTGGACCGATCTTCTCGTCAGCCGGGAAGCAGACCGCGACCACGTCGACCTCGGCCCACGTGGTCTTCACCAGGTCGTTCAGCCGCTCCCCCAGCAGGGTGCGAGGCCGGTGCAGGCCCGGGGTGTCGACCAGGACGAGCTGGCCGTCGGACCGGTGCACGATCCCTCGCACGACGGTGCGGGTGGTCTGCGGCTTGTCGGAGGTGATCACGATTTTCTGGCCGACGAGAGCGTTGGTCAGCGTGGACTTGCCGACGTTGGGGCGGCCGACGAAGCAGGCGAAGCCGCTGCGGTAGCCCTCCGGGACCTCGCTGCTGCCGAAGACCGCCGCCGGAGCGGGAGCCGGCGGCGGGAGCGCGCCGAAGTCCTCGTCGACCTCGTCGTCGTCCACGTCCACGTCGAGCTCGTCGTCCCACTGATCCTCGGCGTCGCGGCCGGTCATGCCCGCGCCTCGTCGTACTCGGCCCAGATCTGCTCGTCGGACTTGCCGGCGGCCTTGCCGGCGCGCCAGATCGGCCCGGGGTCGACCGCCCGCGGCTGCCGCTCGGCCAACGCGCGCCAGTAGCCCATCACGTCGTAGTGCGTGCTGGGAAGCTTCCGGTCGCGCATCACGTGCTTGCGGATCGCCCTCATCTGCGCGGACTCCCCCGCCATCCAGAAGTAGCCGGGGCCCTCGGGCCACGTCAGCGACTCGACGACGTCGGCGAGCCGGCTCCGGCCGTCGGCAGGCTGGTCCATCCAGGTCACATCGGCGCTCTCTGGGAGGTAGGTGGTGAGGGTGGCCGGGTCGTCGGGCACCTCGGCGTGGATCGTGGTCGGGATCGACGCGGCGTGGGTCTCGGCGATCCGCGCCATCGCGGGCATCGCGGTCAGGTCGCCGACGAGCAGCAGCCACCGGGCGTCGGCTGGCTGCTCGAAGGAGCCCTTGGGCTCGGTGATCGTGACCTGCTGTCCGACGGGGTCACCGGCCTTGCCGGTCGCCCACTCGGTCACCAGGCCGACCTGGTGGACGACGACGTCGACCACCAGCTCCGAGCCCGTCCACGACCGCACCGTGTAGTACCTGCTCTGGAACTGCCCAGGCACGACGAGTCCCACCCACTCGTCCGGGACACCCGTGGAGGAGAACTCCGCGAGGCCCGCACCGCCGAGCGTCAACCGCAGCAGGTGCGGGGTGACGTGCTCGCGCGACAGCACGTCGGCGACGTACTGCTGGGCGCGGGTGCTCATCCGTCAAGGCTATCGCTCCTGCTCCGGGCAGCGTGCTGCCCGCCCCTCCACCAAGGACGTGCTCGCGCCCCAGACTCAGAAGGTGTGGCGCAGCGGGTAGCCGCTGCCGCCATGCTCGTCGAGCTTCGTCGCCAGCACGTGATGCAGCTGGATCTCGTTGCGCTCGAACCCGACCCGCGAGCCTGCCATGTAGAGACCCCATACCCGCGCGGTGTTCTCGCCCACCTCGGCCACGCACTCGTCCCAGTTGTCCACGAGGTTGCGGCACCAGCCGGCGAGGGTGCGGGCGTAGTGCATGCGGAGGTTCTCGGTGTGCTGCACCTCGAGCCCGACGTCGTGCACCGCGCTCACGATCCGCCCGGGACCAGCGAGCTCGCCGTCGGGGAACACGTAGCGGTCGATGAACTCCCCCGCCCTCGCCGGCGCGTGGTTGTCGGCCCGCGTGATGCAGTGGTTGAGCACGCGGCCGTGCGGCTTGAGCTTGTCGCGGATGAACCCGAAGTACGACGCGTAGTTGCGCACGCCGATGTGCTCGGTGAGCCCGATCGAGCTGATGGCGTCGAACCCGGTCTCCGCGACGAGCCGGTAGTCGAGGTGGCGCACCTCGGCAAGGTCGTCGAGCCCCTGGCGCTTGATCTCGGCCTGGCCCCACTCCGCCTGCTGGCGGGAGAGCGTCACGCCGATCACGCGGACGCCGTACTCCCGGGCCGCGTGGCGGACCATGCCGCCCCAGCCGCAGCCCAGGTCGAGCAGCCGCTGCCCGGGCTGGAGGTCCAGCTTGCGCGCGATCAGGTCGTACTTCGCCGCCTGCGCCTCCTCCAGCGTCGCGCCGTCATGCGGGAACAGGGCGCAGGTGTAGGTCATCGAGGGGCCGAGGACCATCTCGTAGAAGCGGTTGGACACGTCGTAGTGGTGGTGGATCGCGGTCGCGTCGCGCACCAGGGTGTGACGGAATCCGTCCATCACCCGACGTCGTCGGGATGGCGCCTCCTGCGGCGGTGGCGCGGGACTCCGGAGGTTCGCGAGGCCGAGCGAGCGGAGGATCGTGACGAGCTCCGACGGCCGGGGCCGCCGGAACTCGATCGACTTCAGCATCGCGACGGCGTCATACGGGTCGCCCGGGTGGACGCCGCTGACCCGGAGGTCCCCGGCGACGTAGGCGCGCCCGAGCGCGAGGTCGGGGTCGGGGCTGCTCATCAGGTAGGAGAGTCCCCGCTCGTTCGCGAGGTGGAAGCCGATCGGGGACGCCGCCGGTCCGATGCTGCTGCCGTCGTATGCGGTGAAGCGCATCGGGAGGTCGCCCTTGATCAGCAGGCCGAACGCCTCGGCGATGCTGAGCTTGGTCGTCGTCGTGGTGCTCATCGGCTCCTCACTGCCTTGTCATAGAGGGGGGTCAGTCGGTCGTCGGGGTCGTAGCGGTGCTTCACCGCGGCGAGGTGAGAGGTGTTGTAGAGGGCGTCGAAGGCCGCGCGGTCGTAGAACGCCTCGGAGTAGAGCGACTTGTGCCCGCCGAGCTCGTGCACCTTGGCCTCGATCGCACGGTTGCGCGGGGCATGCACGGCCTCGGGGCCGACGTGGACGGTGCCCCAGAACCCGACGTTGACGTAGAGCCGGCCGGGCTCGAGGGGATAGACCGGCCACGGGCGCTGTGCGACCAGCGGACACAGCCACACCGGCCGCATCCCGACTTCGGCGTCGAACCAGTCGAGGAACTCGGGCAGCCGCTCGACCGGGACCTCGACGTCCTGGACGACGCGCTCCCGCAGGGGTCGTCCGGCCCGGCGGTCGAGCCGGTCCGCGATGGCGTACCTGCGGTCGAGCTGGAGGAGCCTCATGTAGACGTCCGAGCGGCGTTTGCTGCGCGGCCAGAGCCGGCGCAGGACGGGGTGCTGCGCGCCGAACGCTCCGGAGCACCAGAACCAGTCGGTGTCCCAGCGCCACAGGTAGTCGTAGGTCGTGAGCCGGTCGCGGTCGCAGGTCTGGAGCGACTTGTAGAAGACCTTCTGCCCTGCGTAGTCGGACGTGGCCCCGCCCTCGCCCGTCCACTGCGCGAGCGTGAGGACGTACTTCCCCGGCCCGAAGGCGACCCCGTCGAGGCCGTGGACCGGCACGCCGTCGTACTCCTGCGTCGCGGCGATCTCGCTGATCGTCTTGGCGAGGAGGTCGGCGTCGTCGATCCGCACGTGGCGCAAGGAGACGTACGGCGGGACCGGGGCGAGCTTGATCCGGAGCCGGGTGGCATAGCCCAGGGAGCCGTAGGAGTTGGGGAACGCGTCGAAGAGGTCGTCCCCCGGCCGCGTGGTGACGACCGTGCCACCCCCGGTGAACACATCCATGTCGAGCACGGACTCGTGCGGCAGGCCCAGCCGGAAGCTGGTGGACTCGATCCCGAGGCCGGTCACCGCGCCGCCGAGGGTGATCGTGCGGAGCTGCGGCACGACGTAGGGGACCAGGCCGTGAGGGAGCGTCGCGTCCACCAGCGTCTCGTAGGTGCACATGCCCTGGACCTCGGCGACCGGGCCGTCCGGTCCGTCCGGGACGACCTCGATCACGCCGTCGAGGCCGTCGACGTCGAGACCGGGTGCCGAGCTCGCAGCTCGCGCGCGGAACAGGTTGGTCGTGCGCTTCGCAAGACGCACGCGCTCCCCCTGGGGAATCGCAGCGTAGGAGTCGGCGAGCCGTTGAACGGCGCGCTCGTGCTCCGCCCAGGCACGGTCAGGCATACAGACAACCTAGCGCTGTGGCACGACGTTTGGGTTTCCTCCGGAGGAAGAGTTCGCGCGACAGCACGTCCGACTTCACGCCCCCACGGACGTCAGATCGCGCGGGTCTCCACGATCGTGCCGCGCGGGTCGCCCAGGTGGACGGTGACACCGGCGGTCCCGGCGAAGTCGCCGAGGGCGGCAGCATCGCGCTCGGCGAGCTCGGGCGACTCCCCCAGCACGACGCACGCATCCACGCCGGCCGAGCCGGACGCCACCGCCATGGCGACGACGGCCTGGACGGCGGTGAGCTGGAGCGACGGAAGGTCGACCGTGGCAGCCGCGTACGTGCGGCCGTCGGTGTCGCGGACCGCTGCGCCCTCGGCGGCCTGGATGCGTGCGCGGGTGGCCCGGGCGAGGGTGACGAGCTTCCTGTCCTCGGCGGAGAGGTCTGGCATGGCGTCATTGTCGCGCAGGGCGAGCGAGAGCTCGTGGGCAGTCGCCCCGCTGCGGCTCAGCCGCCCACCGCGGCGTCGTCCTCGACCCGCGAGATCAGCACCGTGCCGATCTTGTTGCGCCGACCGGCAGCCTGCTCGGCCTCGAAGCGCAGGCCCCATGCCTCGACGACCGAGCCCGGGATCGGCACCCGGCCGAGATGCTTGGCCATCAGCCCGCCGACCGAGTCGACGTCCTCCTCCTCGATGTCGAACCCGAAGAGCTCGTCGAGGTCGTCCACGGGATACCGCGAGGACACGCGCATCTGCTCGTGCCCGACCTCCTCGACAACGACCTCGGCGGCGTCGTACTCGTCGGTGATCTCGCCGACGATCTCCTCCAGGAGGTCCTCGATGGTGATGAGCCCGGCGGTGCCGCCGTACTCGTCGACGACGACGGCGATGTGCTGGCGCATCGACTGCATCTCGCGCAGCAGGTCGTCGATCGGCTTCGACTCGGGCACCCAGTGCACCGGTCGCATCACCTCCTCGACCCGCTCGGTCAGCTCGACCTCAGGGTCCTCGAAGTCCCGGCGGACGACGTCCTTGAGATAGGCGAAGCCGCGGACGTCGTCGAGGTTCTCGCCGATCACCGGAATGCGGGAGAAGCCGGACCGCAGGAACAACGAGAGCGTCTGGCGCAGGTTCTTGTAGGACTCGATGTAGACGACGTCGCCGCGCGGCACCATCACCTCGCGCACCGTGGTGTCGCCGAACTCGAAGACCGAGTGGATCATCCGCCGCTCCCCGGCCTCGATCACCTCGGACGCCTCGGCGATGTCGACCAGCTCGCGGAGCTCGGTCTCAGTGGAGAACGGTCCCTCGCGGAACCCGCGGCCCGGCGTGATCGCGTTGCCCACCACGATCAGCAGCTTCGGGATCGGGCCGAGCACGGTGGCGAGCGCCGACAGCGGACCGGCGGACCACAGGGCGACGGACTCCGCGTGCTGCCGCCCGAGCGTGCGAGGGGCGACGCCGATCACGACGAACGACACGATCAGCATCGAGCCGACGGCGATGGCGGCGGTCATCCACCGGGAGCCGTCGACGCGGATGTCGATGTAGAGGGTGACCAGGACGATCGCGGCGACCTCGCACAGCAGCTGGAGGAGGAGCGCCGTGTTGAGGTGCCGCGGCGCGTCCTCGAGTACGGCGACCAGGCGCCGCGCTCCAGCGCGGCCCTCGCCCACGAGCTCCTGCGCGCGGGCGCGCGAGAACGCCGCGACCGCTGCGTCGGCCGCGGTGAAGATGCCGGCGAGCACCACCAGCAGCGCGGCCGCAGCGAGCTGCCAGAAGTCTCCGGTGATCATCTCGTCACGCGGTGTTTGACTCGGCTCGCCACTGGGACAGGAGCTGGTCCTGGAGGCCGAACATCACCTTGTGCTCCTCGGGCTCCGCGTGGTCGTAGCCGAGCAGGTGGAGGATCCCGTGCACGGTGAGCAGCTCGAGCTCGGCGAGGGTGCCGTGGCCTGCGGCCTCGCCCTGCCGCTCGGCCACCGCGGGGCACAGCACCAGGTCACCGAGCACACCCTCCTCGGGCTCCTCGTTGACCAGGCCTGGCCGCAGCTCGTCCATCGGGAAGGCGAGCACGTCGGTCGGCCCCTCCTTCTCCATCCACTTCTCGTTGAGCTCGGCGATGGTCGCCTCGTCGACGGCCTTGATGCAGAGCTCGGCGAGGGGATGGACGCGCATCCGGTCCATCACGAACCGCGAGAGGCTCGAGAGGTGCTTGACGTCGAGACCGGAGCCGGACTCGTCGAGGATCTCGACGCTCACTGCTCGAACCTCGACCCTGCCGCCGTTCCCTTCCGCTGGATGATGCGGGCGTCGAACTCGTCGTACGCGGCGACGATCCGAGCGACCAGCTTGTGCCGGACCACGTCGTGGCTCGTCAGTCGGACGAAGGCGAGGTCCTCCACGCCGTCGAGGATGCCCTCGACGATCCGCAGGCCGGAACTCGTGCCGGACGGCAGGTCGACCTGCGTGACGTCACCGGTGACCACGATCTTCGAGCCGAAGCCGAGCCGGGTCAGGAACATCTTCATCTGCTCGGGCGTGGTGTTCTGCGCCTCGTCGAGGATGATGAAGGAGTCGTTGAGGGACCGGCCGCGCATGTAGGCCAGCGGCGCGACCTCGATCGTCCCGGCCGCGAGCAGCTTCGGGATCGACTCCGGGTCGAGCATGTCGTGCAGCGCGTCGTAGAGCGGCCGCAGGTAGGGGTCGATCTTCTCGCTGAGAGTGCCCGGCAGGTAGCCGAGCCGCTCCCCCGCCTCGACCGCAGGGCGGGTCAGGATGATCCGGTTGACCTGCTTGGCCTGCAGCGCCTGGACCGCCTTGGCCATCGCGAGGTAGGTCTTGCCGGTGCCGGCGGGACCGATGCCGAAGGTGATCGTGTGCTGGTCGATGGTCTCGACGTAGCGCTTCTGGTTCAGCGTCTTGGGCCGGATGGATCGACCGCGGTTGCTCAGGATGTTCAGCGACAGCACGTCGGCCGGCCGCTCCGAGGTCGCGGTCTCGGCACGGAGCATGGCCTCGACCCGCTCGACGACCTCGGGCGTGATGCCCTGGCCGGTGCGGAGGATCGCCACCAGCTCGTCCATCAGGCGCTCCGCGAGGGCGACCTCGCGCGGATCTCCGCTGATGGTGATCCGGTTGCCGCGGACGTGGACCTCGCAGCCGAAGCGCTTCTCGATCAGCCCGAGGTGCTCGTCACCCGGGCCGAGAAGGGTGACCATGTCGATGCTGTTGGGCACGACGACGGTGTGTCGGGCGGGAGGCACAGATGTGGCCGGTTGGTTGCTCTCAGTCATCGATGCCCGGACGGGCTGCCTTTCGTGTACGGCGAAGGGGTCAGCCCCATCGTACGCCGAGGGCCGGGCCCGCCGCCGCCCGATAGCGACGGCCCCGGCTCTCCGCTGGTCAGGCGCCTGGTCAGGCGTGCCGCAGGTCCACCAGCACCGGGCCGTCCTCGACCCGATCGACCACCTGGACCGTCGGCCGGAGCCGTAGCTCGCCCTGCGCCCGGCGCTCGGCGACGGCTGCCACCTCGGCGACCGTCGCGTCGTCGGCCTGCGTCTCCAGGGCGACCTCGAGCACCAGGCTGTCCGTCGTGCCGTCGGACTGGACGACGAACCGCGCGCCCGCCACCCCCTCGGCCCGGAGCGCGTCGCGCACCGACGCGGCCTGATGGGGATGCACGAACATGCCGCGCACCTTCACCGCTGCACCGACCCGGCCCAGCACGCCGGCCAGGCGGAGCCCCCCGTCGCCGTGCGCGACAAAGCGCGACACGTCACCGGTGCCGAACCTGACGAGCGGGTACGTCTCGTCGCGCAGGAGGGTCACCACGACCTCACCGGAGTCCCCGGGCGCGACGGGCCGGTCACTGCCGGGCTCGCACAGCTCGACATAGGCAGTCCCTTCGAGCCGGAGACCCTCGTCCGGAGCCGTCTCGTAGCCGATCAGCCCGACCTCGGCCGTGCCGTAGGCCATCAGCACGTGGCTCACCCGCTCCCGCAAGGAGGCACGCAGCGGAGGCGGCAGCGGCTCGGCGGTCACCAGCGCCTTCGTGACCTGCCAGCGGCTTGGGTCGTGGGCGGCGTCGTAGGCCTTCACCAGTGCGGCGAGGTACGACGGCAGGCCGATGAACGCGGTCACGCCGAGGTCGGCGATCGCACGTGCCTGGACCTCGGTCATGCCGACGCCGCCCGGAAGGACCCGCGCCCCGAGGGCCCGCGCCGCCTCGTCGAACATCGTGCCGGCCGGCGACAGGTGGTAGTTGAAGCAGTTGATCACCAGGTCGTCGGACCCGATGCCGCACGCTTCGAGCGCTGCGGCGAAGCGCCAGGGATCCGATCCGGCCAGTTGCGGCTCGTAGATCGGCCCCGGCGACGCGAAGACCCGCGTCACCTGCGCGTCGCGTCCCACCAGGTCGGCGTAGCCGCGCCCTTCCTGCAGCGCCGGCAGGTCGTCCTTGCGCAGCACCGGGATGGACTCGAACTCCTCGACCGTCCCCGGCGGCCCGCCGAGGCCGGCCGCGCGCAGCCGGGAGTCCAGCGCCGGCGCCCTGCCAGGGGCGGCGACCGCGAGCAGCTGCGCAGTGAAGCTCTCGCGGTAGGCCGCCAGCCGGCTCCCCAGATCCACGCCCGAGCTCATGTCCACCTCCGGGCTCTCACAGCCACCGCTTGCGGCGGCGGTAGTGCTTGACGTCGCGGTAGTTCTTCCGACCTGCGTCACCCATGCCGAGGTAGAACTCCTTGACGTCGGGGTTCTCCGAGAGCTCCGCTGCGGTGCCGTCGATCACGATCCGGCCCTGCTCGAGGATGTAGCCGTGGTCAGCGATCTCGAGCGCCCGGCGTGCGTTCTGCTCGATGACCAGCACGGTCAGGCCCGTCTCCTGGTTGAGGTTGCGGATGTAGCCGAAGATCTCCTGGACGAGCAGCGGCGCCAGGCCGAGGCTCGGCTCGTCGAGCATCAGCAGTCGGGGTCGCGCCATCAGCGCCCTGCCGATCGCGAGCATCTGCTGCTCACCACCGGACAGGTAGCCCGCCACCCGGGTCCGCAGGTCGGCAAGCTTCGGGAAGAAGCTGTAGACCAGGTCGAAGTCCTCGGCATTCCCGCCTCGGCGGCCGTAGGCCCCTGCGACCAGGTTCTCGTGCACGGTGAGGTGCTCGAAGACGTGCCGGCCCTCCATGCAGAGGGAGAGGCCGGCCCGCACCCGCCGGGCGGGGTCGAAGTGGGTGATGTTCTTCCCGTCGAAGACGATGGAGCCGTCACTCACCTCCCCCCGCTCGGTGGAGAGCAGCCCGGAGACCGCCTTGAGCGTCGTCGACTTGCCGGCACCGTTGGAGCCGAGCAGGGCGACTACCTTCCCCTCCGGCACCGCCAGCGAGAGGCCCCGCAGCACGAGGATCACCTCGTCGTAGATGACCTCGATGCCGCGGATATCCAGCAGGGCGGGAGAGCCCTGCCTGGGCGCTTCAGCCGGGTGCAGGGAGACGTCCGTCATTCCGGCGCCACACCGGTCTCGAGGGCTGTCATCTCGCCCTTCTTGACCTCGTAGATGCCGGTCGCGGAGGAGCCGCGGTGGGAGTCGGCGGTGAACTCGATGGCACCGTCGCCGATCGCTCCACCGGTGTCGATCGACCCGGCGTTCTCGAGTGCGTCCTTGATCGCCTCGCCGCTGAGATCCTCCTCCTCGATGGCGCCCCGGACGCCCTCGACCATCGCGTGCATCGTGTACCAGCCCTGGGCGTAGTGCAGGCCCTCCTCGGCGAGCGAGGAGCCCTCGCCCTTCAGGAACTCGTCGATCACCGCGTGGCCCTCGACGCCTGAGTTGGCGGGCGCCCACGGTTGGACGAGCACGTGGCCCTCAGCGGCCTTGCCGGCCGTCTCGATGAAGAGCTCGTCCGCGCACCAGTTCAGGCACACGATCTTCATGTCGAGGTTCTGCGCCGCGATGTCCTTGGCGACCTGGGCCGCCGGGCTCGAGACGTTCTGGATGACGATGTACTTCGCGCCCTGGGACTTCGCCTGCGACAGCAGGCCGACGTAGTTGGCCGCACCGGCAGGCATCGGGTAGGCCTCCAGGTCCACCTCGAGTCCCTTCTCGTCGATCCAGGTCCTCGCGTCGTCGAGCGGCGCGAGGCCGAACGGTGAGTCGTTGTGGAAGAACGCCACGTCGGCCTTGCCTCCGCCGTCCTCCGCGATCCAGTTCAGGGCGACCCGCATCTGGTCGGAGTAGGTCGGCGCGACGACGAAGTTGTACGGCGTCTTACCGGGGTCGGTGAGCTCCTCGGCGTAGGACGCCGACATGAACGGGAGGTGGTCGGCGGTGATCTTGGAGCTCAGCGCCTCGGTGTCGCCGGTGCCCCAGCCCTGGATCGCCACCGCGCCTTCGTTGACGAACTTCTTGTAGAGACGCTCGGCCGTCGGCACGTCGTACGCGTAGTCCTCGGCGAGCGCCTCGATCTCGCGGCCGTCGACGCCGCCCTCCCCGTTGAGCCACTTGACGTAGCCGAGCATGCCCTTGTGGTAGCGGCTGCCGACGTCCGAGGTGGGGCCGCTCAGGTCGGCAATCATCCCGACCTTGATCGGGCCCTCCTCGTCCGCACTGTCGCCGCCGGGCGCGCAGGCCGTCAGGGCAGTCGCGGTCAACAGACCCGCCGCTACGGCGGTTCGGAACCTCTTCATCAGTGTTCTCCCTTGTCTCTCGGACATCGGTGGCGGGACCTGGGCAGTCCCCGGTGGGGTCAGTAGCGGAACGGCCAGAACCTGAAGTAGTCCTTGGACCGTTGCCAGAGGCGGTCGAGACCACGTGGCTCGAAGAGCAGGAAGCCGATGATCACCAGGCCGAACACGGCGTTCTCGATCGCGGGCAGGCTCTCGCTCACCCAGTCCACGGCACCGGCGACCGGGACCAGGAACTCGGTGAGAAGCACCGGTACGAGGCTCATGAAGATGGCGCCGTAGACCGCTCCGGCCACGCTGCCGAGGCCCCCCACGATGACCATCGCGACGTAGACGATGGAGACCTGGAGCGTGAACGACTCCCAGGTGACCGTCTCGGTGTAGTGGGCCAGCAGGGCGCCGGCGAAGCCGACGAAGCCGGAGGAGACCGCGAACGCGGTCACCTTCGCGCGGGTCACGTTGACCCCGATCGCCGAGGCCGCGATGTCTTGGTCACGCACGGCCATGAACGACCGGCCGACCGGGCTGCGGAGCAGGTTGCGGGCCGCCAGCACGGAGAGCGCCGCGCAGCCGAGCAGGATCCAGTACCACTGCCACTCGAACAGCTCGCGGGTGATCTCGAACCCCCCGATGTGGAGTCGGTCCACGGTGAGCGGCGCCGAACCGTCGCGGAGGAACTCCCACCGGCGGGCGACGAACACGATGATCTCCTGGCTCGCCAGGGTCGCGATCGCCAAGTAGAGCCCCTTCAGCCGCAGCGCGGGCAGCCCGAAGAAGGCGCCGACAGCGGCTGTGATCACCACCGCGCAGGCGATGCTGATCGGCGCGGGCAGTTCGGCCCGCTGGTAGAGCAGCGCGGAGGAGAAGGCACCCACCGCCAGAAAGCCGCCCTGGCCGAGCGAGATCTGGCCGGTGTAGCCGATCAGGATGTTGAGGCCCACGGCGCCGATCACCGCGATCAGGATCATGTTGACGATCGAGAGCCAGTAGAAGTCGATCGAGTACGGCAGGACGGCGAGGCCGACGACGATCAGCCCGAGGCGGAGGTACTCCGCACGGGTGCGACGCAGCGCCCATTCACGGCGATAGCTCGTGAAGTAGGTGCCGGTGGAGAGTGCCGACATGTCAGACCCTTTCGATCCTGGTCTCGCCGAACAAGCCGTACGGACGGACCAGCAGGATGAGGATGAGCAGCACGTAGGGGCCGATCTGGGCGAACCCCGCGTCCCAGTAGCCGCTGATGTAGTTGGCCGTCAGGCCGATCGTGAGACCGCCGACGATGGTTCCGGGCACCGAGTCGAGACCTCCGAGGATCACGACCGGGAAGACGAGCAGGCCGAACGCCGCGAGCCGTGGGCTGGTCTCGGTGATGTCGCCGAGGAGCACACCACCGATCAACGCACTGAGCGCCGCGAGTGCCCAGGCGAGGGCGAACGCCCGCCGCACCGAGATCCCGACCGTGAGCGCAGCCTGCTGGTCGTCCGCGACCGCCCGGAGCGCGATGCCGTGGCGGCTGTAGCGGAAGAACATGGTGAAGACGCCCAGCACCACCGCCGCGATCACGATGACCAGGAGGCGGTCGAGCGGTAGCTGGGCGCCAGCGAACCTCACGGGGTCGTCCGGCAGGATCCGTGGCCGGTGGACGGGCTGTGTGCCGAAGCCGATCTGCACCAGGGCGTTGAGCAGCGCGGCGAGTCCGATGGTCACCATGATCACGCTGATCGGGTTCTCGCCGATCAGCGGCCGCAGCACCAGGCGCTCGATCACCACGCCGAGCGCGATGGCGATCGCAGCTCCTACCACCACGGCGAGGACGAGCGGCAGTTTGAAGACGACGAACGTCAGGTAGAGCGTGTAGCCGCCGATCAGCAGCAGCTCGCCCTGGGCGAAGTTGATCACCCCGGTGGCCTTGTAGATGAGCACGAAGCCCAGCGCAGCGAGGGCGAGGATCGCGCCGTCGGACAGGCCGTAGACGGTGAGGTTGAGGAAGGTGCTCATCGGCGGCTGCTCCAGACCGGTCGGGACTTCGCGTCGGCAGGTGGCTCGTACCCGTCCATCGAGTAGACGTTCATCGACACCTCGCGCTTGATCACGGTGCCGTCCTGGTAGGTCACCGTGTTGGTGACGGAGACCTTGTCCTCACCGCGGGCCAGGCCCTCGATCAGCTCGGCGTACCGCTCCTCGATGACCGAGCGCTTCACCTTGCGGGTGCGGGTGATCTCGTCGTCGTCCGGGTCGAGCTGCTTGAACAGCAGCACGAACCTCCGGATCCGGATCGCCTCCGGCAGGTCGACGTTGGCTCGGTAGACCTCCTCGCGGATGAGCTCCCCGACCTGCGGGTTCGCAGCGAGGTCGGTGTAGGTCGTGTAGCCGATGCGCTGGTGCTCGGCCCACGCCCCCGTCGTGGACGGGTCGATGATCACCATCGCGGTGATCACCTCATCACCGAAGACCACCGTCTCCTCGACGTAGGGCGAGAACTTCACCTTGTTCTCGATGAAGGCGCTCGAGAACGGCGTGCCGTCCGGCGCGGTCTGCACCTCCTTGGCGCGGTCGATCACGACGAGATGGCCGTCGTCGAGGTAGCCCGCGTCACCGGTGTGCAGCCAGCCCACTGCGTCGACGGCCTCTTCCGTCGCCTTCGGGTTGCCGATGTACCCGGCGAAGACCGCGGAGGACCGCAGCAGGATCTCGCCGTTGTCGGCGATCTTGATCTCGGTACCCGGCAGTGGCACGCCCACGGTGTGGAAGCGGATGTCGCCGTTCTTGTGGAGGACCGCGATGCCGCAGATCTCGGTCTGCCCGTAGATCTGCTTGAGGTTGACCCCGATGGCCTGGAAGAACCGGAAGACATCGGGTCCTAGCGGTGCACCGCCCGTGTAGCAGTAGCGGATCCGGCTGAGTCCGAGCTGGTTGCGGACCGGTCCGAGCGCGACCAGGTTGGCGAGGAACAGCAGCGGCCACAGCGCGCCCGGCCCCTTGCCCTGCACCCGACGCCCGGCGACGCGGTCTCCGACCGCGTAGCCGAGGCCGAAGACCTTGCGCTTGAGCCAACCTGCCTCGTCGACGCGGACCTGGACGTCGGACAGCATCGACTCCCAGATCCGGGGCGGGCTGAACATGACGCTCGGGCCGATCTCGCGCATGTCGTGCCGCTGGGTGGACGCGTCCTCGGGAAAGGAGAGCGCGAATCCGCGGGACAGGCCGCACGCGACGGCGACCATCTGCTCGCCGATCCAGGCCAGCGGAAGAAAGGAGACGAACCGGTCCTTCGGACCCAGCGGATCGACCTCGTTGAGGTGGCCGGCCATGGTGAGGAGGTTGCGGTGGGTGAGCTGACCGAGCTTCGGCAGCGAGGTGGTCCCGGAGGTCGTGCAGACCACGGCGACGTCGTCCGGGGAGCCCGCCTCGACCTGGGCCTCTAGCCAGCCGGCACGATCGACCCCCCATGCGCGACCCCGGTCCTCGAGGTCCTCGAAGGCCATCAGCCACTCGTGGTCGTAGTCCTCCAGCCCGTGCGGGTCGTAGAACACCACGGTGGAGACGGTCTGCGTCTGGGGACGGACCCGGATCAGCTTGTCCACCTGCTCCTGGTCCTCCGCCACCACGACCTGCGCCTGGCTGAGTCCGAGGATGTGGCGGATCTCGTCGTCCAGGCTCGTCGGGTAGATGCCGACCACTGCCGCACCGATGGACTGGGCGGCGAGCTCGGTGATCAGCCACTCGGGGCGGTTGTCGCCGAGCACCGCGACGATGTCGCCGCGGCCGACCCCGAGCGAGGCCAGCCCGTGGGCGGCGTCGCGGACACGCTCGGCGTACTCGCGCCAGGTGAGCGGCTGCCAGATGCCGTAGAGCTTCTCCTGGAGGGCGACCGCGTTCGGGTTGGTCCGCGCCTGGTCGGCCAGCAGCCGCGGGAAGGTCGACACTTCGGTCACAGCTCCTCCCCGAGGTAGGCCTTGACGACGTCCTCGTTGGCGGAGATCTCGTCGGGCCTGCCGTCGCCGATCACCTTGCCGAAGTCGAGGACCGTGATCCGGTCGGACAGGTCCATGACCACGCCCATGTCGTGCTCGATGAGCATCGTGGTGACGCCGCGGAGCTCACTGACGTCGAGGATGAAACGCGCCATGTCCTCCTTCTCCTCGGCGTTCATGCCGGCCATCGGCTCGTCGAGGAGCAGCAGCGCCGGCTCGATGCAGAGGGCACGGCCGAGCTCGACCCGCTTTTGCACGCCATACGCCAGCGAGCCGACATGGGCGTGACGGAACGCCTGGAGCTGGAGGAGGTCGATGACCTCCTCGACGAACTCGCGGTGCTCGATCTCCTGGCGCCGGGCCGGACCGAACCAGGCCATGCCGGCCAGGACGCTCTGACGCATGTGGCTGTGGCGGCCGAGCATGAGGTTCTCGAGGAGCGTCAGGTGCCCGAAGAGCTCGATGTTCTGGAAGGAGCGGGCGACACCCAGCCGGGCGATCTGGTGCGGCTTGCGCGCGACCAGATCGTGGGTGCGCTCCTCGTCGGCCTCCGTGACGGAGTGCAGCGCGATGGTGCCGCGCTGCGGCCGGTAGAGGCCGCTCACGCAGTTGAGCATGCTCGACTTGCCCGCGCCGTTGGGCCCGATGACGGCGTGGATGTCCCCCTGCCGGACGGTGAACGACACCTCGCTCAGCGCCCGGATCCCGCCGAAACGCAGGGACACGTCGGCCACCTCGAGCAGCGGTGCACCGACCGCGACCCGGCTGGAGTTCAGTTCGAATCGATACGCCCTGGTCCGCACCAGCGCCTCCTTCTCGGCACCCGAAGAGAGCTCGGATGTGACGGACACTACTTTCCACTATGTGGAAAGTGCAATACCTTCAATGGAATCAATATCCGCAGAAGCGCGAGGCGACTTCACTGATAGGTTGTCGCTGCAGATATCCGCAAGTCCCTTCAGGAGAGCCCCGTGATCGAGCCGGCAGATGGCGTTGACGGCGGGTCCAACGCCGCTCGCGGAACACTGGGCACCGTCCGCAACGCAGTGCTCCTCCTGGACCTGCTGAGCGACGGCCCCGCCTACCAGCAGCTCACCGAGCTCGCCGAGCGCTCGGGGTTGTCGGTGCCCACGGCCCACCGGCTGCTCCGGTCACTGGTGCTGGCCGAGATCGTGCAGCAGGACGCGAGGACGTCGCGCTACAGCCTCGGCCCCGAGGTGGTGCGCCTGGCTCAGCGCTACCTGGCGCGGTTGCCCGTCCTCGCCGCGCTCTCCCCCTACCTCGTGGGCCTGCGCGACATCCTCGACTCGTCCATCCACGTCGCACTCCTCGCGCGGGACTCGGTGGTGTACGTCGACCGGGTGGACGCCCGCGAGGGAGGGCCCTACCGCGAGAGCCACCGCGTGGCGAGCGCCCTCGAGACGCCCGCCGGCCGCCTGCTGGTCGCCCGCGCCGGCGACGAGAGCTGGCGACGCTGCGTCGCGGCCCACAACGGCCGGCTGCCGAAGGACGCCGACGAACTGCGTGCCGAACTGCTGGAGACGGAGTGGCTGGTCGCCCCCGACGGCCTCACCGGCGTCGCTCTCGAGGCCGCCGTCGTCGTGGTCGACTCGCGCGGTGGCGCGCTGGCGGCCTTGTCCGCCACACTCCCAGCTGCCGATCCCGACCGCAGCGGGGAGGTCGTCCAGCACCTGCAGCGGGCGGCGGGCGCGGCGGGAAGGACGCTGGGACATGGCTGAGCAGCCCACGCGCGAGCAGGCGATCGAGGCGTGGCGCACTCCCGCCGACGAGCTCACCTGGATCACGCCGTACCGCACCCTCTTCGCCGAGGCGCCGCCCTACCACCACTGGTTCGTCGGCGGCGAGCTCAACCTCGCGGCCAACGCGACCGACCGACACCTGGCCGACCGCGCCGACCGCACCGCTGTCCTCTGGGAGGGCGAGCCCGGAGACCGCAGGCAGCTCACCTACGGCGAGCTCCACGAGCAGGTCCTCCGCATGGCCGCGGGCCTGCGCCGGCTCGGCATGGCGAAGGGCGACCGGATCGCCCTCCACCTGGGCTGGTTGCCCGAGACCGTGGTGACGCTGCTCGCGGCCTTCCGGCTCGGCGCCGTCGTCACCGTGATCCCGGTGGCGCTGCCGGTCGAGACCCTGTCCGCAAGGCTCGCCGACTTCGGTCCCCGGATCCTCGTCACCCAGGACGGCGGCTGGCGACGCGGCGCGATCCTTCCCCTGAAGGCCCGCGCCGACGCCGCGATCGAGGCCACCCACGGCATCGAGCACACGATCGTGATCCGCCGGACCGGCGTCCACGTCGAGTGGTTCGAAGGCGACCGGTGGTACGACGACGTGCTGACCGACGGGGAGGTGCCCGACGTGCCTGCCGTCCCGCTCCCGGCCGACCACCCGGCGTACTCCGTCTATCTCGCCAACCGCGGTGGGGAGCCCGTGGCGATCCGTCTCGGGTCGGCCAACATCGCCGTGGTCTCGGTTGCCAACCTCCGCGAGGTGATGGCGCCCTACGAGGACGACGTCTTCTGGTGCGCGGCCGAGGTGTCTTGGATGGGCGGACAGCTCCACGGCATCCTTGGGCCCCTGCTCAACGGTTCCCCTGCCGTGATGTACGAGGGAACGCTCGACGTCCCCAACCCGGCGCGTGCCTGGCAGATCGTCGAGAGGTACGGCGTCACTGCGATCGCCACCTCACCGTCGGTGGTCGCCGCGCTCCGCGGGTGGTCCTTGGAGGCCGGCCACGACATCGCGACGCTGCGTCGCGTGGTCACGATCGGGGAGCGGCTCGACCCCGCGCTGCGTGAGTGGCTGCGGGAGATCCTCGGTGAGAAGGTCGTGCTGGCCGATGGCTGGGGCCAGTTGGAGCTGGGCGGAATCGTCACCTACGACCTGGAGGAGCCGCCCTCCGGGCTGCCCCGGCCCGGCTTCGCCCTGCTCGACCAGGACGGGCGACCGGTGGCCGATGGCGAGGCCGGCGAGTGGGTCGTGCTGCACCCGTGGGCCGGCACCATGCGCGCGGTGGAGTCGGGCGAGGACCCGACGGCCTACCACTGGACCCGCTATCCGGGGCGCTACGCGACCGGGGACAAGGCCCGGCGCCGTCCCGACGGTTCGATCGAGTTCCTCGGGAGGTACGACGAGGTCATCTCGATCTCCGGCCAGCTGGTCTCGCTGACCGAGGTGCAGCAGGCGCTGCTCGACCACCCTTTCGTGGCTGCCGCTGAGGCGTTCGAGAACATCGACG
Organism: Nocardioides sp.; assembly: GCF_004803405.1. Lineage (GTDB taxonomy): Bacteria > Actinomycetota > Actinomycetes > Propionibacteriales > Nocardioidaceae > Nocardioides > Nocardioides vastitatis. The sequence continues at coordinate 27,578 of NZ_SSXI01000113.1, read as the reverse complement.
CCGGGTTCGGCAGGTCGGTCGGTGCCGCCATCGTGCTGCGTGACGGTGCCCCCGACGACGCCGCCACCCTGCACGAGATGCAGGACTCGGTCCGCGAGCTGCTGGGCGGGCTGAGCCGGCCACGCGTGCTCATCGTGCTGGACCGGATCGACGCCGACCAGGTCGGCGCGGCAACCCGACAGGCGCTGGCCAAGATCGCCGCGGGCGCAGGCGGAGAGCCGGTCCGGGCCCGGTGGGACGCGGTGCTTGCCGCGACCATGCCTGGCGTCTAGAGCGGTCAGCCGGGCGGCCAGCCGAAGGGGCGTCCACCCAGCACGTGCAGGTGGGTGTGGAACACGACCTGCCCCGCGGAGGCACCGGTGTTGAAGAGAAGGCGGTAGCCGTCGAGGCCCTCGCTCTCGGCGACCGCGCGCGCCGTCGCGAACAGCTCGGCGAAGGCCTCGGGGTCCTCGGCGGCCGTCTCCGCGGCGTTGGCGGTGTGCTCGCGCGGCACGACCAGTACGTGCAGTGGCGCCTGCGGGTTGACGTCGCGGAACGCGACGGTGCGGTCACTGGTGTGGACGACGTCGCCCGGGACGTCCCCGGCGACGATCTTGCAGAACAGGCAGTCGGCGGCGCTCACGTATCCACTTTGGCAGATCGCGCCGCGCCGACGTCAACCTCCTCCGGGGCTCGCGCGTGGAACTAGCGTGACGATCCATGCAGTGCTCGGCGGCGGCACCCTCGCGGGCAGTGCCGTGGGCGCCCACCGAGGTGTCGACCACGGCGCGCTGGTGAGCGCCGCCGTGAACGCCGACGAGGCGGTCGAGCGGTTGTACCTCGACCACTGGGACCAGCTGGTGCGTCTGTCCGTGCTGCTGGTGCGCGACCAAGGTCAGGCCGAGGAGATCGTGCAGGACTCGTTCGTGGAGCTGCACCGTCGCTGGTCCCGGCTCGAGGACCCCGACCGAGCTCTTCCCTACCTCCGCCAGACGGTCGTCAACCGGTCGCGATCGGCGTTGCGGCACCGGAGGGTCGTCCGCCGACACCTCGCCCGCCAGCACGGCGAGGAGACCGCGCCCGGCGCCGACGAGTCCGTGCTCGCCGAGACTCGCCGACGGTGGGTCCTCGACGCCCTGCAGCAGCTCCCCGGCCGCCAGCGCGAGGTGCTGGCACTGCGCTACTTCCTCGACATGTCCGAGGCGGAGATCGCACAGACGCTCGGTGTCAGCAAGGGAGCCGTGAAGAGCCATGCCTCCCGTGGCGCAGCTGCCCTGCGAACGCTGCTGGACGAGCGCGACCCGGGAGGAGGCGAGCGATGAGCCACGGGCCCGACGAGGCGCGGTTGCGGGAGATCCTCTCCGACGCGGTCGCTGACGTGACCCCGCAGGACCGGCTCGGCGAGATCCGGCGGCGAACCTCCCACGCCTCCCGCCCGCACCGTCCCTGGGTCCTGGTGGTCCTCGGGGCCGGTACGGCGACCGCCGCGGTCGTGGCCACCGGAGTCCTGGCCGGGCGGGTCGGCCTGACCGAGGGCGATCGCGCCGACCGCACGCCTGCGGCCTCCCCGGCGCCCTCGGACACGCAGGCCGCCGCCCTCTACTTCGTCGGCGCCACTCCTGCAGGGGCGCGCCTGTTCCGGGAGTTCCAGGGCGTGCCGATCGCAGCCGACGACTCGGCTCTCGCGCTCGACGCGCTGCAGCGGCTCGAGGCGGACGCCGGGCCAGACGATCCCGACTACCGGACCCTGTGGCCGGACGGCGCGTTCACCGACGTCACCGTCGGCGACGACTGGATCAGCGTCGAGGTGTCCGCCGCCGCGCTGGAGCCGGCAGCGGACTCCGGCCGGGCGGACGCCGTACTCGGGGTGCAGCAGGCCGTGTACACCGCCGAGGCCGCCGCCGGGAGCAGCCTGCCCATCGCGTTCGAGCACGAGGACGCGCCCGTCCGCACGATCCTCGGCGTCGAGGTAGAGCAGCTGGTCCCGCGGATGCCCGGCCTCCGCGCACCCGTCAGCATCAGCGATCCCACCGAGGGCCTCGTGGCCGACGACGCCCTGGTGGCCCGCGGCACCGTCGGGCCCGTCGCGGACCGGACGCCGGGTGAGGTCTCCTGGGAGCTGCGTGGGTCGGACGGCGCCGTCGTGGCCTCCGGCACCGCCCCCGTCGACGAGCGCAGCTGGGACACCGGTGCGATCGACCTCTCCGATCTGGCGCCAGGCCGTTACGTGCTCTCCGCCCAGGTCACCTCCGACACCGACGACCTGGTCGCCGCCGACACGCGGACGATCACCGTCCGCTGACATCCAGCCAACGATCGCGGGAGGATCGAGCCCATGCAGCACACCCCCAGACGCACCGTGTCCGTCCTGACCGGGGCGGTTCTCGCACTCGGCCTGCTGGCCGGCTGCGGTGACGAGAGCCGGGACGCCGGCGACCGGCCGAGCACGCCCGCCAGCACCCCGAGCGCCGCCGACACCACCACCGATGCGACCACCGAGCCCACCAGCGGGCCGACCGATGACGGCATGGGCGAAGGGGCCGCGGTCCCCGTGTACTACGTCGGGGACACCCCCGGTGGCGACCGGCTGTACCGCGAGTTCACCCGCGTCACTGGCGTCGAGCGACTCGTAGGGGCCGCGGCCGCGGTCACCCAGGGCGACCCGGTCGACCCCGACTACCGCACGCTGTGGCCCGGCGGCCGCTTCACCGCCGTCACCCTGGAGGCCGACGCGATCGTCGTCGAGGTCCCCGAGGAGTCCTGGCTGGAGCAGGGCCGCCTCGACCGCGCACAGGCGAAGCTGGCCGTGCAGCAGCTCGTCTACACGCTTCAGGGCGTCGTCGGGAAGCGCCTCCCGGTCCGGGTGCAGTACGACGGCAGGCCGGCCTCCACGCTCCTCGGGGTGACGGTCGGGGCCGGCCTGAAGGCCACGCCCGAGCTCGAGGTGCTTGCGTTCGTCAACATCACCGAGCCTGCGGAGGGCACGGGCGTCTCCGACCGCTTCGTCGCCGAGGGCAGGGCCAGCTCGTTCGAGGCGACCGTGATCTGGGAGATGCAGGACTCCGCCGGCACGGTCGTGCTCGAGGGCTTCGCCCAGGCCGAGGGATACATGGACAAGCTCTACCCGTGGCGGACCGAGGTCGACGCGAGCAGCCTGCCGCCGGGCGACTACACGTTCGTCGCGCGGACCGACGACCCGTCCGACGGCGAAGGCCCTGGACCGACCGTGGACACCAAGCGGATCACCGTCCAGTGACCGGCTGACGCGGGGTCGATGTCGGTGCCGGTCCCTAGCGTGCCGTCATGAGGTTCACTCGTCGCCGCCTCAACCGCACGCTGCTGCTGCGCCAGCACCTGCTCCAGCGGGAGGCGACCGAGCCGACGGCGATGGTGCAGCACCTGGTGGGCCTGCAGGCACAAGAGTCGCTGCCGCCGTACCTCTCCCTTGCCGCGCGGCTCGAGAGCGTCGACCCCTGGATGGTGAGCAAGCAGATCGAGGACGGCTCGCTGGTGCGGGTCTTGAGCCTGCGCGACACGGTCCACCTGCATGTGCCCGAGGACGCGCTGACCCTGCCGGTGTGGGCGGCCCCGGTGCGCGAACGCGAGATCAAGCAGAGCCAGGCGATCGGCGACGCGCGCTCGGTCGACCGGGAGGCGTTCCGGGCGGCGGTGCGGGAGGTGCTGGCCGACGGCCCGCTCCCCCAGCGCGCGCTCGGCGCCGCCCTGGCCGAGCGTTTCCCCGAGCACTCACCCGCGCAGCTCGGCCAGCTGGCGCGGGTGACCGAGGTGCTCGCCCAGCTGCCGCCCCGCGGCTGCTGGAAGCCGACCGGGTCGACCGCGGTGACCTACGACTTCGTCGACCGCTGGGTCGGCGGGCCACTGCGCGACCCCGACGTGCCGGCGATCGTGCGGCGCTACCTGCGGGCGTTCGGGCCGGCCAGCGCTGCCGACGTGACGGCATGGACAGCGATCACCAGGCTCGGACCGGTGCTCAAGGCGATGGACGACCTGGAGGTGCACGAGGACGAGGACGGCAAGGTCCTCTACGACGTGGCGGATGCTCCGACCGCCGAGGAGGACGCACCAGCGCCGGTGCGACTGCTGGGCAACTACGACAACGTGTGGCTCTCCCACGCCGCCCGCAACCGGGTGACAGAGCCCGAGAAGCGCGTCGCCTGGATGGGCGTCAACGGCGCGCAGCTGATGACGCTCTTCGTCGACGGCTGGCTCGAGGGGCTCTGGCGCGTCGAGGACGGCCGGGTCGTCGTGGCCGAGCTGCTGCGACCGCTGACGAGGCGCGAGCGGGCTGAGCTCGACGAGGAGGTCGCGCGGGTGGAGGTCCTGCTGGCCCGGTAGGTGGGTCGGCTCGTGGTCGGTGAGTGGTCGGTTCGTGGTCGGTTCGTGGTCGGTTTCTCAAGGTATGCAGGCGAACCTGCACTTCCCTAGCGCTGTACGGCGAGGGATGTGCAGGTTCGCCTGCATACCTTGGGAAACCGGCAGCCCGCTCAGCCCCACCGCGGCGTCCGCGCCAACAGCGCGGAGACTGCGGCCAGGCCGGCCGTCGAGGTGCGGAGCACCTCCGCGCCGAGCCGTACCGCGACGGCGCCGGCGGTGACCAGGTGCGCCACCTCCTCGTCGGTGAGCCCGCCCTCCGGGCCGACCACGACCAGGATCTCGCCGTCCTGCGGCACCGCGATCGCCGGCAGGGGCTCGGTGGCGTCCTCGTGGAGTACGACGGCGAGGTCGACGCCGGCGACCAGGGCGGCCAGGTCGGCGGTCGACGCCAGCGGAGTGACCTCGGGGTGCCACGCCCGGCGTGACTGCTTCGCGGCTTCGCGAGCCGTGGCCTGCCACTTCGCATGCGACTTCGCGGCGCGCTCTCCCTTCCACACGGCGACGCTGCGCGCCGCCGCCCACGGGACGATTCGGGCGACACCGATCTCGGTGAGCACCTCGACGGCCAGCTCGCCGCGGTCGCCCTTGGGCAGTGCCTGCACGACGACGAGCCGGGGCTGCGGCTCGGGATGGTCGACGACCTCGGCGGCGACCACCGTGAACGCCCGCTTCCCGGTCGCGCTCACCGCGCCGGTCACCACGCGGCCCGCGCCGTCGGCGAGCTGCACGGCCTCGCCCAGCCGCAGGCGTCGTACGACGACGGCGTGGTGCGCCTCGTCCCCCTCGACGGTCACGGCATCGCCGGGGGCGACGCCGTCCAGGGACGGGACGAGGTGCTGGGGCAGGGTCACCGGCTCGGCCTGGGCCCGCGGGTCAGTGCGCGGTGAACGCGTCGCGGAGCCGACCGAAGACCGACTTGTGCGCGGGCCGCATCGCCCCGGCGGGCTGCTCCTCGCCACGGATCTGCGCGAGCTCACGGAGCAGCTGCTCCTGGCGGGCGTCGAGACGGGCGGGGGTCTCCACCGCGACCGTGACGATCAGGTCACCGCGGCCGCCGCGCAGGCCTGGAACGCCTCGACCGCGCAGCGTGATCTCGTGGCCGGACTGCGTGCCGGGCGGGATGGGGAGCTCGAAGTCCGTCTCCACCCCGGAGCCCGCGCCCTGCTCGAGGTCGGCCTCGAGGGTGGGCATCGTGATCGTGGTGCCGAGCGCCGCGGCGGTCATCGGCACCGAGACCGTGCAATGCAGGTCGTTGCCGTTGCGGATGAAGACCGGGTGCGGCGCGACGTGGATCTCGACGTAGAGGTCGCCGGCCGGGCCGCCGCCGGGACCGACCTCGCCCTGTTCGGCGAGCTGGACCCGGGTGCCGGTGTCGACGCCGGCAGGGATCTTCACGGTCAGGCTGCGACGCGAGCGGACCCGGCCGTCGCCCGCGCACTCGCGGCAGGGGTCGGGGATGATCGAGCCGTACCCGCGACAGGCGGCGCACGGGCGCAGGGTGCGGATCTCGCCGAGGAAGGAGCGTTGGACGTGGGCGACCTCGCCCGCGCCCCGGCAGGTCTCGCAGGGCACCGGGTGGCTGCCGGGCGCAGCGCCGTCGCCGCCACAGGTCGAGCATCGGACCGCGGTGTCCACCTTGAGCTCGCGAGAGACGCCGAAGGCGGCCTCGGCCAGGTCGACCTCCAGCCGAATCAGGGCGTCTTGGCCCCGCCGCACCCGGGGGCGCGGTCCACGCCCGCCGGCGGCGCCGGGAGTGCCGCCGAAGAAGGCGTCCATGATGTCGGTGAACGAGAAGCCGGCGCCCTGGCCGCCGAAGCCGCCGCCGAACGGGTCGGCGCCGCGATCGTAGGCTGAACGCTTCTGCGGGTCGGACAGCACCTCGTAGGCGGCCGACACCTGCTTGAACTTCTCCTGGCTCTCGGCGTCGGGGTTGACGTCGGGATGGAGCTGCCGGGCGAGGCGGCGGTAGGCCTTCTTGATGGTGTCCGCGTCCGCATTGCGGTCGACACCCAGCAGCTCGTAGAGGTCCTGGCTCACGTGGCTATTCGCTTTCAGCTCTCGTCGAGGATGCGCGACACGTAGCGTGCCACCGCGCGCACCGCCGCCATCGTTCCGGGGTAGTCCATCCGGGTCGGGCCCACGATGCCGAGCGAGGCAAGCGCGTCGTCGGGGCCGTAGCCCGTCGCGACGACACTGGTCGACGCCAGCTGCTCGTAGGGACCCTCGGCGCCGATCCGCACCGTCACTGTGCCCCCGCCGGTGGCCTCGCCGAGCAGCTTGAGCAGCACGACCTGCTCCTCCAGCGCCTCGAGCAGCGGCTTCACCGAGGTGTCGAAGCTGTCGCCGAACCGGGCGAGGTTCGCGGTGCCCCCGACCGCGATCCGCTCGTCGGAGCGGTGGTCGCTCATCGCCTCGATGAGCGCCTCCACCACGGCGACCGTCGACCTCGTGGGCTCCGGGCTGCCGGGCGTGTGCCGGGCCAGGGCGTCGAGCGCGGCGGTCGCCTCGGCGATCACCTCACCGGTGGCTGCGAGGTTGAGCCGGGTGCGCAAGGCGGCCAGCTCGTCCTCGCCGAGCCCCGCCTCGAGATCCACCAGGCGTTGCTCCACGCGACCGCTGCTGAGGATCAGCACGAGCAGCAGGCGAGTCGGCGTGAGCGCCACGACCTCGATGTGGCGCACGGTGGAGCGCGAGAGCGTGGGGTACTGCACGACCGCGACCTGGCGCGTCAGCTGTGCGAGCAACCGGACCGACCGGTGCACGACGTCGTCGAGGTCGACCGCGCCGTCGAGGAAGCTCGCGATCGCCCGACGCTCGGCGGCCGTCATGGGCTTCACGGTGGAGAGGCGGTCGACGAACAGCCGGTAGCCCTTGTCGGTCGGCACCCGTCCGGCACTGGTGTGGGGCTGGGCGAGGTAGCCCTCGTCCTCCAGCGCGGCCATGTCGTTGCGGATCGTTGCCGGCGAGACGTTGAGGTGGTGCCGCTCAACGAGCGCCTTGGAGCCGACGGGCTCCTCGGTGGCGACGTAGTCCTCGACGATCGCTCGCAGGACAGCGAGCCTGCGGTCCTCCTGCATGCCCACCCCCTTGCTTGGCACTCCACTTCGACGAGTGCCAATCGTAGCGCTCGGCGGCACCAAAGCGGTGACCGGCGATCGCCGATCCAGCCGGCGAGCCATCCCCGACGCCTACGGTGTAGGTTAGGCTCACCTTATCAAGCACCACGGCGGAAGGAGTCGGACGTGACCCCCGGTCCCGGCATCGACACCGGACGAGTCGACGTGAGCCGCCTCGCGGCTGCGGCGCGGAGCATCCTCGCCTGTCCCCAGGAGGTGCAGCTGGTCGTCGACGGGGTCGACGACGTGGTCGCCGGTCTCGACGAGCCCGACCTCGACCTGCAGGACCACAGTGGCCGTCCGGTCTTCTCCTGTCCCGCCGGCTCGGCCCTGGGCCAGGCCGCCACCGACCGCCGCGGCGCCGTACTCACCGTCGGCAGCGGGCTCGGCAGCGCCGGCTCCCCCGACCGGGAGGCATCACTCACCCTGTACGGCCGGCTCGAGGCGACCGGTCTCGAGGACTGCCCGTGCTGCGGCGAGGTCCGGATGCGGGTCTCGCTCCACCTGGGCTACGTCCTGCTGTCGCGGGCCAGCGCCCCGGATGGCGCCAGCTTCCGGGTCCCGCTCGCCGACTTCGTCTCCCGCGAGCACGACCTCAACCGCGGCTTCCTGCAGCGCTCGGCCGAGCACGCCAACAGCTGCCACCAGGACGAGCTGCGTCGCGCGGTCTCCACGACGACCGGTACCCGCGTGGCCGAGATCGCCGGAGTGCACCTTGCCGACCTCCGCGCCGACGGCGTCGAGCTGCAGTGGGTGGACGCCTCCGGTGGGCACCGCTCGGAGCTGACGTTCGCCCGCTCCGCGCGGAGCGCCGAGGAGCTCGGGGAGCTGCTGCGCACCGAGCTGCATGCCGGTCTGTGCTAGTTCGGGGCTAGTTCGGGGCTAGTTCTGGGCTAGCCGGGTCCAGCCGGGTCCAGCCGGGGCCGGTTGGACTCGCTGGGCCGAGCCCCTAGCCTGAGCAGGTGCCGTTCACCGAGGTCGCCGACCGGGTCTGGGTCTCCCGCTACCCCTGGTTCGACGTCAACGTGACCGTCGTCGGCGGCCAGCGGGGCCTGGTCGTCGTGGACACCCACGCCTCGGCCGCGGCCGCCCGGGAGGTCGTCGCAGACGTCCGCGCGCTCGGCGCCGGCGAGGTCGTCGCGGTCGTCAACACCCACGAGCACTTCGACCACACCTTCGGCAACGCCACCTTCGCCGAGGAGTACGACGACCTGCCGATCCACGCCACCGACGAGGCCGCCGCACGCACGGTCACCGCGGGCGAGCGGATCATGGAGCAGTATCGAGCCTCAACGGACCCTCGCGCGGCCGAGGTGCTCGCGACGGCGATCCTGCCCGCGAACCGGACGTTCTCCAGCGCCGCGGTGATCGACATCGGCGACCGCCAGGTCGAGCTGGTGCACCCGGGCCGCGGGCACACTGCCGGCGACCTGGTGGTTCGGGTGCCCGATGCCGACGTGCTGCTCGCCGGCGACCTGGTCGAGGAGTCGGCTCCCCCGGCGTTCGGCGCCGACAGCTTTCCGCTGGAGTGGGCGCAGACCCTCGACCTCGTGCTGGGCCTGCTGACCCCCGCCTCGGTGGTCGTGCCGGGTCACGGCGCCGTCGTGGACCGGGGGTTCGTGGAGGAACAGTGCGACGGGATCCGGGCCGTCGGCGAGACGATCCGCGACCTCGCCTCGCGCGGCGTGCCGCTGGCCGAGGCGCTCGCCAGCGCGGAGTGGCCCTATCCGACCGAGTCGCTCGAGGACGCCGTCCGCATCGGTTACGCGCAGCTGCCCCGCGGCGCGAGGCGACTGCCGCTGGTCTGAGGCGGGTACCGCCTCCCCATGAGCCACAACGACGAGAGCAAGCAGGCCGGACAGGTCGGAGTCCCGGACGAGGCACTGCCCGAGGACCTGGTCCCGAGCGAGGACAACCCGCTCGCCGAGGGCCTGCCCCCGGGCGAGACGGCCGAGGGGCTCCTCGAGGAGGAGGGCAAGCCCGAGGACGAGACGGCCTACGCTCCGGCGGAAGGGGTCGGGACCGACGGCGAGACCGCCGACCCGCCGCCGCCCGAGGAGTCCCCCGGGGCGCAGAAGAGCTGACCCTGGAGGTCCCGGCGCGGCACCGTGGCCGAGCCCTGGCGACGACCTACGGTTGTCCGTCGTGGATCGCTACGGGACCGACGTGCTGGCCGGTGACTGGAACGTGCCGAAGCGTGGACGCGCCGTGGAGGCGCCCGCGGACATCGGCCAGGTCGTCGAGGAGGTGACCGCGGACTGGTGCGGGGAGATCGTCGCCGTCGACCGGGACCTGCACACCCTGACCCTCGAGGACCGGCGCGGCAGGCGTCGTACCTTCCCCCTGGGTCCGGGCTTCCTGCTCGAGGGCAGGCCGGTCATCCTGACCGCGCCGGTCCGCAAGGCCGGTCCCGCGGCGCCGACACGCACCGCGAGCGGCTCGATCGCCGTCCACGACGCGAAGGCGCGGGTGGCCCGGGCGAGCCGCATCTTCGTGGAGGGACGACATGACGCCGAGCTCGTCGAGAAGGTCTGGGGCGACGACCTGCGGATCGAGGGCGTGGTCGTGGAGTACCTCGGTGGTGTCGACGACCTCGCCGACCACCTGGTCTCCTTCCGGCCCGGACCCGAGCGAAGGGTCGGCGTGCTCGTCGACCATCTCGTCCGGGGCTCCAAGGAGTCCCGGATCGCCGATGCCATCGCCCGCGGCCCCAACGGCCCGCACGTCCGGATCGTCGGTCACCCGTTCGTGGACGTCTGGCAGGCCGTGAAGCCCGAGCGGCTCGGGCTGCGCGCCTGGCCCTCCGTCCCGCGCAACGTCGAGTGGAAGAAGGGCATCTGCCAGCAGCTCGGCTGGCCGCACCGCGACCAGGCCGACATCGCCCGCGCCTGGAAGCACATCCTGTCGAAGGTCGGCTCGTACGCCGACCTCGAGCCCGACCTCCTCGGCCGGGTCGAGGAGCTGATCGACTTCGTGACCGCCTGACCGTCCCGGTCGAGCACCGACGACCGTCAGCGCAGCAGGCGGCCCTGCGCGTCGGTGGGGCGACCGGCGAGGATCACGATCCCGTCCAGCACCGACCAGACCCAGAAGATCGGGTAGGTGAAGAACCCGATCAGCACGCACACGAGCAGCGCGCTCACCACGGCACCGAGCAGCTGGGTCAGCCCGATCGCGACCCGTCCCTGGTAGAGACGCCCGACACCACAGATGCCGACGAACGGCAGGAGCAGGTTCAGCAGGCCCGCGGCGACCTTGGTCTTGTCCGAGAGCGGCCGACCGGTCACCGGGTCGGTGCCGTAGCCGATCGGGTACGGACCCGGCACCGCGTAGGCCCCGGACCAACCGGGCAGGCGGTCCTCCGTCTGCGGCACGCGCTGCGGCGGCTGGTACGGCTGGTACGGCGTCGCCGGGTCCGGCTCCTGCGGCGGCGGGTACGTCTCACCCATGCCGGCGAGCGTAGGGCACGTCGCCGTCACCCGAGCAGGGATCGCACCACGCCGTCGGCGAGCAGCCGGCCACGACGGGTCAGCACGACCCGGTCGGCCCGGTCCTCGACCAGGCCGGCGGCGGCAAGGGAGGGGAGCACCTCCGGCACCGGGAGTACGTCGACATCGAGCCCGTCACGGAGCCGGACCTCGAGCAGCACCCGCTCGAGCCGCCGGGTCTCGTCGTCGAGCACCTCCCGCGCCTGGGCGGGGCTGAGGTTCTCGGCGAGGCGTGCCGCGTAGGCGACGGGGTGCTTGACGTTCCACCAGCGCACTCCCCCGACGTGGGAGTGGGCACCGGGCCCGACGCCCCACCAGTCCGCCCCGGTCCAGTAGCCCAGGTTGTGGCGGCAGCGAGCCGCGTCGTCGCGCGCCCAGTTCGACACCTCGTACCAGTCCAGGCCGACCGCGCTGAGCTGCTCGTCGGCCTGGACGTACTTGTCGGCCAGGTCATCGTCGTCCGGCATCGGCAGCTCACCTCGGCGCACCCGCCGGGCGAGCGCCGTCCCCTCCTCCACGATCAGGGAGTAGGCCGAGACGTGGTCGGGCTCGCAGGCGAGCGCGGCGTCCAGGGTCGCCGCCCAGTCCTCGCCGCTCTCCCCCGGCGTGCCGTAGATCAGGTCGAGGCTGACCTGGTCGAAGCCGGCCTGTCGCGCGGCCTCCACCACCGTGGGGACACGCTCCGGGTCATGCGTGCGGTCGAGCACGGCCAACACGTGCGGCACGGCCGACTGCATGCCGAAGGAGATCCGGTTGAAGCCCGCCTCCCTCAGCCGCTCGAGCCGGTCGCGGTCCACCGAGTCGGGGTTGGCCTCCGTCGTCACCTCGACGTCCGGGGCCAGCCCGAACTCCTGGTCGATCGCGGTGACCATCCGGCCGAGGTCGGCCGGGTCGAGCAGGGTCGGCGTCCCGCCGCCGAGGAAGACCGTCGCCACCGGGAGGTCCGCGGTGCCCAGCACGAGCCGCGAGCGTCGTACCTCGGCGACGACCTGGTCGGCGTAGGACGACCGTGAGACTCCGGGTCCCAGCTCCTCGGCGGTGTAGGTGTTGAAGTCGCAGTAGCCACAGCGCACCCGGCAGAACGGCACGTGCACGTAGAAGCCCAGGCGGCGACGTCCGAGCTGCGCAAGCGCCGACTCCGGCAAGGAGCCGTCGGTGGGGACGGGATCGCCCTCGGGCAGCGCGGACGGCACCCGCCCAGTCTCTCAGAGCCCTGCTCAGATCGGCACGTTGAGCGTCGCGGTGAACCCGTCCTCGACCGATCCGGTCACCTTCGCCATCTGCAGCGAATAGCCGTCGCTGAAGACGTTGTCGCTGTCGATCGACAGCTGCGACAGGTTCCCGACACTGGCGTCGTAGCCCTCGGCGCTGCCGTAGACCTCGTCACAGACGTCCTGAGGCAGTGCCAGCTGCGAGGTCCGCAGCTTGTTCTCGGCGCTGGTCGCCTTGGCCAGGGTCTCGTAGACCTCGAAGTGCATGTGCGGCCAGCGGCCGGTGTAGCAGCCCGGGAAGATCGTGGTGAAGGTCAGCCGCCCGTCGGCGTCGGTCTCCTGGACACCGCGCAGGTAGTTCTCCTCGGTCACGCCGTCGTCGTAGAGCGAGTAGCGGCCCTCCCGGTCGCAGTGCCAGAGGTACACCGCGGCGCCTGCCATCGGCTGCACGTTCTCACCGTTGAGGTCGAGCACCGTCAGCGTCACGGTCAGGGGCACGCCCTCGGCGACTCCGGACGCCGAGCCGAAGCTCGTGGTGATGTCGCTGCGGACCACCCCCGACTCCGACAGCACGTTCGGCCCGTTGCTGCCGTCGCCCGGATAGGGACCGGCGGTCTCCTCGGGGATCTCCCCGTCGGCGACCTCGACGCCGGACTCGCCGCCCATCCCGCCGTCAGGCGGGGGTGCGCCCATCCCTCCGTCGGACGGGGGTGCGCCCGCGGGCTGGGTCGACGTGGCGCTGGAGCTGTCTGTCGTCGCAGCGTCCTGGGCGCTGCAGCCGGCGACGGCCGCGACGCCCAGGCCGACACCGAGTCCGAGCAGCCCGCGCCGTGCCATCAAGCGCGGCAGGTCGTGGGAGAGGCCGAGGTCGTGCTCTTCAGTTTCGCTCATGTCGCCAGCCAACCCGGGCGATCTGTGCGTCCCCTGTGAGCGTCCTGTGACTGCCCAAGACTCGGCCAGGCTCCCTAGGAGTAGAAGCCGTCGATCAGGTCCTTGTTGTTGGCCTCCACGACGTTGCGCTTCACCTTCAGCGACGGCGTGAGCTCGCCGGACTCGATGGTGAGGTCGTGGTCGAGCAGCTCCCACTTCTTCACGGTCTCCCAGCGGTTGAGCTGCTGGTTGAGCTCGTCGACGTACTCGCCGACCATCGCCTTGACCTTCTCCGAACGGACCAGCTCGGTGTACGACGCCCCCTCCATCCCGTTCTCCGCCGCCCAGGCGGCGAGAGCGTCGGGATCGAGGGTGATCAGTGCGGAGACGAAGTTGCGCTCGGCGCCGAAGACCATGAACTGGCTGACGTAGGGGCAGATCGCCTTGAACTTCGCCTCGACGGCGGGCGGGGCGATGTACTTGCCGCCCGAGGTCTTGAAGAGCTCCTTGATGCGACCGGTGATGTGGAGGAAGCCGTCCTCGTCGATCGCACCCTTGTCACCGGTCCGCAGCCAGCCGTCCTCGGTGAACGCCTCGGCGGTCGCGTCGGGAAGGTTGTGGTAGCCCGCCATGACATGCGGGCCCTTGAGCTGGACCTCGTCGTTCTCGCCGATCCGCACCTCGGTGCCTGGGAACGCGTGGCCGACGGTGCCGATCTTGTAGTCCTGCGGGTGCCCGACCGTGGCGCCGGCGGCGTTCTCGGTCATGCCGTAGCCCTCCAGGATGAGGATGCCGGCGGCGTGGAACCACTCCGCGATCTCGGCGTTCAGCGCGGCCGACCCCGAGATGAAGAACTTCACCCGGCCACCGAAGCGCTCCCGCACCTTGCTGAAGACCAGCTTGTCGAAGAGGCCGTGCTGGAGCTTGAGCAGCAGCGGAACCGACCTGCCCTCACGCTGCAGCCGGTCGACCTTGACGCCGACCTCGAACGCCTTCTTGAAGATCTTCTCCTTCGCGCCACCCTCCGAGGCCTGCATGGTGACGATCCGGGCGTGCGCCTTCTCGAAGATGCGCGGCGCGGCGCCCATGAACGTGGGCTTCACGATGCCGAGGTTCTCGACGATCTTGTCGACGCGTCCGTCGATGGCGGTCGCGAAGCCGCAGGCGAGCTGGGTGGAGAGCAGCACCTTGCCGAACGAGTGGGCCATCGGCAGCCAGAGGAACTGGAGATCGTCCTCGTGGAGGATGTCCTGCGCCTTGATCGCCTCGCCCTCGAACACCCAGGCGCGGTGGAGCAGGCGCACGCCCTTCGGCTTGCCGGTGGTCCCGGAGGTGTAGATCAGTGTCGCGAGCTGGTCGGGCTGGATGTCCTTGGTGACCTGCTCGATGGCGTCCGGGTGCTCGGTGAGGTAGCCGTCGCCCAGCTCGGCCAGCTGCTCGAGGGAGATCACCCACTCCCCGTCCGCCAGCGTGTCGTCGAACGTGATCACCTTGGCGATCCCGTGGAGCTCCTCGCGGTGGTCGCGCAGCTTGGCGAGCTGGGACTCGTCCTCGGCGAAGACGAAGCGGCTCTCGGAGTCGCCCAGGATGTACGCGGTGTCGTCGCCCCCGGTGGTCGGGTAGACGGTCGTGGTCGCGCCACCTGCGCACATGATCGCGAGATCGGCGAGGATCCACTCGTAGCGCGTGGACGCGGCGATGCCGACCCGCTGCTCGGACTCGAGACCGAGGGCCATCAGGCCCGCTGCCAGACGCCGCACCCGGTCTCCGGCCTGTCGCCAGGTGACCGACTCCCAGGCCTCCCCCCGGGGGAACCGGAAGGCCTCACGGTCCGGACTGGACTCGACCCTGTCGAGGAACTGCACAGCGCAGTTCTGCGGCATGTGGTCGAGGAAACTCGTGTCGTGATTGATGGGCATGACGCTCCTGCATGCTCGTCCCGAGACCGACTACTGACTGAGCAGTAACCTAGATCACTTCAGGGGTGCGCGGTAGCAGGACCCCTGACATGAGCGACCTTCGGAGGAGCGTCGCAGTTCAGTCCTGGACCGCCTTGGCGATCATGATGCACCGGGTGATGTGGTCCTGCTCCCGGGCGGTCGGCTCGCGCCCCGCGCCGACCGCGGCCCCGTGCACCCAGTGAGCGCGGAGGATGCTGCGCACGATCACCCAGCCCCGCGCTCGTCCCTCGTCGAGGTCCGCGGCATCGAGGAGGGTGTGGAACCGCCGACGGATCCCGTCGCGCGCCGACCCGGTCGTGCCCGGCCCGGTGTAGTCCTCGAACCGGTTGCCGAGCATCGGCAGGAGCTCGTAGTGCGGGTCGCCGTTCGTCGGCTTGGGGTCGATGGCCAGCCACCGCTCCTCCCCGCCGCGCTCCCCCAGGAGGACGTTGCCGTAGTGGAGGTCACCGTGGATCACCGCCGTGGCCGGCTCGGCGCACAGGTCGCGCGCCAGCGCGAGCGCCTGGTCGACCATCCGACGTGGCACCGGCACGGTCTTCGCGTCCGCGGCCAGCGCGGCGGCCCACCGGGCGACGTACGACGCCTGCGTGCGGAGCTGCGGCATCACCGGCACGTGCAGGATGCGGTAGAGGCCGGCCACGATCTCACAGGCCTCGACGTCCCAGTGATCGGAGAGGTCGTGACGGTCGAGCCGCTCGAGCAGCACGGCACGCCGGGACGGGTCGCTGCGCAGCAGCCGCACCGCTCCCCTGCCGCGCCAGCGCTGCAGGACGAGGTGCTCGTGCTCGGACTCGTCGTCCGGGAGCCCGATCTTCAGCACCGCCCGGTCCTCGCGCGCAGTGACGACGGGCAGGACGAGCGAGCAGAAGCCGTGCCAAGCCTCGTCCTCGACCGTGAGCTCCCAGGCCTCGAGCAGCTCGTCGAGGATCGCCGGGAGCCGATCGAGCCACCGGGCCCACTCCGGGCCGAGGTGGCGCTGACGGTCGAGCTCGGCCGGGACGCGAACGGTGCTACTTCTTCGGCTTGTCGCCCGGCGGGCCGGTGCTGGAGAGCGCGGCGACGAAGGCCTCCTGCGGCACCTCGACCCGGCCCACCATCTTCATCCGCTTCTTGCCTTCCTTCTGCTTCTCGAGCAGCTTCCGCTTGCGGGTGATGTCACCGCCGTAGCACTTGGCAAGCACGTCCTTGCGGATGGCACGGATGTTCTCGCGGGCGATCACGCGGGCGCCGATGGCGGCCTGGATCGGCACCTCGAACTGCTGGCGCGGGATCAGCTCCTTGAGCTTCGAGGCCATCATCACGCCGTACGAGTAGGCGGCCTCACGATGGACGATCGCGGAGAACGCGTCCACCGGCTCGCCCTGGAGCAGGATGTCGACCTTGACCAGGTCGCCGGCCTGCTCGCCGGACCGCTCGTAGTTGAGCGAGGCGTAGCCCTTGGTCTTCGACTTCAGCTGGTCGAAGAAGTCGAAGGCGATCTCGCCCATCGGGAGTGTGTAGCGCATCTCCACGCGGTCCTCGGACAGGTAGTCCATGCCGAGCAGCGTCCCTCGTTTCTGCTGGCACAGCTCCATGATCGTGCCGATGTAGTCGGAGGGCGCGAGGATCGTCGCGGACACGATCGGCTCGCGGACCTCGCGGATCTTACCGTCGGGGTACTCACTCGGGTTGGTCACCGTGAGCTCCGAGCCGTCCTCCATGATCACCTCGTAGACCACGTTGGGGGCGGTGGAGATCAGGTCGAGGTTGAACTCGCGCTCGAGCCGCTCACGCGTGATCTCCATGTGCAGGAGGCCGAGGAAGCCGCAGCGGAAGCCGAACCCGAGCGCACCGGACGTCTCGGGCTCGTAGGTCAGCGAGGCGTCGTTGAGCTGGAGCTTCTCCAGCGCGTCGCGGAGCTCGGGGTACTGGTCGCCGTCGATCGGGTAGAGCCCGGCGTACACCATCGGGTTGGGATGGGCGTACCCGCCGAGCGGCTCGGTCGCGCCGTGGTGCTGGCTGGTGACCGTGTCACCGACCCGGGACTGGCGGACGTCCTTCACGCCGGTGATGAGGTACCCGGTCTCGCCGACCCCGAGCTCGAGCGCCTTCATCGGCTCCGGGCTGATCACACCGACCTCGAGCATCTCGTGCACGGCGCCGGTCGACATCATCTTGATCCGGTCGCGGTGCTTCAGCGAGCCGTCGACCACCCGGACGTAGGTGACCACTCCGCGGTAGGTGTCGTAGACCGAGTCGAAGATCAGAGCGCGCGCCGGCGCGTCGGCGTCACCAACCGGAGCCGGGACCTGCTTCACGATCTCGTTGAGCAGCGCCTCGACGCCCACTCCGGTCTTGGCGGAGGTGAGGAGCACCTCCTCGGGCTCGCAGCCGACAAGGTTGGCCAGCTCGGCGGCGTACTTCTCGATGTTGGCCGACGGCAGGTCGATCTTGTTGAGCACCGGGATGATGTGCAGGTCGGCACCCATCGCCAGGTAGAGGTTGGCGAGCGTCTGCGCCTCGATGCCCTGGGCCGCGTCCACCAGCAGGATCGCCGCCTCGCAGGCCTCCAGCGACCGGGACACCTCGTAGGTGAAGTCGACGTGGCCAGGGGTGTCGATCATGTTGAGGATGTAGGTGCCCGGCTCGGCGCCCGCCGCGTTCTCGGGAGTGACCGTCCACGGCATCCGAACGGCCTGCGACTTGATCGTGATGCCGCGCTCTCGCTCGATGTCCATCCGGTCGAGGTACTGCGCCTTGGCCTCACGCTCTCCGACGACGCCCGTGAGCTGCAGCATCCGGTCGGCGAGCGTGGACTTGCCGTGGTCGATGTGCGCGATGATGCAGAAGTTGCGGATGATCGCGGGGTCGGTACGACCGGGCTGCGGGGCAGGGGTGGCGGGCATGGTCCGGCCATTCTTCCAAAGGCGGGACGCCTCACGTGAATCCTGCTGACCGGGGGCGCTCGAACCGGCCTCGGGTCAGCGGCCCGAGGCCGCCTTGCGCGCGCGATGGACCTCCTCGACCAGCTGCTCGGCCGGGACGTCGAAGGCGGTGATCGGCACGACGATGTCCTCGGCCGCCGCGCGCAGGTCGATCCTCACCCCGGCGGGGTTGCGTCGCTGGATGGCGGCGCCGCGCAGGTCGCGGCAGGGCACCGTGACGTCGGTCCGGTAGCCGCGGTAGGACACCGAGGACGGGCCCAGCTCGAGGGTCCATCGGTGCAGCCGGCCGGTGACCAGGCGGACCAGGTCGGGCAGCGAGGCGAGTGCGCCGACGATCGTCACGAGGGCGAAGCCCGGCGACTCGAGGGCGTCGAAGTCCGTCACCGCGAGGTAGGCCCACAGCGCCGCCACGCCCAAGAGCATCGACCAGGCGACGAGCAGTCCCGCCACGACGGGCACCGGGGCACGGAAGACCCGGGTGCCGTCGGCGGCCACCTCCGGCTCCCGTCGTCGTCGCGGTCGAACGAGCGCGGGGATCGCCGCGACCAGCAAGGAGGCGAACGCGACGAGCACGGCCGCACCGGACCACGCCAAGGCACCGTCGGCGACGAGGGCCATCACCAGGCCGACGAGCGTCCCGAGGACAAGGAGTGTGAGCACCGTCGCGGTCCACCATAGGGGGATCAGGCGCCGCCGGCTCACCACGGGGTCACCGAGTCCCACGCGTCGCCGATGGCGTCCGTCGCGTCGTCCCACGTGTCGGAGGTCCAGTCGGTGATGTCGTCCCAGTTGTCATAGATCGTGCCCGCCAACCAGGATCCGCCGGCCGCCAGGGCGCCGCCTGCCAGGACGACCGCCCACGCCGGGGCCGTGACGACGCCCGCTGTCACCAGCAGGCCGACCCCGACCCCGACGGCGATGCTGGTGCCGGTGGTCACCGCGACCCGTTCCCAGTCGCCCGTCTGCGTGCCCTCGTAGACGCCGAAACCGAGGTCGATCAGGATGCCGGCCGGGCCACCGAGGACCCTCGCGCCCTTCCCGAAGAGATCCGCCTTCTTGAGCAGATCGTCGAGCTGGGACTGGCCCTGCGGCGTGTTGAGGCGGTTCCGGACGGCCGGGTTGCCCGAGACACGGGTCTTGCGGCGGTACTCCGCCGCGTCTGCCCTGTAGTCCTTGGACTTGTTGAGCAGCCCCCACCCGGCGAGGCCCGCTCCCGCTCCGCTGGCGAAGTTCGGGAACAGTGCCGAGATCGCCTCGAACACGGTGTCGGAGGCGTCCTTCTTGCGGGCGTCGGCGACGTCGGCCGGCATGGTCGAGTCGACCCAGTCCACGAACGTCTGGTAGTCCGCGGCAGCGTTCTTGACGAGGCTGTTCCACAGCTCGATCCGGTCGACCGCCTTGTTGTACTCGGTCTCCTCCGGCGATCCGGCCTCGAAGGGCGTCGCCGGCGCGGCCGGTGGCTCCGAGATCACGGTGCCGGTGACGGTGACGGTCAGCCCACCCTCGGACGCCCGGGTCCGGATCGACCTCATGTCGTCTTCGAGGCGCTTGAGCTTGGCCGCGTAGTCGTCGAGCGCCGTCGCGGCCCGCTTGACCCGCTCCTCGTGCTTGTCGTTGGCGCGCATGATGTCGCCGGAGACGTTCCGGTAGGACGAGTAGGTCTCGCCTTCCCAGGTGCCCTGGGCGTAGTTGCGGGCGTCCTGCTGCTCGTCGCCGGCTTTCCCCACCCGGTCCGCGAGGGTGCCCCGCAGCCAGGTGGCGGCGGCCGTGACCTCCGCCGGCGAGCCCTCGACCTTGGTGTCCAGGCTCATCCGAGCCGGCCCATCCGGTCGAACTCCGCGGCGATCGCCTGTTCGGTGCGGCCGTAGTCGTCGGCACAGTCGCGGACGAGCAGCGCGATGCCGGTGTTGATGGCGGCGATCTCGCCCGCGGTCTCGCTCACCGCGGCCAGGATCTCGGCGACGTGGACCCCGCCGTAGCCGGCGTCCACCTTCTTGGGCGCGCTGGGTGCCGCCTCGTCGATCTTCGCGGCAGCGTCGTCGTGACCGCCGGCGATGATCTCTGCGGCGCCGGCGTCGAGTCGCAGGGTCATGCCTTGACGTCCTGCGGCGGACCGGGGCGGAGCTCCGCGGGCACGTCGACGTCGAGCAGCTTGACGTCGAAGTGCTTGACCTGCCTGATGTCGTCCACCTTGCGCGTCTCGAAGAGCAGCCACGACTGGTGGTCGCCCCACGCGTCGATGAGGCGGTCGAGGGCGGTGTAGGCCAGCAGGGCGACCCGGCCGTCGCCGAGCTTGAGCATCTTGACGTCCGTGACCTGCCCGTCGGCGTCGGTCTGCACGGGAAGGTAGACGACGGGTGGAGCGGGCGACTGTCGCGTTGACTGCTGGTCGTTCACGGACGCGAGGCTACCCAGGACGTGGACGGCTACACCTCGGGCAGCGGCCCTCGCACCGGACCGGTCGAGGTCAACCGTTCGCCACCGGTTTACCCCCGGCTCCCCTTCCCGACGGTCCTGCGTTCGTCGTACGACGACAGCCTGCGGGCATGCACCCGGACACCTCCCCCACCCCTCACCTCGACCGTCGCGGCGTCCTCCTCGGACTCGCCGGAAGCGCCGTCGTCGCCGGCACGGCGGGCCTCTCCGTCCCGGCGCGCAGCGCCGCCTCGCCCCTCCTCGTCCGCCGGGACCGCCCTGCGCTCCCCCTGGGCGTGCAGTCCGGCGACGTCCGCGCCGGTTCGGCCGTGCTGTGGGCCAAGGCGGACCGCCCGTCGCGGCTGGTCGCCGAGATCAGCCGCGACCCGTCCTTCCGGAAGGTCCGCAGGGTGCGAGGCCCGGTGGTGACGCCGGCCAGTGACCTGACCGGGACCATCCAGCTGCACGACCTGCCCGCGGGCACCGACCTCCACTACCGGATCCGGGTGGTCGACCTCCACGACCACAAGGCGACGAGCGAGGCCGTCGTCGGTCGGTTGCGCACCGCGCCCACCGGCCGCGACGACATCCGCTTCCTCTGGTCCGGCGACATCGCCGGCCAGGGCTGGGGCGTCAACCCGGAGTACGGCGGCTTCCGGATCGCCGACGCCATGCGGGCCCGCAACGCCGACTTCTTCCTCTGCAGCGGCGACACCGTGTACGCCGACGGGCCGGTCCAGGAGACGGTGGCGCTCCCCGACGGGTCGACGTGGCGCAACCTGGTGATTCCGGAGAAGACGAAGGTCGCCGAGACCCTCGACGAGTTCCGCGGGCAGTACCGCTACAACCTGATGGCCGACAACTGGCGCGCCTTCCTGGCGGAGACCTCCCAGGTCGGCCAGTGGGACGACCACGAGGTCACCAATAACTGGTATCCCGGCGAGATCCTCGCCGACGCGCGCTACAGCGAGAAGCGGGTCGACGTGCTCGCCGCGCGGGCCCGGCAGGCCTATCACGAGTACGTCCCGGTGGCGCCGATCTCGCCGGACCCGGAGGGCCGCGTCTACCGGGTGCTCCGCTACGGCCCGCACCTCGACCTCTTCGTGCTCGACATGCGCACCCACAAGGACCCGAACACGGCCAACAACGAGTCCGGTGCCGCCGCACGCGACGGCGGCGTGCTCGGCGACCGGCAGACCGAGTGGCTGCTGCGCGAGCTCGACCGGTCGAGGGCGACGTGGAAGGTGATCGCGGCGGACCTGCCGATCGGCCTGATCGTCCCCGACGGGGCCGCGGCGCAGGAGGGCATCGCTCAGGGCGACGGCGGGGCGCCGCTCGGCCGCGAGGCGGACATCGCCCGGGTGCTGACCGGGCTGTCCCGGATGGGGATCCGCAACCACGTCTGGCTCACCGCGGACGTCCACCACACGGCGGCGCACCACTACTCCCCCGATCGCGCGGCGTACCAGGAGTTCGACCCGTTCTGGGAGTTCGTCTCCGGGCCGCTCAACGCAGGTGCCTTCGGACCCAACCGGCTGGACGGCACCTTCGGGGCGGTGGCGGACTTCGTGGCGGCGCCTCCAGTGGCCAACACCTCCCCGGCGCTGGGTCATCAGTACTTCGGGGAGGTCGAGATCGACAGCCGGACCGCTCAGCTCACCGTCACCCTCCGCGACGTGGCCGGTGCCGCCATCTACACGCGCACCCTGGACCCAGCGGTGCGCTGAGCCGCCGGTCCGGCCATGATGGGCGCCGTGTTCCCGACACGGATCCCGCACGGCCGGACCGCACGCCGCCTCGCGTGGGTGCACCTGCCACCGCAGGTGCGGGCGCTGGTCGAGGACCACCTCGGCTCACCGGTCGCGGAGGCGGAGTCGCAGGGCGGAGGCTTCACCCCCGGCTTCGCGTCCGTGCTGACCTGCGAGGACGGCTCGAAGCACTTCGTGAAGGCGGCCTCCGCCAAGGCGCAGCGGACGTTCGCCGAGTCCTACCGCGAGGAGGCGCGCAAGCTGGCGGCCCTGCCGTCCGCGGCGCCGGCGCCGCGTCTGCTGTGGGTGGAGGACCGCGACGACTGGGTGGTCCTCGGGATCGAGTACGTCGACGCGCGGGCCCCCCGGCGCCCCTGGACGCCCGAGGACCTCGCGCTGGCCTCCGCCACGGTCCTCGAGGCAGCGAAGGCGCTGACCCCCGCGCCGCGCGTCGACCTGCAGCGGGCGACGGACGAGTTCGCGGCCTGGCCGGACCTGTGGGACCAGACCCGGCACCCACGGGCGGCCGACCTCAAGGCGCTCGCCAGCCGGTTCGCGGAGGTGATCGACGGCAACACGCTGGTGCACACCGACGTCCGCGACGACAACATCCTGATCCGACCCGACGGCACCGCTCTCCTGTGCGACTGGAACTGGCCGGTCGTCGGCGCCGCCTGGTTCGACTCCCTCCTCCTGCTGATCGGGCCGCGGGGCGACGGGATCGACGTCGCCGCCCACATCGCGGCCCACCCCCTGCTCTCCGGAGTCCCGGACGAGCACCTGGACGTCGCGCTGGCGCTGATCCTCGGCTATTTCTGGACCTCCTCGCTGCAGCCGGTGCCCCCGACCTCGCCGTACGTCCGCCAGGCGCAGGCCTGGCAGCGGGACGTGATCGACGACTGGCTCGCCGAGCGGCGCGGCTGGGCGCGCTGACGTCCCATTTTGGCGGGCGTGTCGCCCCGCTGTTAGCCTTGCTGGTCGCGTCTCCGTGTGGTTCCGCCTGCCCGGCGGCCCCCTCCAGGGATTCGGCGACGCGCTCCGGACCAGACCAGACATCCACACGACACAGAGGCATTCAACGTGGCGAACATCAAGAGCCAGATCAAGCGGAACAAGCAGAACGAGAAGCGCCACGAGCGCAACAAGGCCGTCAAGTCCAACCTCAAGACGGTGATCCGCAAGTTCCGCGAGGCCGCCGAGGCCGGCGACAAGGACAACGCCGTCGTGTACGCACGCGAGGCGTCCAAGAAGCTCGACAAGGCCGCCTCGAAGGGCGTCATCCACAAGAACCAGGCCGCGAACCGCAAGTCGTCGATCGCGAAGAAGGCCGCCTCTCTCTGAGAAGCTTCCTGGCTCCGGTCCGGAGCCATCACGTCAGGGAGTCCCGCGTCGGCGGGGCTCCCTTCGTGGTTTTCCGATACGCCGGTCAGCGGGTGGCGCGCAGGCCGGTGATCGTCAGGACCAGCCGCTCCAGGGCGTACGACGCGTCGCTGGCCGCACCCTTGACGTCGGCGTCGGCCTGGGCGACCGCCCGCACTGCGCGGGCGAGCCCGGGCTCGGACCAGCCGCGGGCCTGGTCGCGCAGCGAGCGCAGCTTCCACGGCGGGACCCCGACCTCGCGAGCCAGGTCGACGTCGCGCATCCCTCGCGGGGCGCTCACGAGCCGAGCGAGGCCGCGGGCGCTGCCGGCGAACGCGGAGGTGATCAGCACCGGCGCCGTGCCGGCGTCGAGTGCCCAGCGGAGCTCCTCGAGCGCCGCACGGTCGCGCCCACCGAAGGCCGCGTCGGCCACGGCGAAGGACTTCGCCTCCGCCCGACCGCCGAAGTAGCGGCGAACCTGGACCTCGCCGATCCGCTCGCCGGGGAAGTCGTTGGTGAGCTGGTGCGCGGCCGCCGCGAGCGACCGCAGGTCCCGGCCGATCGCCTCGATCAGGACGTCGGCAGCGTCGCGGTCGATGGTCGCGCCGTAGCGACGGACCTCGTTGGCGACGAAGCCCGGGAAGTCCGAGGGCTTGAGCTCCTCGGACTTGTGCTCGGTCACCGTGGCGAGCTTGCGGAGCTTGGTGAGCAGACCGCTGCCCTTCTGCCCGCCGCCGTGCACGAGGACCAGGGCAACGTCGTCCACCGGCTCCGCGGCGTAGGCGAGGACTCCGTCGACAGACTCCTCGGGGAGGTTCTCCAGGCCCCGCACCACGACGCAGCGGATCGCGGAGAACAGCGACGCTGCCGACATCTCGCCCAAGGTGCCGAGCGTCAGGTCGGCTGCGGGGCTGTCGGCGAACTCGGCCTCGGGGTCGTGCGCGCGGACCGCCGCCCTGACCTCGTCGACGGTACGTGCGCCGAGGAACTCCTCCTTGCCGGTGACCAGGATGACTCGTCCCAGCACGTCCGCCGCCCGCATGCGCCCACCTTCCCACACGCTCCCGACAGCGTTGCGAGGGCCTGGACGGCCTGGACGGCTCCGCTCGGAGCGGGTCGGGTCGGCTAGTCACGGGTGAGGGAAACCGCCCTCCCCCTCTCGTCGACCAGGATCGCGATGTCCCCGCTCTCGTCGGTGCGCAGCACCTCAGCCCCGGCCGCCTCCAGGGTGGCCAGCAGGCCCGGTGCCGGGTGGCCGTAGTCGTTGTCCGCCCCGACCGAGACCACGGCGAGCTCAGGACGAAGGGAGGCGAGCCAGTCGTCGTCCTGGTGTGCGCTGCCGTGGTGCGGCACCTTGAGCACGTCCACGTCGAGGTCGCGGAGGAGCCCCGCCAGCCGGGCCTGCCCGGGCGGCTCGAGATCGCCGGTCAGGAGCATCCGCACGCCGGCCGCCTCGACGAGCAGGACCACGCTCGCATCGTTGGCCGAGCTGCCGTCCCCGGCCCCGCCGACGGGGCCCGCGATGTCGGGGTGGACGACCTGCACGGTCGTGTCGCCGTACCGCCGCGTGACGCCGTAGGCCGCCGTCGTCAGCGGGACGCCGGCTCGTCGGGTCGTCCGACGGACCTCGCCGGCGCCGGCCGGCGGGTCCAGCACCGGGCTCGTCTCGACGGCGGCGACACGTCGGCCGCGCAGGATCCCCTCGAGCCCGGTCACGTGATCGGCGTGGAAGTGGGTGAGCACCACGAGCGGCACCCGCTCGATGCGCAGTCGGTCGAGGCAGCCGTCGACGGTGTCACCGTCGGGACCTGCATCCACGACGATCGCGGTCCCGGGACCGGCGGACACGACGAGGGCGTCGCCCTGGCCGACGTCGCAGGCGACCAGGACCCAACCGTCAGGCGGCCAGCCGAACGTCGCCGACGACCACAGCCGCCCTGGGACGCCCAGCACGACGACCAGCATCAGGACGCCGACTCCCGCACCGACCGCGGGCCGGCGGAGCAGCACCGGCAGCATCAGGGCGACGACGACGCAGAGCGCCACCAGCAGCGTCAACGCGGCGAACCCGCTGCCCCAGCCGACCGAGGCGCCCGGCAACGCCGCACCACGCTCGGCGACCTCAACGATCCAGGCGACGCACCAGGCAGCCGTGGTGCCCAGGAGTCGACCGGCTGTCGGCGAGACCAGGCCGACGAGGCCTCCGAGCAGCCCGAGCACCGTCGCCGGACCCACCATCGGGCCGGCGAGGAGGTTGGCGAGGACGGCGACCAGGCTCACCTCGCCGGACAGGGCGGCGATCACCGGAGTGCAGGCGAGCTGGGCGGACGTCGGGACCGCGATCGCCTCCCCGACACCGGGCGGGAGCCACCGGCCCAGCGCGCCGGCGATCGGCGGTCCCAGCAGCACGATCCCGCCCGTCGCGAGCACCGAGAGCGCGAACCCGGCCGTGACCGCGAGCGCCGGGGTCAGGAGCAGCAGACCGACCACGGCGACGGCCAGGGCGCGCAGGCCGCGCCGACGCCCGTCCGGACCGAACGCGAACAGCCCGACGGTCCCCATCGCCGCAGCCCGCAGCACGCTCGGCTCGGTGCGCGCGAGGAGCACGAAGCCGACGATCCCGAGGATGCCGACGACGGTGAGCCAACGACCGCGCACCCCCAGCCGACGGGCCAGCAGGAGCACCGCACCGACGACGAGAGTCAGGTTGGTGCCCGAGACCGCGGTGAGATGGGTGAGGCCGGTCGTGCGGAAGTCCTGCTCGACCTCGGACGACAGCTCGGCGTCATCGCCGACGACGAGCGCCGGAACGAGGCCGGCCTGTGCCGGCGGGCGATGGGCGACCGCCCGGCGGATGGAGCTCCGCACCGCCCCGGTCACCCGCCACCAGGGGTCCGGGCCGCGGATCCGGACCGGTGGCCGGGCACCGGTGAGGAGCGCGGCCTCGTCCGGGTTGTCCGCCGGCGCGAGACGCCCCTCCGCGACCACCCGCTCGCCCAGCGACACCTCTGTCCAGGCGGGGTCACCCAGCACCGCGACCGTCCCACCCAGCCGGTGGGTCGCACCTCGTGCCGTCACCGTCTCCACCCGCACTCGTACGACGACCAGTGCGCCCCATGGACCCTGCACCGCGCGCGGGTCGGAGACCACCGTTGCCACCAGGTCCGCGGTGGCACGCTCGGCCGCCAGCGCGTGCAGCGGCCCCGAGCTCACCGCGTGGTGGCGCAGGAGCGTGCTGGTGAAGATCGCTGCGGCCAGGAGAAGTCCGCCGACCGCCAGCCGTCGGCGTGCGGACGGCGGCCGGCCACGTCCGGCCCCACCGAGCAGCAGACCGGCTGCGGCCAGGACGACCAGGCACCAGCCGCCCGGCGGTCCCACGAGGTAGGCGGCGATCCCGCCCGCCCAGGCAGCCAGCGCGAGCGCCGGCATCCGGAGGTCGTGTGACTCCCCGGCCCTCGCCGGCCCGGCCGTGCACGGTGCCATGCCCAGGTCGCGACGCCGCACCGGCTCACACCGTCACGTGCGGGGTCAGCGACGCCAGCGTCTTCTCACCGATCCCGTCGACCTCGAGCAGCTCGTCGATGCTGGTGAACCCACCGGTCGTCTCTCGCCAGGCGATGATCGCCTGCGCCGTGACGGGCCCGACTCCGGGCAGCGTCTCCAGCTCGGCCTGGCCGGCGGTGTTGAGGTTGACCAGGGCTCCGGACCTGCCCGGTGCGCCCGCCGTCACGCCCGCGGCCGGGGAACCACCGCGGGGACCACCGACCAGGATCTGCTCTCCGTCGACGAGCACCCTCGCCAGGTTGAGCGAGGTCAGGTCCACGCCGCGCCGCGCTCCGCCCGCCGCCTTCAACGCGTCCGTGACCCGCGCTCCGTGGTCGAGCACGACGATCCCGGGCCGGCGCACCTCGCCTGCCACGTCGACGGTGACCGAGCCGCGGGACGCCGAGGACGAGGGCGACACCGGCGCCAGCGTCTCTCCTCCGACCAGCGGCGCGGCCGGCTGCGCGGACACCGGCGCGACCGGTTCAGGACGGTCCCGCGCCACCCACCACGCGGTGACAGCGAGCCCCGTCGCGGCGAGGACGGCCACGACGGCCACATGGGCCGGC
>NZ_SSXI01000221.1 GCF_004803405.1 Nocardioides sp. | reverse complement strand
CCGATCCGCGAACCAGGCCGCGGCCTGCACACTCACCTGGTCCGGGACGGCCACCTCCTCCGGCTGGCGCTGGGGGTCGGCCAGGAGGAACCTCGGGTCGCCGACCACCAGGGCATCGGAGCCCTCGAGCTCGGCGATCGAGCGCCGGGCGTGCTCGTTCGCCGCCTCGGCGAGCCAACGGGGCGCCGTGATCCGCTGCCACGCCGCATCCGCGCGGCCGCCGTCAGCCGGTCGCTCCCCCATCTGCCGAGCGACGCCACGCACCACCTCGGCCCACCTCGCCGCGTCCTCGTCCTGCCCGTCATGGATGAGGTTGAAGGCCCGCAGCATCTCCACCTCGGCGAACGGCAGGGCTGCGTTGTCCATGGACGGGAGCTTCAAGACACCGCTGACGCCGAGCAGGCTCTCGAAGGCGCGCAGGGTGAACAGCCGGTCGGTCGGATCGCCGATGAAGAACACCAACCGGTCCTCCCCGAAGCGGCTACCCCAGTCGTCGATGATGCGGTCGAGGTCGTAGCCACCCAGCCGGAACCCGCCGTCGGCCTCGAACCTCAGCACCGCGTGCAGCCAGTCGTCGAACGAGGTAGCCGCGCCCTCCTTGACTCGCTGCTGCCACAGCGACGGGAGCAGCGCGGTGAGCGACCGCAAGGTGACCACGACGTAGAGGTCCTCGCCCAGCTGCTCCTTCAGCGCCGAGATCCGGTCCGGCGCCGCCGCGCAGAGCGCCTCGCTGGACAGCAGGGTCTGTCGCGCCCGGGAGGTCGCGAAGTCACCGGCGAGCTGCGTCCAGCGGCGACTCAGTCGGCCGTCGTCGCTGTCGTCGGTCCGGCCCGCCCCGTACGCGGCGGCCGCCAAGGGGTGCCGGGACTTGCTCACGTTGTGCACGCCCCGGCTCTCGAGCTCGTCGCGAGCGGCATGGAGCGCAGCCTGAAGGGCGGTGGTTCCTGTCTTCGGGAGGCCGATGTGCAGCAGCCGGGAGCCCGCGGGAAGGGGCTCGGGCAGGTCCACCAGTCGCATGCGGAGAGTTCCTTGGTCGGCGCCGAGATCAGCCCCGCACTCTAGCCCAGGCCCGCCCCCGTAGCTCCGCGCCCGCGACTCAGAGGTGGGCACGCACCAGGTCGTACGCCGACCGGCCGAACGCCACGATCCGCGCGACCTCGACCCGCGTGGTCGCCTCGCGCAGCGTCTCGACCGCGGCAACGACCGCGTCGTCCTTCGGCCAGCCGTAGATGCCCGCGCTGACCAGCGGGAAGGCGACCGACGTCGCGCCCAGCTCGTCGGCGACCGCCAGGGCCCGGCGGTAGCAGGAGGTGAGCAGCGACCGGTCACGTTCGCCCGCGTTGTAGTTGGGGCCGACGACGTGGATCACCCACCGCGCCGGCAGGTCGCCGGCCGTGGTCCAGCCGGCGTCCCCGGTGGCCAGGCCCTCGGGGAAGCGGCGGATGCAGTCCTCGAGCACCGCCGGCCCCCCGGCGGCGTGGATGGCCCCGTCGACTCCTCCTCCGCCCCGCATCGCGCGGTTGGCGGCGTTGACCACGGCGTCCACCTGCTGCTGGGTGATGTCACCCTCGACGACCTCGATCTCCATGGGTCGAGGGTGCCACGCGCGGAGGTGGGCGGACCCTAGGGTGATCTCGTGACGGAGCGGAGGACGATGGTGCGTCGGGTCTCGCGCCGGGGCGTCCTGGCGTCGGCCGGAGGAGCCTTCGGCGCGTTCGTGACGACGGGGGCCGCGGTGGAGACCGAGCTGCTGCCCGGCCGGTCGTGGGTCTACCGCCAGCTCGGTATGGACGGACCCGACGGCATCGTGCCGCGGGTGACCCCGGGACCCTCCACGAGTGGCAGCTTCGTCTCCGAGGCCCGCCAGGGAAGGACGTGCGGCTGGACGGTCGCCTACCCGCCCGGGGAGGCCCGCGCGCTTCCGGTCGTGGTCGTGCTCCATGGCAAGGGAGCCGACCATGCCGACGCGTTCGGCCGCGACGGGCTCGCCCTCGACGTGTTCCTCGCAGAGGCCGTGGGCAGAGGCACCCCGCCGTTCGCGCTCGCCAGCGTCGACGGAGGTGACAGCTACTGGCACGCACGCGAGAGTGGCGAGGACGCGGCGACGATGGTGACCGAGGAGCTGCTTCCGCTGCTGGAGCGCGCGGGGCTGGACACGACCAGGATCGGCCTGCTGGGCTGGTCGATGGGCGGGTTCGGCGCCCTCCACATCGCCTCCGGGCTGGGTCCGGACCGCGTCGCGGCCGTCACCTGCATGAGCCCGGCGCTCTTCCGCGACTACGGCGACACCACGCCCGGGGCGTTCGACGACGAGGCAGACTTCGCGGAGGTGACTCCGTTCGGCCGGCAGGACCGGCTGACCGGGATCCCGATCCGCATCGACTGCGGTGAGGGCGACCCGTTCTACCGGGCCACGCGGGACTACCGCGACAGCTTCGACGAGGCACCCGCCGGCGGATTCGCGCGCGGCGACCACGACCGTGGCTACTGGCGGCGGATCGCGCCGGCCCAGCTCGCCTTCATCGGCAAGGCCCTCCGCGGCGGCTGATCCCCCTCACGAAGCGCGGATCAGCCGGAGTGTGGCTCGCTCCAGCGCGAGCTGCCGGGCATCGACGTCCGGATACGCGCGTCGTACGGCGGCCCGGATGGTCCGGCCCTCGTCGTACGCGTCGACGACCCGCGGGTCGACGTACGCCGATCGCGCCAGCGCGGGGGTGTTGCCGAGGAACTCCGCGACCTCGCGCATCGCCGCCGCGACCGCGCGCTTCCTGGCTGTCTTGCTGGCCTCGGGCCCCGGAGCCTCGGCGAGCGCGGCGGCCGCGAGAACCGTGGCGTGCCAGGTCCGGAAGTCCTTGGCGGTGGCGTCCATCCCGCTGATGTCGCGGACGTACTCGTTGACGTCGGCCGAGGTCAGCGGCCGCCAGCCGCGGCCGTTGCGGCACGCCAGGAGGCACGGGTCCGGCGAGCGCCGCCGACGCATCCGATCGATCACCTCCACCACGTCGGGGTTCTCGATCTCGACGCGGTGCTCGATGCCCGACTTCCCGGTGAACTCGAAGACCAGCCGGCCCCGCTGGCGCTTCACGTGCTGCCGCTCGAGCGTGGTCAGCCCGAACGACCCGTACTCCTCGGCGTAGAAGTCGTTGCCGATGCGGAAGTAGCCGAGGTCCAGCAGCCGCACCGCGAGTGCGCAGGCCCGCTCGAGGTGGAGGTCCTCGCCGGCGAGGTCGAGGGTGACCCGCTCACGAACCTGCGGGAGCCGCCTCCCGAACCGGAGCACCCGGTCGTGCTTCTCCGCGGCCCGCTGCTCGACCCACACCGGATGGTAGAGGTACTGTCGCCGGCCGGCCTCGTCCGTGCCCACCGCCTGCAGGTGGCCGTTGGGGTGGGGGCAGATCCACACGTCCCGCCAGGCAGGCGGGATGACCAGCGCCCTGCAGCGCTCGGCGTCCGCGGGTGGCAGCCGAGAGCCGTCCGCGTCGAGGAAGACGAACCCCTTGCCGGCGCGACGGCGTGTCCAGCCTCGCTGGTCCGGAGAGGTACGACGAAGCCGCGGCATGCTCGACAGGTAACCACGCGAGGGCCGGTCAGACCCTGTCCCGGTGTTCGCCGGTCAGGGGGGCGAGGGTCGGCCGGCGCAGGGTCACCGGGTCTCGAAACGCGGATGTCCCTCGGGTCGCGCCTCAGCCACCTCGACCCGGTCGACCGAGGCCCGTCGACTGCCTCGCCGACACCAGGCGACCAACGCGTCCACTGCATCCGCCTGCCCCTCGAAGTGCCCGCGCACCGAGCCGTCGTACTCGTTGCTGACCCAGCCGGTGACGCCCAGCCGTGCGGCGGTCTCGGCGCACTGTGCCCGGAAGAAGACGCCCTGGACCAGTCCGGTCACCCTCACCTCGACCGCCTTCGTCGTCATAGGACCATGATGCCGCCCTCCGGGGACGCGACGGGCCCGCACTCGGTGTCGTGGGGACTGCCCTCGCGCGCCGGGCTCGCCCTCCCCAGCGTGGGTGCGGATCGCTCAACCGCGGTGGTCCGGGCAGTGGCTGGCGACGACGACCTTGGTCTGGGCGCCGTGGTCGTGTCTCCTCATCACCAGTTGCTCGATGATCGTCAGGTGGCGCAGGTCGGGGACGACCAGCCCCCAGGCGGAGTCGTCGTGGGCCAGCTCGTCCATCAGCGAGTCGAAGACGCCGGCCCTGGTGCCTCGCTCCACGTAGACGGTCCCGAGGCTGAAGTCCTCGCGGCCGGCGAACGTCACGAGCTTGGCCTCCACCCGTCGGATCTCGGCGGTGCTGGCCAGGACGTCGGCCCTGATGTAGCCGAGCAGGACCGGCCGCGGGTAGCTGTTCATCGCGCCACCTCCAGCAGGAACCACCCGGCGGTGTTCGGGGGCAGCTTCTCCCCGACCTCGGGGTCGCTGCCGAGCAGGAGCTGCGAGCCGACCGGCGCGCACACCGGCCGCGGGGAGCAGTTGACGACGCATGCGACGCCGTCGCCGCGGGTGAAGGCGACCACGCCGGAGTCCGCCGGCAGCCAGCGGAACCGGACCGAGGACAGAGCGGGAACCCGTCGTCGTACGGCGATCGCCTCGCGGTAGAGCTGGAGCATCGACTCGCCGGACCCGAGCTGCCGGTCGACGGAGTGGTGGGCGAACCACTCGGGCTGAGGCAGCCAGGTCGGGACCGGCGTGCCGAGTGGGGAGAAGCCGAAGGAGTCCTGGCCTGCCGCCCAGGGCAGCGGGACCCGGCAGCCGTCGCGTCCCCGCCGGGCACCGTCGGTGCGGCGGAACATCGGGTCGGTCAGGACGTGGTCCGGCAGGTCGGTGACCTCCGGAAGCCCGAGCTCCTCGCCTTGGTAGAGGTACGCCGAGCCCGGCAGCGCCAGCATGAGCAGGGCGGCCGCGCGGGCACGGGTGAGACCCAGGTCGATGTCGCCGTGCGCGACTCCGGGTGCTCCGCCGGCGTAGCGGGTCACCGACCTCGGCATGTCGTGGTTGTTGAGCACCCAGGCGACCGGGCTGCCCGCGGCGGCGACCGTGCCCAGACCGCGGTCGATGACCTTCGAAAACTCCTCTGCGTCCCACGGGGCGCGGAGGAACTCGAAGAAGAAGCACTGGTGGAGCTCGTCGGGCCGTTGGTAGTCGGCCAGCTGAGCGGCGTCGAGCAGTCCGACCTCGCCGATCAGCGCTCGTGGCCGCCCGGTCCGCTCGGAGTACCCCTCGGCGAGAGCGCGCCAGCTGCGCCACACGTCGTGGACCTCGGGCTGGTTCCACGCGTACGGGTTGACGGGATCCCCGGTCAGCTCGTCGTCGATGGCGAACGGGTGGTCCGGCAGTCCTTCCCGCTTGTGGAGGCCGTGCGCCACGTCGATGCGCAGCCCGTCCACACCGCGGTCCAGCCAGAACCGCAGCACCTCCTCGAAGTGATCGGCGACGTCGGGGTCACGCCAGTTGAAGTCGGCCTGCTCGGGGGCGAAGGTGTGGAGGTACCACTGCCCGGGCGAGCCGTCGGGCTCGCTGATCCGGCGCCACGCCGGCCCGCCGAAGATCGAGCGCCAGTTGTTGGGCGGCAGCTCGCCGTACTCGCCGCGGCCGTCGGCGAAGTGGAACCGACCGCGTTCGGGGCTCCCCGGACCGGCGGCCACGGCTTCCTCGAACCACGGGTGCTCGATCGAGCAGTGGTTGGGAACGACGTCGACGATGACCTTGATGTCGAGCCGGTGGGCGTCCCGCACCAGCCGGTCGAAGGCGTCCAGGTCGCCGTACTCGGGGTGGACCGCCCGGTGGTCGGCGACGTCGTACCCGTGGTCGTGCTGGGGGGAGGCGTAGAACGGGTTGAGCCAGACTCCGTCCACACCGAGGCTGCGCAGGTAGGGGAGCCGGGAGCGGACGCCGTCCAGGTCGCCGACGCCGTCGCCGTCGGAGTCCTGGAAGCTGCGGACGTAGACCTGGTAGATGACGCCGTTCCGCCACCACTCGAGTACGTCCTGGGATGAACCACTGGCGGAGGAAGGGGCGATCGGTTCGGCGGACATGTGGGGAACCTCGAGTGGTGGGGAACGGCGTTGCCATCACCCTCCGGGTCGGTCCGCCTCCCGGACATCGGGAGAGATACGGGGATCGCTACGTACCTGCCGTCGAGTACGTACGCGCGCGGCGTCAACGAGCCTGCTGCTCGGCGACCCAGCTCGCGACCTGGCCGCGGGAGGTCAGGCCCAGCTTGCCGAGGACGTGGTCGACATGGGTCTCGACCGTGCGCTGGGAGATGACCAGCCGGGTCGCGATCTCCTTGTTGCTGAGTCCTTCGGCGAGCAGGCCGGCGACCTCCCGCTGCCGCCTGGTCAGCCCGCCGGGCGCCTCGGAGGCGGGCCGCCCGGGACCGCCCGCCGGGGCCGGTCGGCCCTCGTACTCGCCCAGTGCGAGCGACACCGCCTCGTCCAAGGAGTACGACGCCCCTGCGGTGAACGCACGTTCGAATGCGGCCGCGCCGATGGCCTCGGCCACCGCTTCCTGCGAGCGCTTGTCGATCTGGATGTAGGGGCTGGTCTCGTCGATCTTCGCCCCGCTGGTCCGCCAGACGGCGTGCGATGCACCGAGCAGTCGCGCTGCGTCCTCGTCGGGCGATGTGGAGGCGGCGCACCAGGACAGCGCCTGGACGCCGAAGCCGATGCCGGTCAGGTCGTGGAGGGGCTGGAACAGGCGCACACATCCGCGCAGGTTCTCGACGGCTCGGGCGTACTCGGCTGCGCGCCAGCTCGCGACGCCGACACACCACAGGGCGTACCCCTTCGAGGACATCGCGCCGTGCTGCTCGGTGAGCGCCAGCGCCTGCTGGCTGAACTCGCCGTCGCGTGGATCCTGGAGGAAGAACGTGGCTGCGGCCAGGAGGACCAGGGCGTCGAACTCGCCGAGCGGTTCTCGCAGCGCGCGGAAGCGGGCACGGGCGTCCTCGAGCAGCTCGATGGCGGCCGGGAGGTCTCCGCGGTAGAGAACCGCGTGACCGCGGAGCTCCGCCACGCGTGCCCGGAGCAGGTCGTCGTCGAACCGCTCGGCGAGCTCGGACGCCTCCCCCAGCATCGTGTCCGTCCGGTCGAGGTCGCCGGCGATCAGGGCCAGGTAGCTGGCGGCCCACAGGCCGTGCGCGCGGCTGGGGGTCGACTCCGTGGCGAGATCGATGGCGCGGCTCAGATACCGGTACCCCTCGCGGAGGAACCCGGCGAACCAGAAGTTCCACAGGGGTGCGGCGATGTCGAAGACCCCCGCCGCGTCGGCCGGGTCCTCGAGGGCGAACTCGAGGGCCGCCCGGAGGTTCCCGTGCTCGCGGCGTAGGCGGATGTACCAGTCGGCCTGGTGCGGACCGAAGCCCTCGGCTGCGTACCGCTCCGCCAGCCCACGGTAGTAGTCCCGGTGCCTGACCCGCAGGGCATGGCCCTGGTCTTCGGAGAGCCGCTCGGCGCCGTACTGCCGGATCGTCTCGAGCATCTGGTACCACGCGGTGGTGTGGCTGGTCGCCTGGATCCGGATCACGACCGACTTGTTCACCAGGCTGGCGACCAGGTTCAAGACGTCGACGGTCGGGATCTCCTCCCCACTGCAGACCTGCTCCGCCGCCTCCAGGTCGAAGCCACCCGAGAACACCGAGAGACGCGCCCACAGCAGCTGCTCGGCCGGTGAGCACAGCTCGTGGCTCCAGCCCACGGCGGCGTCCAGCGCCTGGTGTCGCGCGGGTGCCGCCGAGCGGCCGCTGGTGAGCAGTCGGAAGCGGTCGTCGAGCCGCTCGAGGATCTGCACCGGAGACAGCGTGCGCAGCCAGACCGCGGCGAGCTCGATCGCCAGTGGGATCCCGTCGAGCCGCCGGCACAGCTCGACCACGGCTTCACGGTTCCCGTCACCGATCTCGAAGTCCGGCGCCACGGCCGCGGCGCGGTCCAGGAAGAGCCGCACCGACTCGTAGTGGGCGGCGTCGCCGGCAGCGACGTGCTCGGTCGGCGTGGTCAGCGGGGGCACCGCGATGATCTGCTCCCCCTCGACCCCGAGGACATGCCGGCTGGTGGCGAGGATGCGGAGACCGGGAGCGGCCGCCAGCAGCTTGCTGACCAGGATCGCGCAGGCCTCGGTCAGGTGCTCGCAGTTGTCCAGCACCACCAGCAGCCGCCGCGTCTCGAGGTACGCGGCGAGGTCGCTGGCCGGGTCGGCCGAGACCTGTCGCAGCTCCAGGGCGTTGGCCACGGTGTGCGGCACCAGCTGGGAGTCGTGGAGGGCGGCCAGCTCGACGAACCAGACTCCGTCGGGGAAGGTACGGCGGACCTCGGCCGCCATCCGCAGCGCGAGGCGGGTCTTGCCGACGCCCCCGACCCCGGTCAGGGTCAGCATCCTGCTGCTGGCGAGGAGTCGACGGGTCTCGCTCAGCTCGCGGCGCCGCCCCACGAAGCTGGTCAACTCGGCCGGAAGTGCACCCCGAGCCGCTCCAGCAGATCTCGTCGTCGCCATCGCGCCTCTGTCGTGTCGCTCCAGACAGTTGTCGGGTCGCTGGCACTCGGCGTCCTCGTGCGCCGACGTGCATCCGAGAACGATCAGTCTACGACGGGCCTTCGCTCGCGCGTCGGCTGATCTGGGCCGCCTGAGCTCTCCGTCATCCCGGGCGGACGGAGGGAGGTCCGACGGCCCTAGTCCTTCGGTGGAAGCGGCGGTCCCAACACCGTCTGGTCGTGGCGGCTCATGATCTCCACGAGCGTGGCCCGGTCAGGCACCGGCTCGTCGGAGGGAGGCAGACTGAACGAGCGGGCGGGCGTCGCCACCTCGCGGAAGAACCCCTCGACTCCGGCGGGACCGAAGAAGAGAAGCACTCGCGCGTCGTCGGAGTCAACGTGGAAGGAGTGCCCGATGCCGCGCGGCGTATAGAGGAAGGAGCCCGGCACTCCCTCCACCACCTCGTCGCCGTGCTGGAGGCGAACTTCGCCGGACAGGACGAGGAAGAACTCGTCCTCCTTCTGATGGGAATGGAGCGGAGCTGCGAACCCCTTCCGCGGCCGCAGCTCGAAGGCGGCGAAGCGCCCTTCGGTCTGGTCTGCCGTCGCTCTGAGCAGGCCGAGGGCGCCGTTGAACCACAGGGCCTCGCCGTCGTCGGGGCCCAACGCGTAGGCCCCATTCGTTCGCGGAAGTGACATCAGCCGCTCGCCTTCTTCCCGGCTGGACTTGTCACCTTCCACTCTGCACCCGCGGCACCGGATCGTCCATCGCTCCTGCTGGGGCGGGGAGTTAAAACCTGGGCTCGGAGGGCGCGTGGCCGACGGCCGGTCTGCCGCTGGCCCGGCGCTCAGCCTCGCGACAGCGCTGAGGCCGTCTGCACCTCGGCGGTCGAGGCCCAGGACCCGAGCACCTCCGCCGACCTGTGTGCAGCGCCTTCCAGCAGGCCGGCGATCGACGCGGCCAGGTCCACGCTCAGGCGGTGATCCGCCGGGTCGTCCCGAAGAGCGCGGTAGAGGCCCAGGTATTGCGCGGCCTTCCGGCCCGCGGATCCGGTGTAGCCCAGATGCTCCACGGGGCGCCCCGAGCTGAGCACCAGGGCGGTCATCGACGTGTGGTCCACTCGAACCTCGACGCCGACGTGGTCGAACCGGATCGCCGTCTGCTTGCTGGTGTCTGCGGCCAGCCAGTTCGATGCCAGGACGGTGACGCCGCCGTCATGGTCGAGCGTGGTCATCGCGCGGTCACCCTCCTCGCTGTGCGCCACGACGTGCCAGCCGGTGGCGAACGCCGCAGCGACGCTGAGCTGGTTGGGCCCGGAGTCCACCCAGCTGCTGACGTAGCTGGCGCGTTGCTCCTCCGACAGCCCGGAGTAGGCATCGTTGAACACGCAGAGGATGTGGGACGGCTTGCCCCAGCCGGGATTCTGCTGGACCACGGCCCTCGCCCACTCGACGTCGGGGGAGAAGGCGAAGTGGTGAGCGACCCGTACTCGCGAGGCGACGCGGTCGCGGCCATGGGACCGCTCGAGCTGCCTGATCCCGGAAACACTGGTTGCCAGAGGCTTCTCGCTGAGGATCAGCGCGTCGCAACGATCGAGGACGTCGGAGACGATGTCGAGGTGTGTCCTGGTGGGCGTCGCCACGACCACCAGGTCGGGGTCGACTCCCGCAGCGAAGGCCTGGTCCAGGTCCCGGAACAGCGGGACGACGTCCTGCTGTGCGGGACTCGGGTCAACGCCGCCGACGATCTCGATGCTCGCGTCCGCAGCCAGCGCCTCGCGGTGGGTGCGCGCGATCGTCCCCAGACCGACCAGCAGCACCCGGCGACGACCACCCAATCGAGGTTCCTCCATCCCTCTTCGGCGTCACTGCCCAACGACTCCGCCCAGCCTAGAGCGTCGGCTCGCGAGCGCACCGGACCTCGGCGGCGCGATCGGTCACACCGTGCGCAGCCTCACCACGCAACCCGAGCCCTCGACGAGCCCCTCCTTGGCGCGGACCGCCTTCTTCACGGGCAACAGGAAGGTCTTCTCGGCCGCACTCGGGAACACGCTGGTGCGCCACGTGGTGGCCCCGATGGTGACCTCGACGCGGACGCTGCCGAAGCCCTTGCTCGGCGCGGTCTCGTCGATCGCGTCGGCGACGTCGAAGGGCAGGCTCAGGAAGAACCAGGCTCCGGCCCCCTCCTCGCGCGCCTTCCACTGCCAGAGGTCGGCGGTGAACTGGTGCTCGGTCACCCGTGGAGCGTGTCAGGTCGCGCCGACAGTGGAGGCAGCGCAGCAGAGGTCAGCGCGGACGTAGCGACCGGAGCAGCATGACGACGATCACCAGACCGGCGACCGCGCCGAGCGCCCACGGCCACCAGTCGCGCTCCACGGGCGCCGACTCGCCGGCGTCCGTCGGGGCGGGCGTGGCCGCGGTGGAGGACTCCTCCGACGGCGCCGCGGAGCTCGCCGGCGGAGCGCCGGAGGCGACCTGTGCCCGCACCTCCTCCGGCAGCGCCACGCGCAGCACGTCGGTGCCCTGGCCCTCGCTGCTGATCAGCACCTCCCCCTCCTCGGAGACGGCGATGCCCTCACCCTGCGGCTGCGAGGGCAGGTCGATCAGGGCGACCCGGTCCAGGGCCGGCCAGGTGTAGACCGCGGCTTGGGTGTAGTTGCGCAGCACGAGGTGCCGCCCGTCCGGGAAGAACGCGCCGTCCGTCGCGATCCCGAGCACCTCGTCGACGGCGGTGAGCCGGTTGACCCGGCCCTCGTCGAGCTGCTCGGGGGCCGCGTAGAGCCGGCCGATGAAGGCCTTCGCCACCACGAACACCTGACCGGACCGCGGATGCGTCAGCAGCGTCTCGGCGTCGTGCGAGCCGTCCGGGTAGACCAGGTCGAAGGTCTGGGCCTCCACCTCGGAGTCACCCGGCCCGAACGGCACCCGCGCGATCTGGATCCGTTCGCGCCGGTTCGCGTTGTCGCCGATGTCGCCGACGTAGACGTGACCCTCGTCTGCGGGTGCCAAGGCCTCGATGTCGTCGGCCTCGCCCTGCCACTCGGTCATGCCGACCGTGCCGCCGGTCGTGGGATCGACCGTGAAGATCCGGTTGCGGTCGCCGGAGTCGTTGACCGTCACGACCAGCCCCTGTCGCACGACCAGCCCGCTCGACTCCACGATCTGCTCGTCGGCGAAGGTGAGCACCACGTCGCCGTCCTCCGGCTGGGCCGCGTCGGCGCTGACGAGGAACCCGATACCGAACGGCACCGCAGCCAGGCACAGCAGCAGCTTCTCCACCCGGCTCACTCCCCCGCCCCGGTGCCCGAGCCGGCATCGGCCGCCAGCAGCTCGCCGAGCTTCGGCCGGATGCCCCACGTGGCCACCAGGTCGTCGTACTCCTGCACGGTGCTGGCGGAGCCGCCGTCGCCGGTCCGCACGGCGCGGAGCAGCGTGTTGCGCGGGGTGTGCCGGCTCTCGACGAACTCCATCACCTCCACCCGGTAGCCCTGCGTCCGCAGCAGCAGCGCGCGGAGCGCGTCGGTGAGGGTGTCCGCGAACCGCTCGCGGAGGATGCCGTGCCGGGTCAGCGAGGAGTACGGCGACGGGGTCGGCGTGCGGCGCAGCTGGGCCGCGATGTCGTGGTGGCAGCACGGCGCGGCGAGCACGAGCGGCGCGGCCCACTCGACGGCGCGGGCGAGTGCCTCGTCGGTCGCGGTGTCGCACGCGTGCAGGGCCAGGACGACGTCGGGCGGCTCCGCCAGCGAAGCCTCGCCGATCGTCCCCACCACGAAGTCGGCCTCGATCCCCAGGTCCCGCGCGACGGTCGCGTTGTGCTCGGCCGACTGCGCCTTCACATCGACGCCGGTCAGCCGCACGGGCAGGCCGCGCCGGCCGCCGAGGAACCGGTGTGCGGCGAAGGTCAGGTAGCCGTTGCCGCAGCCGAGGTCGACGATCCGCAGCGGGTCGTCGGCGGTCGGCGTGCGCACGTGGCCCTTCTCCATCGCCTCGTCGATCGAGCGGTCGAGGATCCGGAGGAAGTCCTCGACCTGGCGGTACTTCGCCATCCGGCTCGGCTTGATCCGGCCCCTGGCGTCGGCCAGGCCCAGCGCCGCGAACACGGGGTCGTCCTCTTGCAGCAGTCGCTCCTTGGCGCGGTCGTGGCTGCGGTCCGGCTCGCCTGCTTGCCCGGAGCCGGCGGCGGCCGCGGAGGTGTGGGTCGCGGCGTCGCCCTTCTTGGTCACCCGCAGCGTCAGCCGGCGGTCGGTCGTCTCCACCGTCCAGTTCCCGAAAGGCTCGGCGAGCAGCGCGTCGACGGCGGCGTCGGCAGCCTCCCCCCGGAGGTGGTTGGAGGTGTGGGCCTGGGTGGCGTCGTAGGCGACCACCTGGAGGTGGCGCCCGGCCTTCAGGTCCACCCAGCGCAGCTCGACCCGGCGCCAGGGCGGCGTCGTGGAGCGCTGGCGGCCGGACCCGACGGCCCGGATCAGCCGGTCGTCGGCGAGCAGATCCTCGCGGACCCGGGCGAGGCCGCGGTCGAGGGGCTCGGTGGTGCTGCTCATCGACGGCTCACTTGACCAGGGCGGCCACGACGACGATCACCAGCAATGCCACCAGTGCGGCAGGGATGAGCAGTCGGCGGTGGCGCGGGTTCACTCCTCGATGTTAGAGGCGAGCAGCTCGGCCAGGTGCATCGACCGCACCCCGGCCAGGTCCTCGAGCTGCAGGGAGCAGGAGAGCCCGTCGGCGAGCACCACGGTGCCCGGCTCGGCGGCGAGGGCGTCCCTGACCGCCGGCAGCAGGTGCGTCTGGGCCACCGCGACGGAGACGTCGTAGTGCTCCATGCCGAAGTTGCCCGCCAGCCCGCAGCAGCCGGGGACCCGGGTGAGGGTGGCTCCGGTGCGTCGGAGCAGGCCCTCGTCGGCGTTCCACTTGAGCACCGCGTGGTGGTGGCAGTGCGGCTGGGCGACGACGGTCGTGCCGGTC
Source organism: Nocardioides sp. (assembly GCF_004803405.1). Taxonomy (GTDB): domain Bacteria; phylum Actinomycetota; class Actinomycetes; order Propionibacteriales; family Nocardioidaceae; genus Nocardioides; species Nocardioides vastitatis. The sequence goes on along the minus strand of NZ_SSXI01000221.1, from coordinate 16,937 downwards.
AGGTCGGGCAGCGGCAGGTCGAGCTTGTTGACCAGCTCGGCGAACGTGAGCACGCCTGTCACGACCGCCGTGGCCGCGGCGGGGTCGTCCGCGAGCTCGACCGCGTCCGACCGCAGCGCGGCCAGGCAGGAGGGTTCGAGCGCGATCACCGGCACGCCGGAGGAGACGTACGGCGCCAGCGTGGCGAGCGTGCGACCCACGATCCGCCGTGCGGCGTCAAGCTGCCCGGTCGTGATCCAGGTGATCGCGCAGCAGGCCGGCTCGTCGATCACGCGCACCCTCAGGCCTGCGCTCTCGAGGAACCTGACCGCCGCGATACCCGGGCCGGTGCGGAAGTGGTCGGTGAAGGAGTCCGCCCAGATCCAGACGTCCACCCCCTCCACCTCGCGAGTTGGGACCTTCCCCGCCCCGAGTTGGGACTTCCCCGACACCGAGTCCGGACCTTCGCGACGCCGCGCCCACCGCCGCAGGGTCAGCGGCGCGAACGTCGGCAGCGAGCGGCGGCCGTCGACGCCGACCGCCTTCTTGGCAAGGGTCGAGAGCGGCCCCACCTTCATCGCGGCGTTGGCGATCCGCGCCGTCGGTGCCGCCATCCTGGCCCAGCGCGGCAGCCGGCCCATCGTGTAGTGGGTGCGCGGGCGCCGCCTTCCGGCATAGGTCTGGTGCAGCACCTCGGACTTGTACGTCGCCATGTCGACGCCGGTCGGGCAGTCGGACGCACAGCCCTTGCACGACAGGCAGAGGTCGAGCGCCTCGTGCACCGCCGGATCGGCGAGCCCCCGCACGAGCGACCCGTCGAGCGCCTCCTGCAGCACCCGCGACCGGCCCCGCGTGGAGTCCTTCTCCTCGCCGGTCGCCAGGAAGGACGGGCACATCACGCCGCCTGCCGTCAGCGACGGCACCACGCACTTGCCGACCCCGGTGCAGCGGTGCACCGCGGTGCCGAGCGACGCGTCGTGGGTGAGCCGGAGCGCGGAGCGGACCTCGGCGACCGGCCGCACCGGGCGCAGGTCGGCGTCCATCGGGGCGGGATCGACCAGCACACCGGGGTTGAGCAGCCCCGCCGGATCAGCCGCGTGCTTGACCGCGCGGAAGAGTCGCAGGGACGTTTCGTCGTACATCAGCGGGAGGAGCTCGGACCGCGCGCGGCCGTCACCGTGCTCGCCGGACAGCGACCCGCCGTACTCCTTGAGCCGCAGCGCACCGGCGGTCAGGAAGTCACGGAAGATCCTGGCCGAGGCGGGGTCGCCGGCCTCGAACGGGAAGTCGATCCGGACGTGCACGCAGCCGTCGCCAAAGTGGCCGTACGGCACGCCGTCGAGGTCGTGCTCACGAAGCAGCGCGTCGAAGTCGCGCAGCCAGGCGCCGAGCTGGGCAGGAGGTACGGCGGCGTCCTCCCAGCCCGAGTAGGCCGGCGTCTCGAGGCTGCGTGCGGCGAGCCCGGCGCCGTCCTCGCGGATCCGCCAGATCGCCGCGGCCTCCGGAGCCGAGGTGACCACGCGGGAGTCGAGCGCCCCGGACGCGGCGGCGAGCCGCGCTATCACGTCGGTGGCATCGGGTCCGGCGGCCTCCGCGAGCAGCCAGCCCGCCCCGCGCGGCAGGTCCGGCACCGGCCCGTTGGCGCGGACCAGGTCGACGAGCCGCGCGTCCAGGCCCTCGCACGCGACCATCGCCCCGTCCCCGGCCGCAAGGAGGGCAGGTACGGCGTCGGCGGCGTCGGGCATCGAGGGGTAGCCGAGGACGAGCAGCTGTCGCGGCTGCTCCTCCACGAGCGCGACCGTGACCTCGCGCAGGATCCCCAGCGTGCCCTCCGAGCCGGCCAGGAACCTGGCCAGCCCGGGACCGTCCCGCAGCGCCTCGGGCAGCAGGTGCTCCAGTGAGTAGCCCGACACCTGCCGAGTGAAGGTGCCGAACGCGGTGCGGACGTGACCGAGCTCCGCGGCGACCACCGCGGCCAGACGCTGCTCCACCTCCCCCGGCGCAGCGCTGCGGTCGCCCCAGAGCACCTCGACGGCGCGGATCGTGTCGGAGGTGCGGCCGTAGCCGAGCGCGCGTGAGCCGCACGCGTTGTTGCCGACCATGCCGCCGATCGTGCAGCGGGTGTGGGTCGAGGGGTCCGGACCGTAGCGCAACCCGTGCCGCGCGGCGGCTGCCTGCAGCCGGGCGTGCACGACGCCCGGCTCGACGCGCGCCGTCCTGGCCTCGGGATCGATCTCGAGCACCCGGTCCAGGCGTCGGGTGTCGACGACGATGCCGGTGCCGACGGCGTTGCCAGCGATGGAGGTGCCGGCACCGCGCATGGTCAGCGGCACCCCCGCATCGGTCGCCACCTCCAGCACCGCGGACAGCTCGTCACGATGCCGCGGTCGCGCGACGACGGCCGGCAGCACCCGGTAGAGCGAGGCGTCGGAGGAGTACAGGGCGCGCGTCAGCGTCGAGTCGTCGGCGTCGACACCGTGCCCGCGCAGCGCCGCGACGAGGTCGCCGCTCACCAGTGCACCATCGAGCCGCTGATGATCTCGCCGAGGTCCTCGGCCGTGACGTCCTTCGGGGCAGTGGCGAGGAGGCGCTGCTGCTGGAGGGCACCGTCGACCAGGTCGTCGACATCGGCCTCGCCGTAGCCGACCTCGCCGAGGCCGTTGGGGATCCCGATGTCCCGCATCAGGCCGGTGAGCACGTCCGGGAGCGTATCGGGACCGTCGCCCGGCGCCGACGGGTCGAGCAGTTGCGCGGCGCGCAGGTGCCGCTCCGGTGCGGCGTCGAAGGTGAACCGGAAGGCCGCGGGGGCCGTGAGCGAGACCGCCAGTCCGTGCGGCACAATCGGCTCCTCGGCCGGGTAGCCCGTCGGCCGGAAGTCCCGCACCCGGCCGGCGATGGGATACGCGTTGGCGTGCGGGATGTGCACGCCGGCGTTGCCGAAGCCGAGGCCTGCGAAGGTCGCGGCGAGCGCCATGTCCTCGGCGGCGGCCGGATCCTGGCGCACGGCTCCGCGGAAGGCCGAGGACAGCAGTGCGAGCGCCCGCTCGGACCAGAGGTCGGAGATCGGGTTGGCGCCGCAGTAGGGCACCCGTTGCTCGGGACTCTTCGGCTCGAAGTCGCCGTACCAGCGGGCGGTGTAGCTCTCCAGGGCGTGGCAGAGGATGTCCATCCCGGCGGCCGCGACCACGCCGGGCGGTTGGGTCGCGGACAGCGCCGGGTCGACCACGGCCAGCCTGGGCCGCAGTGCGGGATGGCTGATGCCGGTCTTCACCTTCATCGACAGCACGTCCATCACGCAGATCGTGGTGGACTCGCTGCCCGTCCCGGTGGTCGTCGGTACGGCGACCAGCGGCAGCACCGGGTTCTGCGGCGCCCGGGCCCGGCCCACCGGGGCGTTGATGTAGTCCATCAGCTCGCCGGGGTTGGTCACCATCAGCGCGACCGCCTTGGCGGTGTCGATCGACGACCCCCCGCCGACCGCGACCAAGGCGTCGAAGGGCCCCTCGGCGCGAGCGAACGCCACCGCCTTCCCGATCGAGACGTCCGTCGGCTCGACCCGCACCCTGTCGAAGACGACCACCTCGAGGCCGTGGTCACGCAGACCCTCCTCCACGGCGGCCGGGTGACCCGCGGCGGCGACCCCCGCGTCGGTGACCAGCAGGACCCGCTTCGCGCCCCAGCCGGTGACGTCGTACCCGATCTCGCGCGAGGCGCCGCGTCCGAACTTCAGGCCCGGCGCGGCGTAGGTGAAGACCGTCTCGCTCACCGGGTCAAGTTATCGCCCGCGGCCGCGACCGCGACACGCACCAGCTCGGTCACCTCGCGCGACCCGTCCGCGATCTCGCTGAGCGGCACCCACTCGGCGGCGTCGGTCGTGCCGTGAACCTCCACCACGCCGGGCTCGGCTCCGGCACGGATCGTCGCCCAGTGCACGAGCTGGATGGCGTGGAAGTCCTCGTGCCGGCCGTGGGGGGCGGTGCCGGAGAAGTGCACGTCGTGGACGGTCATCAACGGGCCGATCTCGGCCTCGAGCCCGGTCTCCTCCCGCACCTCGCGGGCGACCGCGGCGTCCGGTGCCTCGCCGTGGTCGATGCCGCCGCCGGGCAGGCTCCAGATCCCCGGACTGGGGCCGCGCACCGAGTTGCGGGTCAGGAGCAGCCGGTCGCCCTGCACGACGTAGGCGTAGGCGGCGACGCGCTGCAGCGGCTTCGGGCGGTACGACGCCAGCGCCTCGATCACCAGCGCGACCGTGGGCACCGAGCCGTCGAGCACGCCCGCGATCGGCTGCCACGCGGCGTCCGCGGTGGAGCCGTCGACCTCGATCACGCGCGGCTTTGGTGCATCCGGCGGCACCCACCCCTCGTAGACGATGCGTACCGAGTGGGCGTCGACCCGGCGCCCCCGGCGCCATGAGTCGGCCACGTGGAGGGAGAAGACCTGCGCGGTCTCGCCGATCTCGGCCCGCAGGCCGGTCTCCTCGTACACCTCGCGGACGACCGCGTCCCGCGGATCCTCACCGTGGTCCACCCCGCCGCCGGGCAGCGACCACAGCTCGTGGCGCGTCACCCGCTCCGAGAGCCGCGACAGCAGGATCCGGTCACCGCGGACGATGACGGCGTACGCCGCCAGTCGCTGCACCCGCTGCGCCATCGCGCCGTCCCTCCGTTGCCATCCCGGTCCCACTCCACACTACGGATCGCGCCGGCCGCGAGATGCTGGCGATCCTGCCCCGACGCGCGGTCGGGCAGCTCAACCGAACAGCGGGCGGCGGTCCCGGGCGAGCGAGCGCCGCCCGGCCCAGCGCCAGACGCGGGCGGCCCGGTCGCGGTCCTCGTCGGTGACGAGGTTGCCCATCCAGCGCAGCGCGAGCGTCATCAGCAGGTCGGAGCGCATCCCTACCGGCCCGAGCGCCGGCAGCAGCCGGGGCACGGTGACCAGGCCGGCAAGCCGGCGGGCGATCGAGAACGACTCGCCGTAGTGCTCCCTGAGCACGGCCGGCCACACGGTGGCGAGGTCGACGTCCGGATCCTCGGTCAGCAGCTCGGCCACCACTCGGCCCGTCTCCAGGCCGTAGTCGATGCCCTCGCCGTTGAGCGGGTTCACGCAGGCTGCCGCGTCGCCGATCAGGGCCCAGTTGCGACCCGCGACGTTGGAGACCGCCCCGCCCATCGGCAGCAGCGCCGACGTCGGCATCCGCAGCTCCTCGCCGAGCCCGAACTCCTCGCGACGCTCGTCGGCGTAGAACCCCATCAGCGGCTTGATCGCCACGTCGGCAGGCCGCTTGGCGGTGGCGAGGGTGCCGACGCCGAGGTTGACCTCGCCCGATCCGTCGCCGAGCGGGAAGATCCAGCCGTACCCGGAGAGGATCTCGCCGCCCTGGCCCCGCAGCTCCAGGTGCGAGCTGATCCATGGGTCGTCGGCACGGGTCGAGGAGACGTAGGTGCGCCCCGCGACGCCGTACACCGTGTCCCGGTGCCACTCGCGGCCCAGCACCTTGCCCAGCGGGGACCGCACGCCGTCGGCCACGATCAGCTGTCGGCAGGCGATCTCCCGGCCGTCCTTGAACAGCACCGCCGCGACCCGGTCGCCGTCCATCCGCACGTCGACCGCTCGGGCGCCGTCGATCGCCGACGCGCCGGCCTTGATCGCCGTCGTGCGCAGGTGGTCATCGAGCTCGGTACGGGCCACGGCGCTGCCCCAGTCGGGCAGGCTCCCGCCGGGCCACGGCAGGTGCAGCGTCTGCCCGAACCCGTGCGCGCGCAGCCCCTGGTTGACCGTGTGAGCGCGCACCCAGTCCCGCAGGCCGAGCCGCTCGAGCTCGCCGATCGCGCGGGGCGTGAGGCCGTCGCCGCAGGTCTTGTCGCGCGGGAACACCGCCGCATCCGCCAGTACGACGTCACGACCGAGGCGCGCCGCCCATGCCGCTGCGGCCGACCCGGCGGGGCCGGCGCCGACGACGAGCACGTCGGCGCTCAGCGGGGTGGTCTCGGTCACCCCGCGATTCTCTCAGGGGCGTGAAGCTCACCGACGTGCCGGGTAGCTCCGTGGCAGCGCCAGCCCCTCGTCCGCCATCACCTCGCGGAGCAGGTCGGGCCGGTCCGTGATCAGCCCGTCGATGCCCAGCCCGATCAGGTGCTCCATGGTCGCCCGGTCGTTCACCGTCCACGGGATCACCCGCATGCCGGCCTGGTGCGCGGCGTCGACCAGCGCCTGGGTCGTGAACGGGACGTAACCGGGGGTGTCGATCGTGCCGCCCTGCGGGTCGCCGTGGACCGGCGAGACGGCGTCGGCGTCGAACGACGCGGTCGCGGCGACGTACTTCTCCTGGAGGTTGCCGGGGAAGGCGTCGATGTCGATGCCCCCGAGCCACGGCGAGGCGCCGTCGCGGCCGGCCTGGAGGAACTGCTGGCCGTTGGTGAGCGCCACGATCGGCAGCCGCGGCTCCAGTTCGCGGACCCGCATCAGGGCGCCCCAGTCGAAGCTCTGGATGGTGACCTGGTTGCGGATGCGCGCGTCGCGGATGTCGGCCAGCACCGCCCGGACGAAAGCCTCGCGCGGCGCCGTCTGCTCCGGCGCACCGGCCTCGACCTTGGTCTCGACGTTGAGCGTCACGTGCTCGGCGTGATGCGCGTTCACGAGGTCGAAGACCTGGGACAGCAGCGGCATCGGCTCCCCCGGCGACAGCTCCTGGTCCGGGTACAGCGGGTGCCGCAGCGACCCGCAGTCGATCGTCCGGACCTGGGCGAGGGTGAGGTCCTTGATGTAGGTCCGGTTGGGCACGTACGGGAACTCCGGGTCGTCGGCGAAGGCGGGAGCGGTGTCGCGGCAGTTGCGCGGCGACGGGTCACGGTCATGGGTGACCACGGCGTGGCCGTCCTCGGTCACCTGGACGTCGAGCTCCAGCGTGCTCACGCCGAGCTCGAGCGCGTTGGCAAAGGCGGGCAGTGTGTTCTCGACCGTCAGCGCAATGCCGCCGCGGTGGGCCTGGAGATCGAAGTCCTTCTCCTGGCCACCGCCGTTCTCCGGTCCGCGAGGGTCGGCGGAGGCTGCGTACGGGGCGAGCACGAGCGGGAGGGCGGCGGCGAGCGCGGCCGCACGGATGCGGGGGGTCCTCATGCCGTACGACGGTGGCGGCGCCGCCGCACCAGCGGGTTGCCCGCAGCCGACCGCGAGGTGACCTGCGGCGCAACATCACCCCGCAGACATCACCCCACCGACCGCCCGGGCGCGGCGGCGCCTCAGGCGCCCTGCTCGTCCGCGGGCGGGTACTTCCTCGGCGCGTCCTCGTAGCCCGACTCGTCGGTGAACATGCCCTTCTCGACGTCGAGCTCGCGGTCGGTGTTGTCGACCTCGGCGTTCTCGGGCCGGTTCCGGGGGTCGAGACGCTCGGCCCGTTCCTCCTGCAGCTGCTCGACCGGGGTGCCATCCAGTCCGGTGGCCTCCTCGGACAGGTCCTCGGCGGCCTGCTGCTGTCCATGGTCCTGGCCGCTGTCCGGCGGGACTTCGAACTTGTGCTTCGCCATCGTGTCCTCCGTCTCTGTCGGTCTCTGTCGGTTTCTTTCGGTCTCTTCGGGACGCGGTACCCGGTTCTCTGCGACGCAGGCGCGCGGGATCCGGACGCGTCTGCTGGTTGTCACGGCCGGTTGGACGCTCCGTCACCGGCCGTTGGCCTCGTCGCGCTTGGGTCGACACCGCCGGCCGACCGGCCGGGACCCATCGAACTCGGGAGCCCTCATGTCTCGACCAGCCCGCGCCCTCGGCGCGCTCCTCGCCGCACTGCTCGCCGCCGTCGCCCTCCTCGGGCTGACCACCGGTTCCGCTGCCGCCGCCTCCTCGCCCGTCGACGTGGTGGCGCACCGGGGCTCCTCGGGCGCCGCACCGGAGAACACGCTGGCCGCCGTGCAGCTGGCGATCAGGCACCGCGCGGACGTCGTGGAGAACGACATCCAGCGCACCCGCGACGGCGAGCTCGTCATCATGCACGACACCACGCTCACCAGGACCACCGACGTGGAGCAGGTCTTCCCCGACCGCGCGCCGTGGACCGTCGGCAGCTTCACCCTGGCCGAGATCAAGCAGCTCGACGCCGGGTCGTGGTTCGCCCCCGAGTTCGCCCGGGAGAGGGTGCCGACCCTGGCCGAGTGGGTGGCTGCCGTGGGCAACCAGGCCGGGATGCTGCTCGAGCCGAAGGCGCCGGAGCTCTACCCCGGCATCGAGGTCGACCTCGACAAGGAGCTGCGCGCGCTGCCCGAGTTCAACCGGGCGGTGCGGGCCGGTCGCGTGGTGGTCCAGTCGTTCAACCACGCCTGGCTGCGCACCTATAAGAGCCTCGCGCCGGACGTCCCGGTCGGGCTGCTCTACGGCGTCCGGCCCACCCCCGTGGAGATCGTTGCGGCCTCCACCTGGGCGCAGCAGGTCAACCCCGCACTGGGAGCCATCGACGAGGCGACCGTCCACGCCGTGCATGCCCACGGCATGGAGATCCACGTGTGGACCGTCAACGGCGGTGCCGACATGCGGCGCGCCGTGAACTGGGGCGTCGACGGGGTGATCACGAACTACCCGCAGGTGCTGCGCGACATCCTGCGCCGCAGCTGACGTCGTACGACGCGGGGCCGGGCAGACTCTTCACGACCGGATCTCGATATGCAGGAAGCCCCTCCCGAGCTTCGCTCGGGAGGGGCTTCGTGCTACTCGATCCGGTTCTGTGAACCAGGTCCGACGGCGCAGCCGTCAGCCCTGGTAGGAACCGAAGTCGAAGTCGTCCAGGGCGACCGCCTGGCCCGACGCGTTGCCGAACTCGTAGTCGTAGGACTCGTAGCCGGTGACGGCGTACGCCGCAGCGCGCGCCTCCTCCGTGGGCTCCACGCGGATGTTGCGGTAGCGCTCCAGACCGGTACCGGCCGGGATCAGCTTGCCGATGATCACGTTCTCCTTCAGGCCGCGGAGGCTGTCGGAGCGACCGTTGATCGCGGCGTCGGTGAGCACCCGGGTGGTCTCCTGGAAGGAGGCCGCCGAGAGCCACGACTCGGTCGCGAGCGAGGCCTTGGTGATGCCCATGAGCTCCGGACGACCCGAGGCGGGCTTCCCGCCCTCGGAGACCACGCGCCGGTTCTCCTCCTCGAAGATCTTGCGGTCGACGAGGTCGGACGGCAGCAGGTTGGTCTCACCCGACTCGAGCACCGTGATCCGGCGCAGCATCTGCCGCACGATGATCTCGATGTGCTTGTCGTGGATCGACACGCCCTGGCTCCGGTAGACCTCCTGGACCTCGTCCACCAGGTGCTGCTGGGTCCGGCGGACACCGAGGATCCGGAGCACCTCCTTCGGGTCGGGCGTGCCCTGGGTGAGCATCTGGCCGACCTCGACCCGGTCGCCGTCCTGCACGAGCAGGCGCGAGCGGCGGGACACGACGTACTCCTGGACCTCGCTGCCGTCGTCCGGGGTGACCAGGACCTTGCGGGCCTTGTCGGTCTCCTCGATCTCCACCCGGCCTGCGGCCTCGGTGATCGGGGAGACGCCCTTCGGGGTGCGGGCCTCGAAGAGCTCGACCACACGGGGCAGACCCTGCGTGATGTCGTCCGCGGAGGCCACACCGCCGGTGTGGAAGGTACGCATGGTCAGCTGCGTGCCGGGCTCACCGATGGACTGGGCCGCGATGATGCCGACCGCCTCACCGATGTCGACGAGCTTGCCGGTGGCCAGCGAGCGGCCGTAGCACTTCGCGCAGGTGCCGGTGCGAGCGTCGCAGGTCAGGACCGAGCGGACCACGACCTCCTCGATGCCGGCCTCGATCAGCTCCGCGATCTTGACGTCACCGAGGTCGTCTCCCGCCTGGGCGAGGACCTCGCCGGTGTCGGGGTGCGCGATGTCGACCGCTGCGGTCCGGGCGTAGGCCGCGGTCTCCGCGTTGTCGTCCTTCTCGACGACACCGGCCTCGTTGCGCACGCCGATCACCTTGGGCAGTCCACGCTCGGTGCCGCAGTCGTCCTCGCGGATGATGACGTCCTGCGACACGTCGACCAGACGACGGGTCAGGTAGCCCGAGTCGGCGGTCCGGAGAGCCGTGTCGGCCAGACCCTTGCGGGCACCGTGGGTGGAGATGAAGTACTCCAGAACGGACAGACCCTCGCGGAAGTTCGCCTTGATCGGCCGCGGGATGATCTCACCCTTGGGGTTCGCCACCAGACCACGCATGGCGCCGACCTGGCGGATCTGGTTGAAGTTACCGGAGGCACCCGAGTAGACCTGCATGTAGATCGGGTTCGCCGGCTGCTTCTTGAAGGCCTCCTCCATCGCGTCACCGACGCGCTTGCCGGCCTCGGTCCAGATCTCGATGAGCTCCTGGCGACGCTCCTCGTCGGTGACCAGACCGCGCTCGAACTGCTTCTGGATCTTCGCGGCCTTGTCCTCGAACTCGGCCAGGATCCCGGCCTTGTCCTCGGGGGTGGTCACGTCGGCGATCGAGACGGTCACGCCGGAGCGCGTCGCCCAGTAGAAGCCGGTGTCCTTCAGCGCGTCCAGCGACGCCGCGACCTCGACCTTGCCGTAGCGCTCGGCGAGGTCGTTGACGATCGCGCCGAGACGCTTCTTGCCGACCTCCTCGTTCACGAACGGGTAGTCGGCGGGCAGGGTGTCGTTGAAGATCGAGCGGCCGAGGGTGGTCTCGAGGATCACCGGCTCACCGGGCTCCGCGCCCTCGACGACAGCGTCGACGAAGCGGATCCGCACCTTGCTCTGCAGCATGATCTCGCCGCGGTCGAACGCCATGATCGCCTCGGCCGGCGAGGAGAACACGCGGCCCTCGCCGATCGAGCCCGGACGCTCGGTGGTCAGGAAGAACAGGCCGATGATCATGTCCTGGGTGGGCATGGTCACCGGACGGCCGTCCGACGGCTTGAGGATGTTGTTGGTCGACAGCATCAGGATCCGGGCCTCGGCCTGGGCCTCGGCCGACAGCGGCAGGTGCACCGCCATCTGGTCACCGTCGAAGTCCGCGTTGAACGCGGTGCAGACGAGCGGGTGGATCTGGATGGCCTTGCCCTCGATCAGTTGAGGCTCGAAGGCCTGGATGCCGAGACGGTGCAGGGTGGGCGCCCGGTTGAGCAGCACGGGGTGCTCGGTGATGACCTCTTCGAGGACGTCCCACACGACCGGACGCGCGCGCTCGACCATCCGCTTGGCGGACTTGATGTTCTGCGCGTGCGAGAGGTCCACGAGCCGCTTCATGACGAAGGGCTTGAAGAGCTCCAGCGCCATCTGCTTGGGCAGACCGCACTGGTGCAGCTTCAGCTGCGGACCGGACACGATGACCGAACGGCCCGAGTAGTCCACGCGCTTGCCGAGCAGGTTCTGGCGGAAGCGTCCCTGCTTGCCCTTGAGCATGTCGGACAGCGACTTCAGCGGCCGGTTGCCCGGCCCGGTGACGGGACGGCCACGACGACCGTTGTCGAACAGCGAGTCGACGGCCTCCTGGAGCATCCGCTTCTCGTTGTTGACGATGATCTCCGGCGCGCCGAGGTCGAGCAGCCGCTTGAGGCGGTTGTTGCGGTTGATCACCCGGCGGTAGAGGTCGTTCAGGTCGGAGGTCGCGAAGCGGCCACCGTCGAGCTGCACCATCGGACGCAGGTCCGGCGGGATGACCGGGACGGCGTCCAGGACCATGCCCTCGGGCTTGTTGCCGGTCTTGCGGAACGCGTCGACGACCTTGAGGCGCTTGAGCGCGCGGACCTTGCGCTGGCCCTTGCCGGTGGCGATGGTCTCGCGCAGCGACTCGACCTCGGCCTCGATGTCGAAGCTCTGCAGGCGCTTCTGGATCGCCGTGGCGCCCATGTGGCCCTCGAAGTACTTGCCGAACCAGTTCTTCATCTCGCGGTAGAGCACCTCGTCACCCATGAGGTCCTGCACCTTGAGGCTCTTGAACGTGTCCCAGACCTCCTCGAGACGGTCCAGCTCGCGCTGGGCACGGTCCCGCAGCTGCTTGAGCTCGCGCTCGGCGCCGTCGCGCACCTTGCGGCGCTGGTCGGCCTTGGCACCCTCGGCCTCGAGCGCGGCGAGGTCGTCCTCGAGCTTCTTGGTGCGGTCCTCGAGGGAAGAGTCGCGACGCTTCTCGATCGACTCGCGCTGCAGCTGGATCTTCGTCTCGAGCGAGGACAGGTCGCGGTGACGCGCGTCCTCGTCGACGGCGGTGATCATGTAGGCGGCGAAGTAGATGACCTTCTCGAGGTCCTTCGGAGCCAGGTCGAGCAGGTAGCCGAGCCGGCTCGGGACGCCCTTGAAGTACCAGATGTGGGTGACCGGGGCGGCCAGCTCGATGTGGCCCATCCGCTCGCGGCGGACCTTGGACCGGGTCACCTCGACGCCGCAGCGCTCGCAGATGATGCCCTTGAAGCGCACGCGCTTGTACTTGCCGCAGTAGCACTCCCAGTCCCGGGTGGGACCGAAGATCTTCTCGCAGAAGAGGCCGTCACGCTCGGGCTTGAGCGTGCGGTAGTTGATGGTCTCCGGCTTCTTGACCTCACCGTGGCTCCACGTGCGGATGTCGTCCGCCGTGGCCAGGCCGATCTGAAGCTGGTCGAAGAAGTTCACGTCGAGCACGATGGCTGCTGTCCTTCGTTAGTTACTGAATCGAAAGCTTGTTGACCGAGGGTTCCCACCGGAGGTCGAGGAGGTTGCGGTGCAACCGTCACGAGACCCCCGGCGGGTTCACACTCAGACTTCTTCGACGCTCGAGGGCTCGCGGCGCGACAGGTCGATGCCGAGCTCCTCGGCGGCACGGAAGACGTCCTCCTCCGCGTCGCGCATCTCGATGGCCGTGCCGTCCTGCGACAGCACCTCCACGTTGAGGCAGAGCGACTGCATCTCCTTGACGAGAACCTTGAACGACTCGGGGATGCCGGAGTCGGGGATGTTCTCGCCCTTCACGATCGCCTCGTACACCTTCACGCGGCCCGGCACGTCGTCGGACTTGATCGTGAGGAGCTCCTGGAGCGCGTAGGCGGCGCCGTACGCCTCCATGGCCCACACCTCCATCTCGCCGAACCGCTGGCCACCGAACTGGGCCTTACCGCCCAGCGGCTGCTGCGTGATCATCGAGTACGGGCCGGTCGAGCGCGCGTGGATCTTGTCGTCGACCAGGTGGTGGAGCTTGAGGATGTACATGTAGCCCACCGACACCGGGTCCCGGAACGGCTCGCCGGAGCGGCCGTCGAAGAGCCGCGCCTTGCCGTCCTGCTCGATCAGGCGGATGCCGTCACGGTTGGGCAGCGTGGAGCCGAGCAAGCCGGTGATCTCGTCCTCGCGGGCACCGTCGAAGACCGGCGTGGCCAGCTTCGTGCCGGGCTCGGCCTGGTCGGCGCCGATCGAGATCAGCCGCTGCTTCCAGTCCGAGCTCTCCGGGTCGCCGGACAGGTTCAGGTCCCATCCCTGCTTGCCGAGCCAGCCCAGGTGAAGCTCGAGGATCTGGCCGATGTTCATCCGTCGCGGCACACCCAGCGGGTTGAGCACGACGTCGACCGGGGTGCCGTCCTCCATGAACGGCATGTCCTCGACGGGCAGGATCTTCGCGATGACGCCCTTGTTGCCGTGACGGCCGGCGAGCTTGTCACCCACGGAGATCTTCCGCTTCTGCGCGACGTAGACGCGCACCAGCTGGTTGACGCCGGGCGGGAGCTCGTCGCCCTCCTCGCGGTCGAAGACGCGGACGCCGATGACCGTGCCGGACTCGCCGTGCGGCACCTTCATCGAGGTGTCGCGGACCTCGCGCGCCTTCTCGCCGAAGATCGCACGGAGCAGGCGCTCCTCCGGAGTCAGCTCGGTCTCGCCCTTCGGGGTCACCTTGCCGACGAGGATGTCACCGGTGGTCACCTCGGCGCCGATCCGGATGATGCCGCGCTCGTCGAGGTCGGCGAGCATCTCCTCGCTGACGTTCGGGATGTCGCGGGTGATCTCCTCCGGGCCCAGCTTGGTGTCGCGGGCGTCGACCTCGTGCTCCTCGATGTGGATCGAGGTGAGGACGTCCTCCTGCACCAGGCGCTGGCTGAGGATGATCGCGTCCTCGTAGTTGTGGCCCTCCCACGGCATGAACGCCACGAGCAGGTTGGTGCCGAGCGCCATCTCCGCCTTGTCCGTGCACGGACCGTCGGCGATCGGCGAGCCGACCTCGAGACGGTCCCCGGCGGCCACCAGCGGACGCTGGTTGATGCAGGTGCCCTGGTTGGAGCGCTTGAACTTCGCGAGCCGGTACGAGGTGTACGTGCCGTCGTCGTTCATGGTCTCGACCAGGTCGGCCGAGACGTCCTTGACGACACCGGCCTTCTCGGCGACGAGCACGTCACCGGCGTCGACCGCAGCGCGGTACTCGATGCCGGTGCCGACGATCGGGCTGTCGCTCCTGATCAGCGGGACGGCCTGACGCTGCATGTTGGCGCCCATGAGCGCGCGGTTCGCGTCGTCGTGCTCGAGGAACGGGATCAGGGCGGTCGCGACCGACACCATCTGGCGCGGCGAGACGTCCATGTAGTCGACCTCGTCGGCGATGATCTCGGAGACCTCGCCGTGGCGCTGGCGGACCAGCACCCGCTCCTCGACGAACTTGCCGTTCGCGTCGAGCGGGGCGTTCGCCTGCGCGATGACGTAGCGGTCCTCGTCGTCGGCGGTGAGGTAGTCGATCTTGTCGGTGACGACGCCGTTCTCCACCTTGCGGTAGGGCGTCTCGACGAAGCCGAACGGGTTGATCCGTCCGTAGGACGCCAACGAGCCGATCAGGCCGATGTTCGGGCCCTCAGGGGTCTCGATCGGGCACATCCGGCCGTAGTGCGACGGGTGGACGTCACGGACCTCCATGCCGGCGCGGTCACGGGACAGACCGCCCGGGCCGAGCGCGGAGAGGCGACGCTTGTGCGTCAGGCCCGCGATCGGGTTGGTCTGGTCCATGAACTGCGACAGCTGCGAGGTCCCGAAGAACTCCTTCAGCGCCGCCACCACGGGACGGATGTTGATCAGCGACTGCGGCGTGATCGCCTCGACGTCCTGGGTCGTCATCCGCTCGCGGACGACGCGCTCCATCCGGGCCAGGCCGGTGCGCAGCTGGTTCTGGATCAGCTCGCCCACGGTCCGCATCCGGCGGTTGCCGAAGTGGTCGATGTCGTCGGCGCCGATCTCGATGCTGCCCTGCGGGGTCTCCAGCTCGGCACGGGCGTCGTGCAGCGCCACGATGTAGCGGATCGTGGCGACCATGTCGGAGATCGTCATGGTCTGCTGGTCGAACGCCTGGTCCTGGCCGAGCTTCTTGTTGATCTTGTAGCGGCCGACCTTGGCCAGGTCGTAGCGCTTGCCGTTGAAGTAGTAGTTCTTCAGCAGCGTGAGCGCGGCCTCACGCGTCGGCGGCTCGCCGGGACGGAGCTTGCGGTAGATGTCGAGCAGCGCGTCGTCCGGACCCGAGGTGTTGTCCTTCTCCTCGGTGAGCTGGATCGACTCGAACTGGCGCAGGTCGGCCATGACGGCCTCGTAGTCGTAGGCCTCGCCGGTGTCCTCGGCGACCGCCTGCAGCGCCTTGAGCAGCACCGTGACGTTCTGCTTGCGCTTGCGGTCGAGACGGACGCCGACCATGTCGCGCTTGTCGATCTCGAACTCGAGCCAGGCGCCGCGGCTCGGGATGAGCTTGGCGGTGTAGATGTCCTTGTCGGACGTCTTGTCGGCGGTGCGCTCGAAGTACACACCCGGCGAGCGGACCAGCTGCGAGACGACGACACGCTCGGTGCCGTTGATGACGAAGGTGCCCTTGGGGGTCATCAGGGGGAAGTCGCCCATGAAGACCGTCTGGCCCTTGATCTCACCGGTCTCGTTGTTGGTGAACTCCGCCGAGACGTAGAGCGGCGCGGAGTAGGTGAGGTCCTTCTCCTTGCACTCGTCGACCGTGTACTTCGGGTCGTAGAAGACAGGGTTCTCGAACGAGAGCGACATGGTCTCGGAGAAGTCCTCGATCGGGGAGATCTCCTCGAAGATCTCCTCCAGCCCGGACTTGTCGGAGACGTCCTCGCCGGCAGCCCGACGGGTCTCGATCCGGTTCTTGTGTGCCTCGTTGCCGATCAGCCAGTCGAAGCTGTCGGTCTGGAGCGAAAGGAGCTGCGGGAGTGCCAGCGGCTCCTGGATCTTCGCGAAAGAGATGCGGGACTTACCGGGGGTGGTGCGCGCGGCCAAGAGTTGTCCTTCGACGGTTCGACTCTTCGAGTGCGCCATCCCCCCACGTCATCAGCCACCGGGCAGGCCGAAGCGCATCTGAGGGCAGGCGCAAGGCGCCACGATACACGAAACCCGAGCACTCAACAATGTCGGCTACGCAACCTCGCGCAGTCGATGGAGCGGCTCGGGTGAACCTGTGCGCCGATCATGCTGCCCGGACCCGCTCAGGTCAAGCGGAACCGCCGCTCAATTCCGCACCGCGTAGTGCCGGTCAGCCACAGGAGTCGTCGGTGCAGATGTCGTCGAGCAGCCAGCGTCCCTCGCTGCCGGAAGCCTTCACCAGCGACATCGTCGCCCACATCCTCAGCACGAACGGCTCGGCGTCCTTCTTCTGCACCTGCTGGTCGACGAACACGACGACCGTCGCCCGTTCTCCGTCGGAGGCGACCCGCGTGAGCGCGGCGCCGGTCGCGGCCGCCTCGACAACGATCTGCTGCTCCTCGGCCTCCTTGGTGATGTCCGGCCAGGAGGCCGCCTGCTTCTCCCCCAGCTTGTCGGTCATGTTGCCGCGGATCCGCTCCAGGTCCTCGGCCATGGTCTTGTGGTTGTACGACAGCACGGGGCCGACCATCTGCTCGGCGGCCTGCTCGGCAGCCAGGGCCGCGCGCTCCTGCACGACCGCGCGTTCGGCGATCGCGCCGGGCGAGTCGGCGGCGTCGACGCGCACCCCCGGCGTGGCCAGGACCCACACCGCGAGCGCGACGGAGAGTACGGCG
>NZ_SSXI01000190.1 GCF_004803405.1 Nocardioides sp. | reverse complement strand
CACTCGTGGCCCCAGCCGTCGCGGGCCTGGTGACGATGGGCGTCGGCTCCACGGGCCTGGGGTCCGCCGCAGCGGTCGCCGGCACCGGCAAGGGCGGCGCGGTCCTCACCACGAAGGCCTTCATCGCCGCCGCGACCGGCACCGCGGTGGTCGCCGGCGGTGCGGTCGCCGTCCTCCTCACCCGTGACGAGGCGCCGGAGCCGGTGCTGGTCGGCTTCCGCACCGGCGCGATGTGCGCCGACCTGGTGGACGTGGTCAGGGACACCGCGTTCGGAGGGGACGAGCCGGCAGAGGAGCACCGCTTCGTGAAGGGACGGACGATGACGTCGTTGGGGCACTCGAACACCGTCTGGACCGACCAGGTCACCGGCGAACAGGGCGACACGGTCACCCGGCTGGACGGCTGCGAGTGGTCGCCCAAGGCCGCGGGCGGGACCGGCTCCGGGCCGTTCACGTGGTTGGCGGTGCAGGTGACCACCGACGAGGAGCTGATCAGCAGCTGGAAGCAGAACCAGGACCTGGCGAAGGACGATCAGGACGACGTGACGTGCACGGACCTCGCCGTCGCCGGCGCCGCGGCGGCCTGGACCTGCGAGGACGCCTCACAGCGGGGTGCGACCGTGCACTTCGAAGGCGACGGCGCCATGATGTCGTGCTTCGTCGTGGCGAGCCGCCAGGACGACCACGACGCCGCCCGGCTGGGAGACATGCTCGCGGACGTGTGCCCGTCGGCGCTGGACGCGATCGCGATCCGCGAGCGGCCCGCCGACTGACATCGGCCGCGGGCGCAGGTCAGGACTCCGGCGCGCGCAGCCACAGGGTGGCCAGCGGCGGCAGCACCAGCTCGGCGTACGCCGGGCTGCCGCCGGGCGCGTTCGCCTCGAGCGGTCCGGCCGGGTGTGCCCGCACGGTCCCGAGGTTCCCCACGCCGCTGCCGCCGTACGACGAGGCGTCGGTGTTGAGCGCCTCGGTCCAGGCGCCGGCGGCGGGGAGCCCCAAGCGGTAGTCGTGAGGGATCGCCGCGAAGTTGCTGACGCACACGAGGTCGGGCTCACCGGGTGCCCGCCGCACGAACGAGAACACGTTGTGCCCGGCGTCCTGCGCGTCGATCCACGCGAACCCCGCGGGGTCGTTGTCGCGCCTCCACAGCGCCGGGGTGTCGCGGTAACGATGGTTGAGGTCCCGCACGAAGTCCTGCATGCCGCGATGGTCGGGCTTCTGGAGCAGCCACCAGTCGAGCTCGCGGGCCTCGGCCCACTCCGACTCCTGGCCGAACTCGCAGCCCATCATCAGCAGCTGCTTGCCGGGGTGCGCCCACATGTAGGCGAGGTAGGCGCGGAGGTTCGCGAGCTGCTGCCAACGGTCTCCGGGCATCTTGCGCAGCAGCGAGCCCTTGCCGTGCACCACCTCGTCGTGGCTGAGCGGCAGCACGTAGTTCTCCGAGAACGCGTACACGAGCGAGAACGACATCTCGCCGTGGTGGTAGGCGCGATGGATCGGCTCGTGCTGGAGGTAGTTCAGGCTGTCGTGCATCCACCCCATGTTCCACTTGAAGCCGAATCCCAGGCCCCCGCCGGAGGTGGCGCCGGTGACGCCCGGCCAGGCGGTCGACTCCTCGGCGATGGTGACGATGCCGGGGACCCGCTTGTAGGCGGTGGCGTTGAGCTCCTGGAGGAACTGGACCGCCTCGAGGTGCTCGTTGCCGCCGTGCTGGTTGGGCGTCCACTCGCCGTCGTTGCGGCCGTAGTCGAGGTAGAGCATCGAAGCGACGCCGTCGACGCGCAGCCCGTCGACGTGGAACTCCTCGAGCCAGTAGAGCGCGTTGGCGACCAGGAAGTTCCGCACCTCGAACCGGGCGAAGTTGAAGATGTGGGATCCCCACTCGGCGTGCCAGCCGCGCTGCGGGTCGGGGTGCTCGTAGAGCGGGGTGCCGTCGAACAGCGGCAACGCCCAGGCGTCGGTCGCGAAGTGCCCGGGGACCCAGTCGAGGATCACCGCGATGCCCGCCTGGTGCAGGGCGTCCACGAGCCGGCGGAAGCCGTCGGGGTCGCCGTACCTCGCGTCGGGCGCGAAGTACGACGTCACGTGGTACCCCCACGAGCCGCCGTAGGGGTGCTGCATGACCGGCATCAGCTCGACATGGGTGAACCCGAGGTCGGAGAGGTACGCCGGCAGGTCAGCTGCGAGCTCGTCGTAGCTCCAGAACGATCCGTCGGGGTGGCGCTTCCACGAGCCGAGGTGCAGCTCGTAGGTCGCCATCGGCTCGTTGACCGGCTGCTTGGTGGCGCGCTGCTCGAGCCACTCGGCGTCGCCCCACACGTGCTTGCTCTCGAACACCCGGGAGGCGGTCGCCGGGGGAGTCTCTGCGTAGAACGCGAGGGGGTCGGCCTTGTGGCGCCACACCCCGTCGGCGCCCTGGACGACGAACTGGTAGTTCGCGCCCGACGTCACACCCGGGACGAACGCCTCCCAGAGGCCGGATCCGTCGAGCAGACGCATCGGGTGGGCGTTGCCGTCCCAGGCGTTGAAGTCCCCCGTGACGGCGACGTGCCTCGCGTTGGGAGCCCAGACGACGAAGGACGTACCCGTGACGCGCTCTCCGGACGAGGGATCCGGAAGTGTGCGGACGTGAGCGCCGAGCACCTCCCAGAGCTGCTCGTGGCGGCCCTCGCTGACGAGGTGGAGGTCGACCTCGCCGAGGGTGGACGGGAAGGTGCTGCTCTCAAGGGGCGGCATCTTCTGGAGTCTAACGAGCGAACGCGCGAAGCCCAGCCCGCGCCGGCTTCGGCGCCGACCGCTGAGGGCGGTCAGATCATCCGCGGGAACGCGGCCAGCGGGATCGGCAGCCAGGTCGGCCGGTTGCGCGCCTCGTAGACACACTCGTAGACCGCCTTGTCGAGGACGTACGCCGTGAGCAGCGTCCGGTCCGTCTCCGCGAGCTCCCCGCAGTACGCCGACAGGAAAGCCTTGCGGTTGCGGCGGGCCCACTCGTCGGCTCGATGGGCGCGCTGGGCGATCACGTCGGGGTCGTCCTCGGGCATCGACTCCGCGACCGCGTGCGGGGCGTAGTCGAAGGAGCGGGTCATGCCGGCGACGTCGCGCCAGGGCGCGTCGGGCAGCAGCCGCTCCGACAGTGGCTTGGCCGGCTCGCCCTCGAAGTCGACCAGCTTCCAGCCCAGCACGGTGCGCAGGGTCTGGCCCAGGTGCAGGTCGCCGTGGATCCGTTGCACGGGGATCTCCCCGAGGTCGTCGACCGCGTCGAAGACGGCGACCACGCCCTCGACGTACTGCTGGAGGTCCGGGACGATCTCGACGGCTGCGTGGAGCCGCCCCTTCATGCCCTCGACGATGTCGACTGCGGACGCCGTCCCGGTCGGGAAGGAGATCCGGAGCTGCTCGTGCACCTCCTTCAGGGCGGTGCCGAGTCGCGCCGCCTCGGCCGCGAAGTCCCCGCCGACCTCCTCGGCGTGCAGGTCGGCTTCGGCGAACAGGTCCCGGACGCTCGCCAACGCGATGTCCCAGCCGTCGCTGGCGGTCCGCAGGAACTGCTGGAGCATCGCCAGGTGCAGGTCACCGCTCTCGACCCAGCCGTAGAGGTTGGCGATGTGAGTCGAGCCGGCCTCCGTCAGCACCTTGTGCGTCGTGATGTCGGGGTTCTCGCCGGGGGTGATCTTGCGGAACACCTTGAGGATGGCGTCCTCGCCGAACGCGATCGAGGAGTTGGACTGCTCGCCGCTGAACAACGTGCCCGGGGCGGTCAGGTCGAGGTCGTGACCCTGCATCCGACGGAACGTCAGCTCGCCGTCGGCCTCCTCGCCGAACGCCTCGAGGTAGCGCGCCATCGCCGCCCGGTCGTGGGTCGCGTCGTACGCGAGGACCTGGCCCATGCCGTCCTCGGTCCACTGGCCGACGACGGCATGGTCGAGCCGGTCCTGTGGCTCGGCGTAGAAGGCCAGCGGGACCTGGTAGAGCTCGGTGTCCCCGTCGGAGTAGGTCACCTCGACCAGATGTACGACGACCCGCGGCTCGGTCGCGTCCGGAGGGCCGACCACTCCGAGCCGCTGGACGTCGGTCACCTCGAGCTCGCGCCCCTTGCCTCCGAACCAGCGTGCCCGGCCGAGGAACTCCCTCAGCGAGTGCTCGACATGGTCGTCGGCAGTGTCAGCAGACATCAGAGAACAGGCCTTCCCGTCGTGTCGGGATCCGTGAGTCGGAACCAGTAGAAGCCGTGCCCACTGAGCGTCAGGAGATACGGGAGCTCGCCGACCCGCGGGAACGGCACCCCGCCGAGCAGCTCGACGGGCACCCGTCCCTCGTACCGCCGGAGGTCGAGCTCCACCGGCTGCGGGAACCGCGAGAGGTTGTTGACGCAGAGGATCAGGTCCCCGTCCGCCTCGCCCTCGGTGTACTCCCGGACATAGGAGAGCACCGTCGGGTTCGAGCCGCCGAGGTCGGTGAACGTCCCCAGGCCGAAGGCGTGGTGCTTGCGACGGATGTGGATCATCCGCCGGGTCCAGTGCAGCAGCGAGGAGGGGTTCTCGAGCTCGGCCTCGACGTTGACCCGCTGGTAGCCGTAGACCGGGTCCTGGTTGAGCGGCAGGTGCAGCTTGCCGGGCGTCGCCGAGGAGAACCCGGCGTTGCGGTCCGGTGTCCATTGCATCGGCGTCCGTACGCCGTCGCGGTCACCGAGCCAGATGTTGTCGCCCATCCCGATCTCGTCGCCGTAGTAGAGGACGGGGGAGCCGGGGAGGGAGAGCAGCAGAGCCGTGAACAGCTCGATCTGGTTGGTGTCGTTGTCGAGCAGGGGCGCGAGCCGCCGGCGGATGCCGATGTTGGCCTTCATCCGCGGGTCCTTGGCGTACTCACCCCACATGTAGTCACGGTCCTCGTCGGTGACCATCTCCAGGGTGAGCTCGTCGTGGTTGCGCAGGAAGATGCCCCACTGGCACCCCTCGGGGATCGCCGGCGTCTGGTCGAGGATCTCCGAGACGGGGAAACGCGACTCCCGCCGGACCGCCATGAAGATGCGTGGCATGACGGGGAAGTGGAAGCACATGTGGCACTCGGTGCCCACCAGTGCGCCGCTCTCCGGGTCCTCGGTGCCGCCGAAGTAGTCCACGACGTCGGCCGGCCACTGGTTGGCCTCGGCCAGGAGCACGCGGCCGGGGTAGTGGTCGTCGATGTAGGAACGGACCTTCTTGAGGAACTCGTGAGTCTCCTTGAGGTTCTCGCCGTTGGTGCCGGGCCGCTCGTAGAGGTAGGGCACGGCGTCGAGGCGGAACCCGTCGAGTCCCATGTCGAGCCAGAACTTGAGCGCGCCCAGGATGGCGTCGTGCACCAACGGGTTGTCGAAGTTGAGGTCCGGCTGGTGGTGGAAGAACCGGTGCCAGTAGTACTGCTGACGCACCGGGTCCCAGGTCCAGTTGGACGGCTCGGTGTCGACGAAGATGATCCGGGCCTCCTGGTACTGGTCGTCGGTGTCCGACCACACGTAGAAGTCGCCGAACGGCCCGTCGGGATCGGCGCGCGACGCCTGGAACCACGGGTGCTGGTCGCTCGTGTGGTTCATGACGAAGTCGATGATCACCCGGATGCCGCGCTTGTGTGCCTCGTCGAGGAACTGCTGGAAGTCCTCGACGGTGCCCGCCTCGGGCAGGATCCCGGTGTAGTCGCTGACGTCGTATCCGCCGTCACGGAGGGGCGAGGTGAAGAACGGTGGCACCCACAGGCAGTCCACCCCGAGCCACTCGAGGTAGTCGAGCTTCTCGGTGAGCCCCCTGAAGTCCCCGGTTCCGTCGCCGTTGGAGTCGCGGAACGACCGGACGAGCACCTCGTAGAAGACCGCGGTGCGGAACCAATCGGGCTCGTCGTTGAGCGCGCGCGTGGCCGAGAGCGCCGAGACCTCCTCGCTCATCGCTGACCCTTCACGACGAGGATGTGGGCCGGCTCGACGTGCGGGTCCAGCCTGACGTAGTTGTGCTCGCCCCACGCCCACTGCGCGCCGCTGAGCTCGTCGCGAACGGTGAACGTGCTGCCCGGCGCCAGGCCGAGCGCAGGGAGGTCGACGTGCACCATCGTCTCCCGGACCCCGTGCGGGTCGAGGTTGAGCACGACGATCACCCGGTCGGTCGTGCCGGCCGGGGTGACCGCGACCTTGCTGAAGCAGATCACGTGCTCTTCGTCGGTGGGGTGGACGGTGAGGTTGCGGAGCAGCTGCAAGGACGGGTGTCCGCGTCGCAGGGCGTTGAGCTTCGCGACGTACGGCGCCAGGCTGGTGTCGCTCGTGTCGGACTCGGACGCCGCCCAGTCCCGCACGCGGATCTGGTACTTCTCCGAGTCGAGGTACTCCTCGCTGCCGGGGCGCACGGCGACGTGCTCGAACAGCTCGTAGCCCGCGTACATGCCCCAGTTCGGGGACGACATCGCCGCCAGCACGGCACGGATCTTGAACGCCGGCGGGCCGCCGTACTGGAGGAACTCGTGGAGGATGTCGGGGGTGTTGACGAAGAAGTTCGGCCGCACCCGATGGGCCGACTCCGTCGCCACCTCGCGGAGGTACTCCTCCACCTCCTCCTTCTCCGTGCGCCACGTGAAGTACGTGTAGGACTGGTGGAAGCCCACCGCGCCGAGCGTCTGCAGCATCGGCGGCTTCGTGAAGGCCTCGGACAGGAACAGCACGTCGGGGTCGGTGCGTCGGACCTCCGCCAGCAGCCACTGCCAGAACGCGACCGGCTTGGTGTGGGGGTTGTCGACACGGAAGATCCGCACGCCGTGTGCCATCCAGTGCCGCACGATGCGGAGCACCTCGGCGGAGATGCCGTCGGGGTCGTTGTCGAAGTTGACCGGGTAGATGTCCTGGTACTTCTTCGGCGGGTTCTCGGCATAGGCGATCGAGCCGTCGGCGCGGGTCGTGAACCACTCGGGGTGCTCGGTGACCCAGGGATGGTCGGGCGCGCACTGGAGGGCCAGGTCGAGCGCGACCTCCATGCCCAGCTCGCGCGCGCTCGCGACGAACGCCTCGAAGTCCTCGAGGGTGCCGAGGTCGGGGTGGACGGCGTCGTGGCCGCCGTACTTGCTGCCGATCGCCCAGGGGGAGCCCGCCCAGTCCGCGGGGGTGGGCTCGCCGTCCGGGAGCACCGCGTTGTTCGGCCCCTTGCGGTTGACCTCACCGATCGGGTGGATCGGCGGGAGGTAGACGACGTCGAATCCCATCCGCGCCACGGCGGGCAGCCGCTCGGCGGCGGTGCGGAAGTTGCCGCTGACGAGCTCCCCGGTCTTCGGGTCCAGGTGGGCGCCCTCGGAGCGGGGGAACAGCTCGTACCAGCTGGAGAACAGGGCCCTGGGCCGGTCGACGAACACGGGGAACGGTCCCTCGACCGTCAGCAGGTCGCGTAGCGGATGGGCGATCAGCACGGCACGTAGGTCCGGAGACTCCAGCTGGGCGAGCCGCGCCGCGACCGGACGCCTCGCGTCGCCGGACGCCGTGATCGCGGCCTTGACCACGCCGAGCTCGTCGGGGGTGAGGGTGCCGGCCGCGACGATCCGCTCGAGCAGCAGTCGGCCCTCTGCGAACATCAGCTCCACGTCCAGGCCGGCGCGGATCTTGATCCCGGCGGCGTGCTGCCAGGTGGCGACCGGGTCCGACCACGCGTGGATCTCGAACGTCCAGGCGCCCATCGCGTCGGGCGTCACCCATGCCTGGTGACGGTCGACGGTGTGCCGGTCGATCGTCGGCAGGGCCGTCATCCGCACGGGCGGTCTGCGCGTGCCGTCGGGTGCGATCAGCACCACCTCCGCACCGAGCCGGTCGTGGCCTTCGCGGAACACGGTGGCACTGACGGGGAACGGCTCGCCGACAGCGGCCTTCGCGGGAAGCCGTCCGTACGACGGTCCGGCCTCCACGATGGGCATCACATCGATGACAGGGATGCGTCCGACCATGACCCCACCCAACAGGGGAGGATCAAGGGACTGCAAGGTGTCGTCCGGCGCGTCACCCGTAGTGAGGTCCCACAGCCCAGGAATCTCCCGTAGATCGAGGAAATCGCCCGTCGATCGGCGGGGGTTGCGGCGCAACCTCCTCGACCGGCGGCGGCCGAGCGTCAGCCGGTGGTGAGGTCCCACACGTCCACGAGGTCGCCTCGCCGAAGCGGGTGCCCGTCGGGCGGGAGGTCGATGAGCGCGTCGGCTCCGGCGAACCAGCCGAGGAAGCCGGAGCCCGGCGGGCCCCACGGCGTCACCGTCCCGGCATCACGGTCGAGCCGCGCCCGGCGCAGCTGTCGCTTGCTCGGCAGAGGGGTGAGTGCCTCGGTCAGTGCGGCCCGGACGACCGGGCGCGACGGCCGGGGGTGGCCGAGCGCCCGCCGCAGCGCGGGCCGGACGAAGACCTCGTACGACGTCAGCGCGCTGACCGGGTTCCCCGGCAGGCAGACCACGGGGACGCCGGCGAAGCGCCCCGAGCCCTGCGGCATGCCCGGCTGCATCGCGACCTTCACGAACTCGACGCCCCGTGGCCCGAGCCCGTCCTTGACCACCTCGTAGGCGCCGGCGCTCACCCCGCCCGAGGTGAGGACCAGGTCGACGTCTCCGTGGGCGAGCTCGGACTCCAGGAGCGCGAGGAAGGCCGGGACATCGTCGGCGACCCACAGCCTGCGCACGGCGACCCCACCGGCGTCCTCGACGGCCGCAGCGAGAAGGGCTCCGTTGGCGTCGCGGATGGTGCCCGAACCGGGCTCGGGGTTCTCGGACAGCTCGGAGCCGGTCGAGCAGACCAGCACCCTCGGCCGTCGATGCACGACGACCTCGGCGACGCCCAGCGCGGCCAGCACCCCGAGCTGGGCCGGGCCCAGCACGGTCCCGGCGGCCAGCATCTCCTGTCCGGGCCCGACGTCGCTCCCGGCCGTGCGGACGAACCGGCCGGGCTCCGGGGCGGCACGGATCTCGACGATCTCGGTCCCGCCGTCGGTGGCCTCGACCTCGACGATCGCATCGGCGCCGTGAGGGACCGGGGCGCCGGTCATGATCCGGAGGGCGGTTCCCGGCTCGAGCCGGCCGAGCGCCGCCCCGGCCGGGAGGTCGCCCGCGACGGGCAGTCTGACCGGATGCTCGGCTGACGCGGATGCGAGGTCGGCGGCGCGCACGGCGTAGCCGTCCATCGCGGAGTTGTCGAACGAGGGGAGCGGCTCCGGCGCGACCACGGCCGACGCGAGGACCCGCCCACGGGCCCGGTCCGTGGCCACCTGCTCCGTGCCGAGCGCGCCGGCCGGGGCGACGAGGGCTGTCACGTGGCGCTGGTGCTCGGCCACGGAGCGAAGGGATGCGGTGCTCATCGGGAGCAGCCTAGGGCCGGTGGACGGTGCGTACCGTCGCGGAGCGATGCCCACAATGGACGGGGGACGGGCGAGGCGGCCCCCATGACCCACCCCGCCCGTCAGCAGGCTTCAACTTCGGCCGTTCGGTGTTCGTTACGCGGGTGCGGCGCGCCGGGGTTGCTTGGAACGTTCAAGCGGAGTTGGCTACCGTCGACCCATGCGTGCGATCCGGCGGTTCACGGTCCGCCCCGTCCTTCCCGACGCGCTTGCCGCCCTCGGCGAGCTCGCCTCCAACCTGAGGTGGTCGTGGCACCCGCCGACCCAGGACCTGTTCGCCGCGGTGGACCCGGAGCTGTGGCGCAGCACCGGTCACGATCCGGTGCGGCTGCTCGGTGAGGTGCCGGGTGAGCGCTGGCGGCAGCTCGCGGCCGACGAGTCGTTCGTGCGTCGGGTCGGGGAGGCGCGGGCCGACCTGACGGCGTACCTCTCGGAGGATCGCTGGTACCAGCGCGCCCGGGACGAGCGTCCGGACCTGACGTGGCCGCGGTCGGTGGCCTACTTCTCACCCGAGTTCGGCATCACGGCGGTGCTGCCGCAGTACTCCGGCGGCCTCGGCATCCTCGCCGGCGACCACCTCAAGACGGCCAGCGACCTGGGTGTGCCGATCGTCGGCGTCGGCCTGCTCTACCGGCACGGGTACTTCAAGCAGGCGCTCTCCCACGAGGGCTGGCAGCTCGAGAGCTACCCGGTGCTCGATCCGGACGGACTGCCGCTCTCACAGCTGCTCGAGTCCGACGGCACGCGAGCCACGATCTCGATCCGGATGCCCGACGGGCCCGACCTGCTCGCCAGGATCTGGGTGGCGGCGGTGGGCCGGGTGCCGCTGCTGCTGCTCGACACCGACGTCGAGGGCAACCCCGACCACTACATCGAGATCACCGACCGGCTGTACGGCGGCAACACCGAGCACCGGCTCCGTCAGGAGCTGCTGCTCGGAGTCGGTGGCGTGCGTGCCCTCCGCGCCTTCTCCCGCATCACCGGCGCCGCCGCGCCGGAGGTGTTCCACACCAACGAGGGCCACGCGGGATTCCTCGGTATCGAGCGGATCCGCGAGCTCACCGCCGACCCGTCCGGGCCGCAGCTCGACGTCGCCACGGCGCTGGAGGTCGGGCGCGCGTCGACCGTCTTCACCACGCACACCCCTGTCCCGGCCGGCATCGACCGGTTCCCGTGCACGCTGGTCGAGCAGTACTTCGGGGACCGGGGCGCGACGCCCGGCGTCCCGGTCGACGAGGTCCTGAGGCTGGGCACGGAGGACTATGCGGGCGGCGACCCTGGAGTCTTCAACATGGCCGTGATGGGATTCCGGCTCGCGCAGCGCGCGAACGGCGTCTCCCAGCTGCACGGCCAGGTCAGCCGCGGGATGTTCAACGGGCTGTGGCCGGCCTTCGACGAGGCCGAGGTGCCGATCACCTCGATCACCAACGGCGTGCACGCGCCGACCTGGGTCGCCCGTGAGGTGATCGCGATGGCGTCCCGGCAGGGCGCCGACCCGGAGGACGACGACACCGAGGCGTTCTGGGCGGCGCTGGAGAAGGTGCCGGCCGCCGAGGTCTGGTCGACCAAGCGACTGCTGCGCGAGCGGCTGGTCGAGGACGCCCGCCGCCGGGTGCGCAAGTGCTGGGAGAAGCGTGGCGCCACGGCGGGCGAGCTCGGCTGGATCGACGAGGCGCTCGACCCGGACGTGCTGACCATCGGCTTCGCCCGCCGGGTGCCGTCGTACAAGCGGCTGACGCTGATGCTGCGCGACCCGGAGCGGCTCAAGGCGCTGCTCCTCCATCCCGAGCGCCCGGTCCAGCTGGTCATCGCGGGGAAGGCGCATCCGGCCGACGACGGCGGCAAGCGACTGATTCAGGAGCTGGTCAGGTTCGCCGATGCCGAGGACGTCCGGCACCGGATCGTGTTCCTGCCCAACTACGACATCGGACTCGCCCTGCCGCTCTACCCGGGCTGCGACGTGTGGCTCAACAACCCGCTGCGCCCCTACGAGGCGTGCGGCACCTCGGGCATGAAGGCCGCTCTCAACGGCGGCCTCAACCTGTCCATCCTCGACGGATGGTGGGACGAGTGGTACGAGCCGGAGTTCGGCTGGCCGATCCCGTCCGCCGACGGGCTCGAGGACTACTCCGACAAGCGGGACGACCTGGAGGCTGCCGCGCTCTACGACCTGATCGAGCAGGAGGTCGCGCCGCGGTTCTACGACCGTGACGCCGACGGCGTGCCGCTGCGCTGGGTCGAGATGCTGCGCCATACCTGGTCCTCGCTCGGTCCCAAGGTGCTCGCCACCCGGATGGTCCGCGACTACGTCGGCCAGCTCTACGCGCCGGCCGCCCACAACACCCGCGCGCTCGGCGCCGACGCGGCCGGTGCCCGCGGGCTCGCCGGCTGGAAGGCTCGGGTGCGTGCCGGCTGGCCGAGCGTCCGGGTCGAGCATGTCGAGGCCGAGGGGGTCGGCGACGCCGCCGAGGTCGGTGCGGTGATGACCGTCCGCGCCTACGTCGCGCTCGGCGAGCTCTCGCCCGGCGATGTCGCGGTGCAGCTCGTCCACGGACGGGTCGACGCCGAGGACGTGATCGTCGAGTCACGGCTCACTCCGCTCGACCTCGCGGAGTCCTACGACGGTGGGCGGCACCGCTTCGACGGCCAGGTCGAGCTGGGCCGGTCCGGTCCCTTCGGCTACACGGTCCGGGTGGTGCCGACCCACCCGCTGCTGGTCGCGCCCGCAGAGCTCGGCGTCGTCGCCTCGGCCTGACAGCGGACCGGGGCGGGCCTCAAGCCGACTGCTCGACCTCCTGCAGCACGACGACGCAGCGGGGCCCCAGGGTCAGGTGCCCGCCGATGTCGACCGGCTTGCCGGTGGGCTGGTCCGGGTCCGTGGTCAGGACGACCTCGCCGCGGGTCACCCAGTCGTTCTCCGGCAGGTGCACGTCGACCGTCTGGTCACCGGCGTGGAACCACAGCAGGAACGACGCGTCGACGAGCTGCTCGCCGCGTGGCCCCGGCTCACGCAGCGGCTTGCCCGACAGGAACATGCCGACGGTCTGCAGGGAGCCGTCGTGCCAGTCGTCCCCGGTCATCTCGCGACCGGACGGATGCAGCCAGGCGAGGTCCTTGGGGCCGCCGACCATGGTCGGCCGTCCCTCGAACCAGTTGCGCTGGGTCAGCGTCGCGTGCTGTTGCCGCAGGCGCAGTGCCTTCTTGACCACGTCGTAGACGTCGAGCCAGGCGTCGTCGGTGCCCCAGTCGAACCAGGAGATCTCGTTGTCCTGGCAGTAGGCGTTGTTGTTGCCGCCCTGGGTCCGCCCCTTCTCGTCACCGGCCGTCAGCATCGGCACGCCGTTGGACAGGCAGAGGGTGAGCATGATGTTGGCGGCCTGACGACGGCGCAGCGCGGCGATCCCCGGATCGTCGGTCTCGCCCTCGACGCCGTGGTTCCACGACCGGTTGTTGTCCGACCCGTCGCGGTTGTCCTCGCCGTTGGCCTCGTTGTGCTTGTGGTCGTAGGACACCAGGTCGCGCACCGTGAAGCCGTCGTGCGCCGTGACGAAGTTGACCGAGTTGTACGCCGAGCGCCCGTCGTCGGCGTAGAGGTCGGAGGAACCGGCGAGTCGGGTCGCGACGGTCCGCACGCCGTGGGTCTGGCCGCGCCAGAAGTCGCGCAGCGTGTCCCGGTACTGGTCGTTCCACTCCACCCACGGGGGAGGCATCCGCCCGACCAGGTAGCCGTCCATCGAGACGTCCCAGGGCTCGGCGATCAGCTTGGCGTGCCGCAGGACCGGGTCCTGCCCGATGGCGGTGAGCAGCTTGCAGGCCATGTCGACCTCGGTGCCGGTTCTGGTCAGTGCCGACATCAGGTCGAAGCGGAAGCCGTCGACGTGCATCTCGGTCACCCAGTAGCGCAGCGAGTCGAGGATCAGCCGCAGCGCCTGGGGGGATTCGGAGTTCACGGTGTTGCCGCAGCCGGTGACGTCCCAGTACGTGTCGTCGTACGGCCCGAACGGCCCGTCGGGCGCGCCCTGGGTGGGAGGGACGCGTCGGTAGAACCCGCGGTCGTCGAAGCCGCGGAACGACAGCGTCGGCCCCATCGGACCGGCCTCGGCGGTGTGGTTGTAGACCACGTCGAGAATCACCTCGATGCCGGCGCGGTGCAGCGCCTTGACCATCGACTTGAACTCGGTGACCTGCTGTCCCCGGTCACCGGCGGCGCTGTAGTCGCCGTGGGGCGCGAAGTAGCAGAGCGAGTTGTAGCCCCAGTAGTTGGTCAGGCCGCGCTCCAGCAGCAGCGGCTCGGAGAAGAACTGGTGGGTGGGCAGCAGCTCCACGGCGGTGACGCCCAGGTCGCGCAGGTAGTCGATGGCCGCAGGGTGGGCGAGGCCGGCGTAGGTGCCGCGCAGGTCCTCGGGGATCTGCTCGTTGCGCGCGGTGAAGCCCTTGACGTGGAGCTCGTAGACGACGGTGTCTCGCCAGCGCCGCCGCATCGGGGTGTCGCCCTCCCAGTCGAAGAGCGGTGCGACGACCACGCTGCGCGCGGTGGCGTGTGCCGAGTCGATGTCACTCGGCTGTTCCGGGTCGTCGGGGTCGTAGCCCAGGAGGTCGATGCCGGGGGTGATCGTGCCCGACACGGCGAGGCCGTAGGGGTCGAGCAGGAGCTTGTTGGGGTTGAACCGCAGCCCCTGCTCGGGGTCCCACGGCCCGTCGACGCGGTAGCCGTAGGCGGTGCCGGGGGCGATGCCCGGGAGCGCGCCGTGCCAGATGCCGAGCGACTGCTCGGTGAACTGGTGCCGCTTCTCGCCCCCCTCGTCGTCGAAGATGCACAGCCAGACGGCGGTCGCGTTCGGGGCGTGGACGGCGAAGTTCGTCGACTCCGGTGTCCACGTCGCGCCGAGCGGCCAGTTCCGTCCGGGCCAGACGGGGGCACGGTCACCGAAGGAGCGCCACAGCACAGGGGTCACCCGGTCCATTGTGCCCGGCCACTGGTTCCGCCGTGACGCACCGGCCTGGGAACCGGCACAATGCGCTGTCGGAGCTCGACCCCGAGTCAGCCGCAGTGACCGAGCACTTTGGAGAGGTACCAGATGAGCAGCGAGTTCGTCCGCCTTGAAGTCGCGGACGGCGTCGGGACGATCCGGCTCGATCGACCCAAGATGAACGCGATCAGCCTCCAGGTGCAGGACGAGCTGACCCTGGTCGCGGCCGAGGCGACCGCGCGCAAGGACGTGCGCGCCGTCGTGGTCTGGGGAGGACCGCGGGTCTTCGCGGCCGGCAACGACGTCAAGGAGATGTCGACGATGTCCTACACGGACATGGTCGACCGGGTCGATGCGCTCCAGGGCGCGGTGAACGCGATCGCCCGGATCCCCAAGCCCGTGGTCGCGGCCGTGAACGGCTATGCCCTGGGAGGTGGTTGCGAGCTCGCGCTCGCCGCCGATGTCCGGTTCGCTGCCGAGAATGCGGTCCTCGGCCAGCCGGAGGTCCTCCTCGGCATCATCCCCGGCGCGGGCGGCACCCAGCGGCTGCCGCGTCTGATCGGCCCCAGCAGGGCCAAGGAGCTGCTCTTCAGCGGCCGCTTCGTCAAGGCGGACGAGGCGCTGGCCATCGGGCTCGTCGACCGCGTCCTGCCGGCTGACGACGTCTATCCGGAGGCCGTGACGTGGGCGGCCCAGTTCGCCACGGCTGCGCCCTACGCCCTCCGCGCAGTCAAGGAGGCGGTCGACCGGGGCCTCGAGGCGGACATCGAGACCGGCCTCCAGATCGAGCGCCAGCACTTCGCCGCGGCGTTCGCGACGCACGACCGGGCCGCGGGCATGCAATCCTTCATCGAGAACGGGCCGGGCAAGGCCACCTTCGAAGGGCGGTAAGGGCAGTGGCGGACAAGGAGACCGACGCGTCGGCGCCGACCAGGTCGCTGAACGCGGCCCGGGCGCGCGACATCGCGGCGCGCGCCGTGTGGGTCGTCTGCATGGTGCTCGCCCTGATCCTGGCGGTCGCGGCGTTCAGCTTCGCGCTCGAGGCCAACGAGGACAACGGGCTGGTCATCCTGGTGCGGGACCTGGCCGACGTGTTCGACCTGGGGTTCTTCGACCTGGGGAACCCGGTCAAGGACTTCAGCGCTCCGAACGCCAAAGTGAAGACGGCACTCTTCAACTACGGCATCGCCGCCGTCGTGTACCTCGTGCTCGGGCGGGTCCTCGAGCGGCTGCTTCGTCCGTGACGTGCGCCTCGGTGTGAGTTACTCCACGCGGCTGCGGATTCCGCGGTACTGAACCGGGCGGTAACCTGCCCAACGCTGTCCTCTACGGACCACAGCTGTTCCCTGCCCGGGCTTCCGGTCAGGGCTCACGATGCACAGGAAGGGGCCGGTCCGGCCACAACCATGACACTCTCCAACATTGTCGTCCTTGTGAAGTACGTACCCGACGCGACCGCAGACCGGAAGTTCGAGGCGGACAACACCGTCGACCGCGTCGGGGTCGACGGGCTCCTCTCCGAGCTCGACGAGTACGCGGTCGAGCAGGCCCTCCAGATCAAGGAGAAGCGGGCCGACGAGGAGATCACCGTCACCGCGCTGACCGTGGGCCCGCCCGAGGCGGAGACCGCCGTCCGCAAGGCCCTCCAGATGGGCGCCGACAAGGCCGTTCACGTGCAGGACGACGCGATCGCCGGCTCGGACGCCGTCGCGACCTCTTTGGTGCTCGCCAAGGCGATCGAGAAGATCGGTGTGCCCGAGCTGATCATCGGCGGCCTCGCGTCCACCGACGGCAGCATGAGCGTGGTCCCCGCGATGCTGGCGGAGCGGCTCAACCTGCCCCAGGTCACGCTGGCCTCGGTCGTGGAGACCCAGGGCGACCAGGTCCGGATCAAGCGTGACGGCGACACCGCGACCGAGGTCGTCGGCGGCACCCTTCCCCTCGTCCTCTCCGTGACCGACCAGTCGGGCGAGGCGCGCTACCCGTCCTTCAAGGGCATCATGGCGGCGAAGAAGAAGCCGCTGGAGACCCTCGCCCTGACTGACCTCGGCGTCGAGCCGGGTGAGGTGGGCCTCGAGGCCGCGTGGACCAAGGTCGAGTCCGTCACCGAGCGCCCGCCGCGGACCGCCGGCGAGATCGTCAAGGACGAGGACGGATCGGGCGCCACTGCGCTGGTCGAGTTCCTCGCGTCGAAGAAGTTCATCTGAGAAGCCTGGAATCGAGGAACTGAAGACATGTCCGAAGTTTTGGTTCTCGTCGACCACGTCGACGGTTCAGTCCGCAAGCCCACCTACGAGCTCCTGGCGATCGCCAAGCGCATCGGCGAGCCGTCCGCCGTCTTCATCGGCGGCTCGGCCCAGGCCGGCGCCGTCGCCGAGGCCGTGAAGGCCTACGGCGCGGAGAAGGTCTACGTCGTCGACGACGCGGAGATCAAGGGCTATCTCGTGGCGCCCAAGGCCGAGGCGCTGCAGCAGCTCGCCGAGAAGACCTCGCCGGCCGCGATCCTCATCCCGTCCTCCGCCGAGGGCAAGGAGATCGCCGGGCGCCTGGCCATCAAGCTCGCCTCCGGCCTGATCACCGACGCCGTCGACGTGACCTTCGAGGGTGGCGAGATCCGTACCACCCAGTCGGTGTTCGCCGGCAACTTCACGGTCGACGCGAAGGTCACCAAGGGCACGCCGATCATCACGGTCAAGCCCAACGCCGCCGCGCCCGAGGAGGGCGCTGCCGCCGGCGCGGTCGAGGAGTTCGCGGCCACCATCTCCGAGGCCGCCAAGACCGCGCAGATCGTGGCCTCCCAGCCGCGCCAGGCCACCGGCCGCCCCGAGCTCACCGAGGCCGCGATCGTGGTCTCCGGTGGTCGCGGCACCGGTGGTGACTTCACCGCGGTCGAGGCCCTCGCCGACGCCCTCGGCGCCGCCGTGGGTGCCTCGCGTGCCGCGGTCGACTCCGGCTGGAAGCCGCACACCTTCCAGGTCGGCCAGACCGGCAAGACGGTGTCGCCGCAGCTCTACGTGGCCAACGGCATCTCCGGTGCGATCCAGCACCGCGCCGGCATGCAGACCTCGAAGACCATCGTGGCGGTCAACAAGGACGAGGAGGCGCCGATCTTCGAGCTCGTCGACTTCGGTGTCGTCGGTGACCTCCACTCGGTCCTGCCGGCCGTGGCCGCGGAGATCGAGAAGCGCAAGGGCTGACCCGAGAGCCTGAGCGCGTCCTCGCGTCGTCGAGCGCCCCGTCCGGTGATCCGGGCGGGGCGTTCGCGATCTAACCTTGCGGTGTGAGCATCACCGACGACGTCCTCGCCGCCGCGACTCGCGCCCGGGTCGCGGCCCGCGGGCTCGCCCTGGCCACGCGGGCCCAGAAGGACACCACCCTGCACGCCATGGCCGAGGCGCTGCTGACACGCGGAGACGAGGTCCTGGCGGGGAACGCCGAGGACGTCGCGCGCGCCGAGGCCGGCGGCAGCCCGGCGAACATCATCGACCGGCTCCGGCTGACCCGGGAGCGCCTGGAGGGCATGGCGCAGGGCCTCCGTGACGTGGCCGGCCTCGCCGACCCGGTCGGCGAGGTGGTCCGCGGCAGCGTGCTGGCCAACGGGCTGGAGCTGCGTCAGGTCCGGGTCCCGTTCGGCGTGGTCGGCATGATCTACGAGGCCCGGCCGAACGTCACCGCCGACGCCGCCGGCATCTGCCTCAAGTCGGGCAACGCCGTGCTGCTCCGCGGCAGCTCGTCGGCCCGCTCGAGCAACGCCGCGATCGTCGCGGTGCTGCGCGACGCGGTCGAGGCGTCCGGACTGGAGCCAGACATCGTGCAGATGGTCCCCGGCGACAGCCACGAGAGTGTGAAGGTCCTGATGCAGGCCCGCGGGCACGTCGACGTGCTGATCCCACGCGGGGGAGCCGGCCTCATCCAGTCCGTCGTCGACGAGTCGACCGTCCCGGTCATCGAGACCGGCGTCGGCAACTGCCACGTGTACGTCGACAGCCGGGCCGACCTCGACAAGGCCCTGCGCGTCGTGCTCAACGCGAAGACCCACCGCACCAGCGTGTGCAACGCCGCCGAGTCGCTGCTGGTCCACGCCGACGTCGCCGACGAGTTCCTGCCGCGCGTGGTCAGGGCGCTCCAGGACGAGCAGGTCACGATCCACGGCGACGCCGCGTTCGCGTCCTACGAGGGCGTCGTCCCCGCCACCGACGACGACTGGGCGACGGAGTACCTCTCCCTCGACATCGCTGCCCGCGTCGTACCCGACCTCGACACCGCCCTGGAGCACATCCGGCAGTGGTCGAGCGGTCACTCCGACGCGATCCTCACCGAGGACCAGGGTGCGGCGCGACGGTTCGTCGCGGAGGTGGACTCCGCCGCCGTCCTGGTCAACGCCTCCACCCGGTTCACCGACGGCGGCGAGTTCGGCTTCGGCGCGGAGATCGGCATCAGCACCCAGAAGCTCCACGCCCGCGGGCCGATGGGGCTGCCCGAGATGACCTCGACGAAGTACGTCGTGATCGGCGACGGGCACGTGCGATAGCGCCGATCCGGTACTGGTGCGCGGAACCGTCATCTCCCCGCGATAGGTTGCGCGCATGGCAGGCTCCCGGGAGCGGATCTACGCCGATCCGTCCGCTGAAAGGCTCTTCACCGGGGCCACCATCATCACCTTCGTGCGCACGGTGGCGACGCTCGTGCTCTCGCTGTGGGGTGCCTACGACGGCAGCCTGACCCTGCTCGTCGCGGGTCTGGTGACCTACTGGGTCGGCGACACCCTGGACGGTGAGTGGGCACGCCGTTTCGACTGTGAGACCCGCATGGGCGGGCTGATCGACATGATCTGCGACCGGCTCAGCTGCGGCGCCTTCTACATCGGACTGGCCTGGCTCCAGCCCACCCCGTTCTTCGGGGACGAGCCGATGGAGCTGATCGCCATCCCGGTGGCGGTGTACCTGTTCGAGTTCATGGTCGTCGACATGTTCCTGTCGCTGGCCTACCTCGCCTGGCCGATCCGCAGCCCCAACTACTTCTACGTCATCGACCGCCGGATCTACCTCTGGAACTGGTCCCGGCTCGGCAAGGCCGCCAACTCCGGGCTGTTCGCGATCCTGCTGCTGGTCACCGGGTGGTGGTGGCTGGGCCTGATCATCGCGGTCGCGCTGCTCGTGCTGAAGTGCGTGTCCCTGCGCTGGCTGCTCCAGCTCGGGCTGCCCGTCCCCGAGCGCCCCGTCCCCGGGGGAGCTGCGACCGGTCGGCCCTCGGCAGCATGATCCTCTGGTTCTCGACGTTCGCCGTCAGCGTCGTCTCCGCGCTGCTCCCGTTCCTCCCGATGGAGGCCTACATCATCGCGGCCGGCGCGGCCGAGGGCGGCACCGCGACCGCGATCTCGCTCGGCGTCGCGGCCGGTGCCGGCGCGACCATCGGCAAGCTCGTCTGGTACGAAGCGGCCCGCCGCGGGATCGACTCGCGCTGGGCGCAGAGGAAGCTCGCCAAGCCCAAGGTCAAGGAGGGCTACCAGAGATGGGTCGAGCGGATGCGGGGGCGACCCTGGTACGCCGTCGCCGTCATGTTCGTGGCGGCCTCGGTCGGTGTCCCGCCGCTGCTGGTGATGGCCGCGGTCGGCGGGCTGCTCAAGATGCCCCTGTGGGCCTTCGTCCCCACCGTGTTCCTGGGCCGCTCGATCCGGTTCACGCTGTTGTTCATGGGCGTCGACCTCGCCGTTCACTGATGGCCGGCCGAGCACGTCCTCGAGGCGGGGCGAGCGGCACGGCCTCCGTCCCGCAGTGCCGGCCGGCCGCACCCCCGGTCGAGGCATTCGGTAGCATGCGGCCATGCTCAGCCAGATCAGCCTGACCGCCCTCGCCGTCGTTCGCGCCGCCGAGGAGCACGGTGAGCCTGCCGTCAACCCGTGGTTCATCGGCGGAGGCACCCTGGCCGTCCTGCTGCTCATGCTGCTGGGCCTGATCTGGTTCGGTGGCGGCCGCGAGCACAGCTGAGCGCTCCGTGCCCGGGTCGGAAGGACGTCGCCTCCGCCTCGGCGTGATGGGCGGCACGTTCGACCCGATCCACCACGGCCACCTGGTCGCCGCGTCGGAGGTCCAGGGCTGGTTCGACCTCGACGAGGTCGTCTTCGTGCCCACCGGACAGCCCTGGCAGAAGACCGAGCGCCGGGTCTCGCCCGCCGAGCACCGCTACCTGATGACGGTGGTCGCGACCGCGGCCAATCCACGGTTCACCGTCAGCCGGGTCGACATCGACCGCGACGGCCCGACCTTCACCAAGGACACCCTGCGCGATCTCCACGCCCAGCGACCCGAGGCCGACCTCTACTTCATCACCGGCGCTGACGCGCTCACCGACATCTTCAGCTGGCGCGACGCCGACGAGCTCTTCGAGCTCGCCCACTTCGTCGGCTGCACCCGACCGGGCTCGGACATGGACCCCGACACCCTGTCGAGGATCCCGCACGACCGGGTCACCATGGTGGAGGTCCCGGCCCTGGCCATCTCCTCGACCGAGTGCCGCCAACGCCAGAGCGCGGGCCAGCCGATCTGGTACCTCGTCCCTGACGGCGTCGTGCAGTACATCACCAAGCACGGGTTGTACGGCCCCGGAACCGGCGAGCGTGTCTCCGGCCCGACCGGGCCGACGAGCC
Organism: Nocardioides sp.; assembly: GCF_004803405.1. Classification (GTDB taxonomy): domain Bacteria; phylum Actinomycetota; class Actinomycetes; order Propionibacteriales; family Nocardioidaceae; genus Nocardioides; species Nocardioides vastitatis. The sequence goes on along the minus strand of NZ_SSXI01000190.1, from coordinate 1,544 downwards.
CGCCACCGGCACCCACCGACGCGCTGCCGCGCACCGCCGACCCCTTCGATCCCACTTCCTGACCACGGAGACCCATGACTGCCACTGACCATGCCGTCGAGCTGGTGCGCGCCGCGTCGCTCGCCGCAGCCGACAAGCTCGCCACCGACCTGCTCGCGTTCGACGTGAGCGAGCAGCTCGCCATCACCGACGCCTTCCTGCTCGCCTCCGGTGCCAACGACCGCCAGGTGCGCGCGATCGTGGAGGAGGTCGAGGACAAGCTCCGCGAGCTCGGCGCCAAGCCGATCCGCCGCGAGGGGCATCGCGACGGCCGTTGGGTGCTGCTCGACTACGGCGACGTCGTGATCCACGTCCAGCACACCGAGGAGCGTCAGTTCTACGCCCTCGAGCGGCTGTGGCGTGACTGTCCCGGCATCGAGCTGCCCGACGGCGCGCACGGTCCTGTCGGCACCGATCGGGCCGACCGGGGCGACCGGGCCGACGGGCCTGACGGCGCCGTGGGCGACCGTCCGGCGCCCGAGTAGCCGTGCCCGACCAGTCCCGGCGGATCGTGCTGCTCCGCCACGGCCGCACGGCGTGGAACGCCGCCAGGCGGATCCAGGGTCAGCTCGACCCGGAGCTCGACGACGTCGGCATCGCGCAGGCCCGCGCAGTCGCCCCGGCTCTCGCCGCGCTCGAGCCGGCGCTGCTGTGGTCCAGCGACCTCGCGCGCGCCCGGCAGACCGCCGACGAGGTCGCGAAGGAGTGCGGGCTGACGGCGTCGTACGACCAGAGGCTGCGGGAGTTCGCGCTGGGCGAGTACCAGGGACTGACCCATGCCGAGCTCGAGGCCCGCTCGGCGGAGGCGCACGAGCGCTTCCACCGTGACGAGTGGGACGGCATCCCCGGTGCGGAGTCGGTCGCCGAGGTGGCGGCGCGCTTCGTCGACGCGCTGCGCGACCTGGTCGCCGAGCTCGCGGCGGGGGAGACCGCGGTCGTCGTCTCCCACGGCGCGTCGACCCGGCTCGGGCTGGTCGCCTTCCTCGGCTGGCCCACGCGTACCGCGCACGACCTGCGCCCCCTGGAGAACTGCAGCCGGATCGATCTCGTGGAGCAACGGCCGGGCCAGTGGGCGCTGGAGTCCTACAACTTTCCGGCCGCGGTTGTCGCGTGATCGCGGAGCACGGTGCGGGTCGACGCCCCCCGGATTTCACCTCGGTCACCGGCGTTGGCTAGTATTCCGCAGGTTGCTTCGCCTGGTGGCGGGGCGCGACAACCGAATGGGGCTGTGGCGCAGCTGGTAGCGCATCTGCATGGCATGCAGAGGGTCAGGGGTTCGAGTCCCCTCAGCTCCACCGATCGAAGGCCGACCCGAGGGTCGGCCTTCGGCCATTTCCGGGCTCGGTGCTAAGTCCTCACGCCCCCTCGTCCGCTGCCGCCCGCAGGCCGAGCGCGACGCCCGCGGCGACGACGCCCGTGCCGAGCCACACCAGCGGGCCGGGGATCTCGCCGCCGAGTGCGACCCCGCCGACCGCGGCGGTGATCGGGACCACCCCGGTGAAAAG
>NZ_SSXI01000273.1:6002-12514 GCF_004803405.1 Nocardioides sp. | reverse complement strand
AGCAGCTCCGCGGCGTGCCCGTGGCGGGCCACCAGGGCGACCTGCCGCTCCACCTGCTGGACGTCGCCGGCGTCGTACCCGACGAGGAGCGTCCCGTTCGCCCGCAGGTCGACGCCCAGGCGCGCGGCCAGGTCCGGCCACAGCGCGAGCGAGGCCAGGCCGAGCCGGAGCACGTCCTCCTCGCCGTGCCAGACCTCCGCTGCCGGGCTGAGCATCCCGGCGGCGGCGTACGACGCACCCTGCGCCGGGCACGGATCGACGACGGTCACGGCGTGGCCGCGCCGTCGCAGCTCGTCGGCGACCGTCAGGCCCACAATGCCGGCGCCGAGCACGGTGACCCGCATCCCCATCTCAGGCACCGAGCGCTGCGACGAGCTCCTTCGCTGCCTGCACCGGATCGGGATGTCGCCACAGTCCGCCGATCACGGCGACGCCGGACGCACCGGCCGCGATCACAGCCGGGGCCTCGCTCGCCGTGACGCCGCCGATCGCGATCACGGGCAGCACGCCGGTGGCCGAGGCCAGCCCCGACGGTCCGAGCGGCTCCGGAAGCCCGTGCTTGCTGCTGCTGGCGAAGACCGGGCCGACACCGGCGTAGTCCGCTCCCTCGACGGCAGCCGACTCGACCGCCTCCCGTGACCGACACGTCACACCGAGGAGCAGGCCGGAGCCGATCCTCCGCGCGACCGCGACGGGCAGGTCGGCCGACCCCAGGTGCGCTCCGTCGGCCTCCGCAGCGACCGCGACGTCCACCCGGTCGTTCACCGTGACGATCGCGCCGGCCGGTCGCACCGCCGCGATCACGGTGCGGGTCAGCTCGATCAGTCGGCGGGCGTCGTAGGACTTGGCGCGGACCTGGAAGCCGTCGACGCCGGCGGCAGCCAGTTGCGGCAGCAGGGTGAGGTCGTCGTGCTCCGAGACGATGCAGGTCAGGCGGGGAACGGTCGGACCGACCCGGTCGACAATGTGCACGGGAGTGCTCCTTCGCTTCCTTCGCCGGTATGAGCCGGATCAGGTTCAACGGTCGGAGCGGCTACAGCTCCCTCTCAGCCCGCTGCCGCGGACTCCCGTGGGTTGGATGCCTCCGAGGATAGCCGATCGCCGTGACCGGCCAAGTAACGCCGTACGGCGAGCGCTGCGGCCCGGCCCGCCCGATTGCCGCCGATGGTGCTGGCCGAGGGCCCGTAGCCGACGAGCTGCACCCGCGGGTCGAGCGCGGCGGTGGTCGAGGTCTGCACGTCGGTGCCGCCCGGGAGCAGGGCGATGCCACCGTGCTCGCTGCGCAGGTGGAGCGGCGCGAGGTGGCTGACCGCCGGCCGGAAGCCGGTCGCCCAGAGGATCACGTCGACGCGCTCGAAGGCGCCGTCGGCCCAACGCACACCATCGGGCTCGATCCGGGCGAACATCGGCCGCCTGCGGTCGTAGGCACCGAGCCGGGCCGCCTCCTGCTCCTGCGGGCGCAGCGCAAGCCCGGTGACGCCGACGACGCTCGCCGGCGGCAGGCCCTCCCGCACCCGCTGCTGGACGAGGCTGATCGCGTCCCGCCCGGCCTGCTCGTCGAAGTGGTCGCGCCACAGGGGCTCGCGCCGGGTCACCCACAGGACGTCGGTCCGCGGCGCGAGCTCACCGATGAACTGCACCGCGGATGCGCCCCCGCCGACGACCAGGACCCGCCTGCCGTCGAAGTGCGCGGGTCCCGGGTAGTCGACGGTGTGCAGCTGCTCGCCGAGGAAGGTCTCCGCGCCCGGGTAGTACGGCACGAACGGCTGCGTCCAGGTGCCTGTGGCGTTGACGAGGGTGCGGGTGCGCCAGGAGCGGTCCGCGGCACGGACCACGAGCAGGTCGCCGTCGCTGGTGACCCGGTCCACCCGCACCGGCCGCACGACCGGCAGGCCCCGCTCGGCCTCGTAGCGGCCGAACCAGTCGGGTACGACCACGTTCGCCCGGTCCTGGGAGCGGCCCGGTGCTGGGGCCTGCGGGAGGTCGGCGACGCCGTGCACGTCGTCCATGCTCAGCGAGTCCCAGCGGTGCTGCCAGGCGCCGCCCGGCCCGGGGTTGGCGTCGAGCAGCACGTGGTCGATGCCGAGACGGGTCAGGTGGTACGACGCGGACAGGCCGGCCTGTCCGGCTCCGATCACCAGGGCGTCGTACACGTGCACGCCGGTGCAACAGCAGCAGGTCGTCTGCTATGCCGTCAGGTCGGTCACGTGGACCGCGGTGACCCGGATCCGCCGCGCGGGATATTCTCGGTAGTCGTGGCTGAAGCTGAGTTCCGGTACTCCGACCTCCTCCCGACCGGCAGGGACGACACTCCCTACCGGCTGGTCACGACCGAGGGAGTCCAGGTCGTCGAGGGGCCGGGCGGGCGGACCTTCCTGCAGGTGGACCCGGCGGCGATCCAGCGGCTGACCGCGGAGGCGATGCACGACATCAGCCACTACCTGCGGCCCGCGCATCTCAAGCAGCTGCGCAGGATCATCGACGACCCCGAGGCGTCGGGCAACGACCGGTTCGTCGCTCTCGACCTGCTCAAGAACGTCAACATCTCCGCGGGCGGCGTGCTGCCGATGTGCCAGGACACCGGAACCGCGATCGTGATGGGCAAGAAGTCCGAGGGCGTGCTCACCGGGGCCGACGACGCCGAGTGGATCAGCAAGGGCGTCTACGACGCCTACACGAAGCTGAACCTGCGCTACAGCCAGCTCGCCCCGCTGACGACGTACGAGGAGAAGAACACCGGCACGAACCTGCCGGCTCAGATCGAGCTCTACTCCACGCCGGGCGTGGACGGCCGGTCCCCCGAGTACAAGTTCCTGTTCATGGCCAAGGGCGGCGGCTCGGCCAACAAGTCGTTCCTCTTCCAGGAGACCAAGGCGGTCCTGAACCCGAAGCGGATGCTGGAGTTCCTCGACGAGAAGATCCGCTCCCTCGGCACCGCCGCGTGCCCGCCGTACCACCTCGCCGTGGTCATCGGTGGCACGTCGGCGGAGTTCGCGCTGAAGACCGCGAAGTACGCGTCCGCCCACTACCTCGACAACCTCCCCACCGAGGGCTCGATGAGCGCGCACGGCTTCCGCGACCTCGAGCTCGAGGAGGAGGTCTTCAAGCTGACCCAGGGGTTCGGCATCGGCGCCCAGTTCGGCGGCAAGTACTTCTGTCACGACGTGCGGGTGGTGCGGCTCCCCCGCCACGGCGCGTCGTGCCCGGTCGCGATCGCGGTCTCCTGCTCGGCCGACCGCCAGGCGCTCGGCAAGATCACCGCCGAGGGTGTCTTCCTCGAGCAGCTCGAGACCGACCCGGCGCAGTACATGCCCGAAGCCGGCGTCGCCGAGGACATCGCCGGCGGTGAGGTCGTCGAGATCGACCTGAACCGGCCGATGCCTGAGATCCTGGCGGTCCTCACCAAGCTGCCGGTCAAGACGCGGCTCTCCCTCACGGGGCCGCTCGTCGTGGCCCGCGACATCGCGCACGCCAAGATCCAGGAGCGCCTGGACGCCGGCGAGCCGATGCCGGAGTACATGAGGAACCACCCCGTGTACTACGCCGGGCCGGCCAAGACGCCCGAGGGCATGGCGTCCGGGTCGTTCGGCCCGACCACCGCCGGCCGGATGGACTCCTACGTGAAGTCCTTCCAGGCGGCCGGCGGGTCGATGGTGATGCTCGCGAAGGGCAACCGCAGCAAGCAGGTCACCGAGGCGTGCAACGAGTTCGGCGGCTTCTACCTCGGCTCCATCGGCGGCCCCGCCGCGCGGCTCGCGCAGGACTGCATCCGGAGCCAGGAGGTGCTGGAGTACCCCGAGCTCGGCATGGAGGCGGTCTGGAAGATCGAGGTCGAGGACTTCCCGGCCTTCATCGTGGTCGACGACAAGGGCAACGACTTCTTCACCGATCCCTCGGGTGCGGTCACCGTGCCGCTCGCGGGCATCCGGGTCCGCTCGGCGCAGTAGGCGTCCGGCGGGGTTGGCTCGCCGCGATCGGGTACCGCCTCGGACATGGCTGTGACTGCATTCCAGGACCTGCCGCTGGCCGACCGTGACCGCGAGTGGGACGGCGACGCCGCCGAGAAGCGGGTACGACGCTGGGCCGGCGCCCAGGACGAGCCCAACGAGAAGTACCGCGACGCGCATGTCTGGTACGACGCCGACAAGAAGGACAACTTCACCGCCTACAAGCTGCTGATCGCCGACGTCATCGGCGACCAGCTGACGGCGGTGCCGCGCGGCGTCATGGCGGCCGGCGCCGTCATGCAGGGCTCGCGCGGCGGCGTCGACCTGCCCGAGGACGACATCGACCGAGTGAAGAGCCACTTGGCGAAGTACTACAGGAAGATGGACGACACGGCACCCTGGGAGGACTAGGCCCCCCGCGGCGCTCTCGTCGGGAGGGTTGTCAGCGTTCGGTGAGCAGATCCCAGGCGACGCCGACGTCGAACCCTGCACACACCGCCGGGTACCACGCAGGGAACAGGGACCCACTGCCCGGCTCGTGGGTGAGGTCGAAGACTGCATGCGCGAGCCAGCCCGACGCCGCGACCTGACCTGCGCGACCACTCCGAAGGGCGAGGGCGGCCACGAGCCCCGTGGCGGCCACGCTGCCAACCTCTCGGAGGATCGCTCCCCTGTCCGGAGCCGCCCTGCGCGCGAGTGGGTAGACGAGTGCGACCGGAACCAGCGACAGTGACAGCGCGCTCTGGCGCCGTTCTGGCGCGAGTCGTCGCAGACCTGCCGCTGTCAGGCGACCGCAACCGACTGCTGCTGCCACGGGCGCAGCGGCTGCGATGAAGGCGATCGACCTCCGGTTCGGGGAGGTCTTCACCGTTCTCCGAAAAAAAGCGCCGCGATCGGCGCATGCCGCCGCAATGCCCAGATGCCCGCCGCGACGAACGGGACTGGAACCAGCGCAGCCGTGAGACCTCCCCGCGCGCCGACCGATGGTGTGGCGACAGCCCCGGCGACAACGTCGAGGGTGTCGCTGGCGAGCGTCACGGCGCCCCACAACGCGGCGCCGTCCTTCGCTGAGAGCGCCGAGCCCGCCCCCAGAACGACGTCGCGGATCCCCACCGTTCGAACCAGGAGCGCGAACGACGGGTCGTTGGTGCGTGTGAGCAGTCGAGGAGCGGCGATCAGGCTTGCCCCGACCGCCAGCCGCACCAGCCCCATGGCTCGGATCCGGGAGATCTCCATCCAGCGCACGCTAGGAGGGTCCGGCGGGGCTTGTCCATAGCCCTAGGCCGAGGCACGCAGGGGCCGTGGTCGGAGTTCCGGACGTGCCGGTGGCCCCGCTGGTGGGCGGGGTGTGGGGCGTGGTGGCTAGTGGTCGGGTGGGTCGAGGGCGTGGGTGCCGTGCTGGTCGACGAGGTAGTGGCGGTGGTGGGGGCTGGTCCATAGGTAGGTGCCGGGGTCGATCACGGCGTAGCGCCAGGCGGAGTGGGTCTTGGCGCGGTGGTGGCGTCGACACAGGGGGACCAGGTTGCACGGGCAGGTCACGCCGCCGCGGGTGTGGGGTCGGGCGTGGTCGAGGTCGCAGCGGGTTGCCTGGCGTGGGCACCAGGGGTAGCGGCAGGTGTGGTCGCGGAGTCGGACGCGTTCTCTGAGCCGGTCGGGGATCTCGTAGGAGTCGACCGGGACGTGGTCGGCCAGGTCGATCACCGGCTTCACGGTGATGCTGGTGCCGGGGGTCTGCAGCCATTCGCGGATCTGTTCGACGCTGATCGGGGTCTGGCGGTCCTCCCACCGGCCCACCGGCGCACCGCCGGCAGCGGCATCCGTGCTGGTGTGGGTGATCGCCGTGTCGGCGAGGTGGATGTGGAGGACCGCGCGCCGGCCGGCTGCGGCGACGGTGACCTCACCGGTCTCTTCATCAACCACTTCCAGATCGAGGGTCAGGTCGTTGCGGGCCAGCTCGCCGACCGCGACCGCGCGGCGCACGTCCAGGGTCCCGTGGTGGCCGAGCTTGCCGAGAAGGACGGCACGGCGTCGGATGGCGGTGTCGAGGTCGGCGCCGTCGGCGGCGTCGAGGAGGCCGTCGACATGGACCAGACCGTGGGCGTCGACCGCGTGCAGCTGGTCGAGGTCGACGTCGAACCGGCGTCCGTCGGCCGCGTCGGCGCGGCGGGCCTCGGCCAGGTCGGGGTCGTGCAGGCTGATCGCCTCGGTGACCAGGCGTTGGATCTGGGCGAAGGTGCAGGTCCCGACGAACCCGCGCAGCCGACCGTCGACGTGGGCCGCGGCGTGCCGTGAGAGGGGGCGGGTGAGGTCGGCGACCTGCTCGGCCCGGTACGTGGAGCACCGGCCGTCGAGGACGGCGGCGTAGATGCCGGGGAGTCGCCAGGCGCACTCGATCACCCGACCCACGTAGGCCCGGCCGCCGTCGGGAGAGCGTTCCAGGGTGGCGATGAGCTCCATCAGCCCGAACTCCGAGACCAGGGGTGCGCCGGGCCCGGCGATCGGGATCCCGGTGTCGAGGAACCCCGCGGTCAGGGTCGCGGCCCCGGCCGGGCCGTCGACGACGTG
>NZ_SSXI01000273.1:0-5939 GCF_004803405.1 Nocardioides sp. | reverse complement strand
GCGTTGCTGTGGTTCTCAGGATCCATGAGTGGATGCTTCCAGCCACCACCGCCATCTGGCCGGTGCCGGGAACCCGCCTGTGGACAGCCGATCCGCCACGGATTGGTGTGGAGGACAGGTGGTCAACCGCGTACTCGCCGACGCGACCTCCTCGACCAACGGGCCACGGGCCCCTCGATCCACCGACGACCGCTGGCCGGCAGCGGCGCGCAACCACCCGACCGCCGTACCCGCCTCGCTGCCTGTCGGCCCGCACCGGCTGCGGCGCGGATGGTCTCGTGGCGGTCGCGGACGGTCGCCACGCGACTCCTCGACCAACGAGCCACAGGCCCTCGATCCACCGACGACCTTCCGGCCGGCAGCGGCGCGCAACCACCCGACCGCCCTACCCGCCTAGCTGCCTGTCGGTCCGCACCGGCTGCGGCGCCGGCGGTCTCGTGACGGTCGCCGCGCGACCTCCTCGACCGACGAAACGATCGCCCAGCGACCTACACCCCGATCTTGCGCCACGGACCCCAGATGGCGAAGGTCATGCCCGCGCCGGCCTGGATGTTGACGAACAGCGTGTGGCCGTCGGGGCTGAACGTCGAGCCGGCGAACTCGTCGCCGTGCCGCGGCGTCCCTGCGCTGCTGCGCAGGCGGTTGAGGGCGATGTCCCAGATCGAGCCGTCCTGGGCGAGGCCGCGGATGAAGTTGTCGCCGCTGCTGTCCTCGCACACGACGAGCGTGCCGCGCGGCGAGGTGGTGATGTTGTCGGGCAGGTCGAGCTCGAGCGGGCCGGACGACTGGAAGACCACGCGCAGCGTCTCGGCGCGGGTGTCGTAGGCCCACACCTGGCCCGAGCCGCGGCCGTAGCCCGCGGGGTTGTGCCGGTCGCTCTCCGGCACGCCGCCACCCTGGGTCGAGGTGAAGTAGATGATGCCGTCGTCGTACACCTGGCCCTCGAGGCGTGAGAAGTAGGCGGCGCCCTGGTCCCACCCCTGACTGCTGACATGGACGATCGCGGTGTCGTTCGGCGTCGGCGCCGGCTCACCGGGGGTGTAGTCGTAGAGCACGTCGGGATCGGGGATGTCGACCCACTCGACGTCGTAGACCGCGCCTGCGGACTGCTCGCCCTCGAGGTGGGCGTTCTCGACGCCGGTCACCTTGAGCATCTGCAGGGTGCCGCCGTCCTCGAGCCGGCCGACTTCCATCGGGTGCGACGGCGGCCGGTAGCGGTAGAAGCCGGACGCGAAGGCGAAGTTGTCCTCGGTGAGGTAGAGGTAGCCGTCCACCGGGTCGAACGAGACCGCCTCGTGGGCGAACCGGCCGGCGCTGCGGATCGGCTGACGCGTCGACTGGCCCGCGCCGGGCTGGTGGCTGACCGGCACCTCGAAGACGTAGCCGTGCGGCTTGGTGAGCGGCACGTTGGAGGCGCGGGTGAAGTCGGGACCGACGTCCGGGCCGTTGACGGTCTCCTCGCAGGTGACCCAAGCACCCCACGGCATCTGCCCGCCGGAGCAGTTCATCATCGTTCCGTTGAGGCTGGTGAACGAGCGGATCACCGCGCCCTGGCGGGTGACCTGGACCGTGGTCGTGCCACCGCCGGCCATCGAGTCGTACGGCGCGGGCGCGGTCGGGCCGCCGGGGCCGAACGCCGGCCGCGGGTTGTTCACCTCGTGGTTGCGGACGAGGATCACCGTGTCGTCCGGGCCGGCGAACGCCCCCATGCCGTCATGGCGCCCGGGCAGCACGGTGCCATCGGTCAGCACCACGGTCGACTCGGTGTCGTGGAACGAGCGGTAGTTGAAGCCTCGCGGCAGGTGCAGCCGGACCGTGCCGTCGCGCTTGTCCTTGACCGGGAAGAGGGCGGCGACCGAGGGCTGCGCGTGCGCCGCGCCCGGCACGACGAGCCCCGCGAACGGACCGGCCGCGGACAGTGCGGCGGCCGACTTGACCAAGGTCCTGCGATCCATCGACATCTGTGGCTCCTGAGCGCTCGACATCCGGTCATTCACCCTAGACACCAGGTGAAGCAGCGGGCAACGGCCGCGTGGGAACCGGCGCAGCCCCGGATACGTTGGACCGAGTACAACCGAGACTGCGGAGGACAACACGATGCGCTGCCCTGTCGACGAGGCCACGCTGGTGATGAGCGAGCGGAACGGGATCGAGATCGACTACTGCCCCACCTGCCGTGGCGTGTGGCTCGACCGCGGAGAGCTCGACAAGATCATCGACCGCTCCGTGCAGCTGGACCAGCCCCGCCAGGCCCCGCAGCCGCCGCCGCAGCAGCCGCAGTACGACAGCTACCGCGCGCCGCAGCAGCAGTACCCGCCGCAGCAGCAGGGCTACTACAAGAAGAAGCGCAAGGAGAGCTGGCTCAGCGAGCTCTTCGACTGAGGCCGGTCAGGCGATCGCGGCGGTGGGGTCTGTGCTCGGCCGAATGACCGGCTCCGGGGAGGACGGCAGCCGGACCAGCTCCTCGAGCTGACGAACGATGCTCGCCGGGGCGATCGGCCGCGGCCGCGCGAAGACTCCGAGCAGGGCGTCCACCGACTGCGCGACGGTGAACTCCTTCCCCGCGAGCGTCCGTGCACCCGGCGGTACCGGGCCGGCCGCCACCGCGCGGACGATCCCGGCGGCCAGCGCCTCGGCGTTGTCCGGGGCGACCAGGAGCACGGCGCCACAGTCGGTCTCCGGCAGCCCCCCGTCGTCGGAGGCCACCACCCGACACCCGGCATGCTGCGCCTCGATCGAGACGATGCCGAACGTCTCGTGCCAGTACTGGCCGTTGGACGGCATCACCACGACGTCGTGCTCGGCCATCAACGCAGCCATCGCGGCCGGCGTCCGTCGGGCGGGGACCACCGTGACCCCCGGGTGCGCCTCGAGCAGCGTCTCGATGATCCGGCCCTGCGGCCGGTCCGACCCGGCCGCGGTGACGGTGAACGAGAGTCGGTCGTCGCCCTCGAGGAGGTCGCTGTGGAGGGCCGCGAGGAGGGTGTAGATGCCCTTCTCCGGCGTCAGCCGCCCCGCGTAGAGGACCCTTGTCCTGCTCGAGGCGTCGTCGACGCGCGGCTCCGCGGCGAATCCGGGCTCGGCGAACGGGTAGACCACCTGGATCGTCGGGACGTCCACGTCGAGGAACCGCGCCCACATCCGGGCGGCGAAGTGGCTGGTGGCGATGAGCGTGCGGTCGCGGGTCGCGGCGGCCACCGCGGCCGCGCGGTCGGCGCGGATCGGCGGCGGCACGTGCAGGATCTGGTACGACGGCCGGCGGGTCCGCACCGAGGGCGCCTCGCTCACGAACACGACCGGGTCGTCCAGCGATCCGATGTCGGCGAGGGTCGGCAGCGACAGGAACGGGATGTCCGCGAACTCCGACCTGCCGTCGTCCACCCCCAGCCCCACCGTGACGACCTGCGCGGCGATGCCGCGCCGGTTCAGCTCACGGACCTGTCCGACGGTGTAGTTCTCCGAGCCTCCGGTGCCCGCAGGCAGGCGCTCGTGGGGCGACCAGACGAAGGAGATCAATGCGCTCCACGGCGGCGTCTCGCTGCGAGGCCCACTCGCTGCCGCTCGAACTTGCTGCTGGTGCCAGCGCCACTGCCTCCCGCGATGTCCGCGGACGACGGCCTGACAATTGCAGTCTCCTCGCGAGTGTAGGCCGGTGATGCCTAACCCGACGACTCCTGGCCCCTCGGCAGCCGGGACCCGAGTAGCGTCGTCGGCGTGAGCGACACAGCAGACTTCCGTATCGAGCACGACTCCATGGGTGAGGTCCGGGTCCCGGCCGAGGCCCTGTGGAAGGCCCAGACCCAGCGGGCGGTCGAGAACTTCCCGATCAGCGGCACCCCGATCGAGCCGGCGCTGATCCATGCCCTCGGCGAGGTGAAGGCGGCCGCCGCGGTGGCCAACGGACAGCTGGGCGTGCTCGCGCACGAGGTGGCCGCGGCCATCGGCAGTGCCGCCAGGGAGATCGCGGAGGGCCGGCACGACGCGCAGTTTCCGGTCGACGTGTTCCAGACCGGGTCCGGGACCAGCTCCAACATGAACACCAACGAGGTGATCTCCTCGCTCTGTGCTCGCGCGGGCGTGGAGGCACATCCCAACGACCACGTGAACGCCAGCCAGTCCAGCAACGACACCTTCCCGACCGCCATCCACGTCGCCGCCACGCTGGCCGTCGTCCGCGACCTGCAGCCGGCGCTGGAGGTGCTCGCCAGCTCGCTCGAGGCGAAGTCCACCGAGTTCGCGGACCTGGTCAAGTCCGGCCGCACCCACCTGATGGACGCCACGCCGGTGACACTGGGCCAGGAGTTCGGCGGCTACGCGGCCACGGTCCGCTACGGGATCGAGCGGCTGGACGCCGTACTGCCGAGGGTGCGGGGGCTGCCACTCGGCGGCACCGCGGTCGGCACCGGCATCAACACCCCCGAGGGGTTCGCGACCGGCGCCATCGCGGCGCTGCGCGAGGCGACCGGGCAGCACTTCACCGAGGCCCGCGACCACTTCGAGGCGCAGGGCACCCGCGACTCCCTCGTCGAGCTCAGCGGCGTGCTGCGGACGATCGCGGTCGGTCTGACCAAGATCTGCAACGACCTGCGCTGGATGGCATCGGGGCCGACCACCGGCCTCGCCGAGATCCACCTGCCCGACCTGCAGCCCGGGTCCTCGATCATGCCCGGCAAGGTCAACCCGGTCCTTCCCGAGGCCACCCTCATGGTGTGCATGCAGGTGGTCGGGAACGATGCGGCGGTCACCCTCGCCGGCGCCAGCGGCAGCTTCGAGCTCAACGTCGCGATGCCCGTCATGGCTCGCAACGTGCTGGAGTCGGTGCGCCTGCTCTCGACCGCCTCCACGACCCTGGCGCGGCGGTGCGTCGACGGCATCGCCGCCGACGCGGAGCGGATGCGGCGCTACGCCGAGTCCTCGCCCTCGGTCGTGACGCCCCTCAACCGGCACATCGGGTACGAGGCCGCAGCCAAGGTCGCCAAGCAGGCACTCGCCACCGGCAGCACGATCCGCGAGACCGTCCTGGCGCTGGGGTACGTCGACCGCGGCGAGCTCACCCTCGAGGAGCTCGACGCGGCTCTCGACGTGGATGCGATGACCCGCCCCTAGCCTCGGGTCCACGCGCGGCCGATGCGGGTCCGGTCAGTCGGACGTAGCCCGTACGTCGCCACGGTTCCGGCCGACGATGCCCTCGGCGATGCCGACCAGGAGCACCGCGGCGACCACCGCGACCACGAAGCCGATCACGTTCAGCTCGGTGATCTCACCGGTGCCCAGCAGCGACGCGACGATCCCTCCGATGAGGGCGCCGACCATGCCGAGGCCGATGGTCCCGAGGAAGCCGAGGGACTGGCGGCCCGGCTTGAGGAGTCGTGCGAGCACGCCGATGACCACGCCGATGAGGATGAATCCGAGGATCTGGAACATGCCGTGACGGTGCCCCGGCGCGGGCCCGGCAACCGGGTCGACTCAGTACCAGTTGTGGGACTCGCTGTGGCCCCAGGCGCTGCACGGGCTGCCGTAGCGGTCGCGGATGTAACCGAGGCCCCAGCGGATCTGGGTGGCGGGGTTGGTCGCCCAGTCGGCGCCGGCGGACGACATCTTGGAGCCCGGGAGCGCCTGCGGGATGCCGTAGGCGGACGAGCTGGGGTTGTCGGCGTTCCAGCGCCAGCCCGACTCGCGGGTCCACAGCGAGTCGAGGCAGCCGAACTGGTCGGAGGAGAATCCGAACTCCCTGAGCAGCGCGCGGGCGATGTCCCTGGGGTCTGACTCCGAGAGCTTGCGGGCGTCGGTGAGGGCGGACGTGCTCGACTCGGCCAAGGCGGCGGTCTTGGTCGGGTCCGCCTGGGGGCGGCGGTCGTCGCGGGAGATGACCGGGGCCCGCTCGGCGGTGGCGGCGCCGCCACCGGTGCTGCCGGTGGCGGCGTCGGCTACGTCGGCGG
>NZ_SSXI01000229.1 GCF_004803405.1 Nocardioides sp. | reverse complement strand
CCGGGCCGCTGCCGGCGCCAGCCGGCCGGTCAGCACGACGGACGGCCGCGTCGCCGCCCAGGCGCGTACCCGCTCCTCGAGCGGGCCACTTCCGACGACCAGCAGCCGGGGGTCCCGGACGCCGCGTGCGAGAAGCAGGTCCCATGCCTGCATCAGGAGCTCGACGCCCTTCGTAGGCGTGAGACGTCCGGAGAAGACGACGCCGCGCCGCGGTCCTGCCGCAGCGGGATCGGCCGGGATCACGAAGTTGTGCTTCACGAAGGTGCGGTCCGCCGGCAGCCCCAGCGACCCCATCAGATCGCGCTGGGCGGACGAGATGAAGACATACGCCGACACCAGGTCGCGCCAGCTCGGACGGTTGACCAGCGTGCCGACGGCGACCGGGAGCGTCGCGAGCCGGGAGTCGCGGTAGCAGCCGTGCGCGAGTGCGGGGACGACCGCTCCGCCGATGCAGTCGTGGCAGACCCGGCCGTCCCGGAAGAACGCCGAGGGGCAGAGGAGGTTGTAGTTGTGGATCGTCGCGACGACAGGAACGCCCCCCGCGGCGCAGGCGTGCAGCACCGACGGGCTGAGCATCGGGAAGGTGTTGTGGACGTGGACGACGTCGGGGCGGAACCGGTCGAGGACCCGGCCGAGCTCGCGATGCACGGCTGGGTTCCGGATGCTCGTCAGACCGAGTCTCGCCTTGCGGCCGACAGACCATTCCGCGACGTCGTCGCTCGACCGCTGGTAGAGCTCGACCTGGTGGCCAGCGCCGGCCAGCAGCGCGCGCTCCTGGTCGGCGACGAGGTTCTCACCGGACGGCTCGGTGGCCCGGTAGCGGCTGTGCGCGATCAGGATCCTCATGTCACTCCTCGCGGGTCGGAGGGTCGCACTCGGCGCGACGGGGCGACCAGGGCCGCCGCCACGACGAGGTCGAGGAGGTAGGGCGAGGCGGTGCTCAGACCGGTCTCGGTGATGGAGGCGACCATGCAGTAGACGATCAGGAACAGTGCGACCGCGCGCTGCGGGCGTGGCGGATAGGTGATCGCGCGCAGCAGGATCGTGATCAGCGCGACGGCGATCACGGAGACGCCGAACCAGCCCTGGTCGAGGTAGGTGGCGACCCAGTTGCTGTCGATCGCCAGCCCGTTGAACGACTGGTCCGACATGCCCCGGCCGAAGAGCCGCTCCCGTAGGGGCCGGTCGAGGGCCATCACCTGCGCCCACACGTCGGTGCGACCGGTCAGCCGGCCGGCGTCCTCCGCTGTCTGCCCCCGCAGCACCCAGGCCGTCAGCTCGGTGGCGAAGACGGTGGCGGCCAGCACCGCGAACGCTGCGACCACCGCACTCGTCCGCCGCACCCGCACGTGCCGGAAGAAGAGGCTCGCCCCGGCGAAGACCAGCCCGATGACGGCGGCGAGCAGGGCGGTGCGGGTGTGGGTCGCGACGAGTGTGATGCTGCTGAGCCCGATGGCGACCATCGCGTCGCGGCCGCCGATGACCCGGCACATCCACAGGACCGTCGACGTGCCGAGCAGGATCGCCGCGTAGTGGGCGACCTGGGTCGGCGGGATCGGCCACAGCACGCCGGAGAGGCGGCCCTGGAAGGAGAAGGCGAGGCCCGGCGCCACCAGTGCGCCGAGCAGAACCAGGCCGAGCACGACGAAATGGCACTGCCGGTGGCAGCGGAGCAGCTCCATCTGACGGCTGCCCAGCCACGGGGTCAGCAGCCACACCACCCCGAGGAAGAGGAGCAGCCGGCAGGCGCGGAACGTCGAGCTCAGCAGGAACTCGTTGTGGAGGCTGGTCATCAGGGTGACCACCGCCAGGACGGTCAGCAGCACGAGGAAGACGTCCGGCCGAAGGGTGGCGCGCCGGTTGAGGATCAGCGCCAGCAGCGCGGCGAGGAGCAGCGCGCCCTGGGTCACCAACTGGCCCAGCGACTCCGGGATCGGCACCAGGATCACCGATCCCGCGAACGCCAGGACGTTGAGGAAGAGGGCTGCCCAGGTCAGCCGGAGGAGCCCCGGGACCGGCGCCGCCTCGGTGGTCCGGCGCGGAAGGGCGGAAACGGTCATGACGTCGCCCGCACCGCCTCGGGCTCGGCCGGTTCGGCCCTCCGTCCGAGACTCTCGTCGGTTCGGTCGGTGCCAACCAGGAGCGCCCCGCGGAGCTCGAGCGCCGCGGTCCGGACGAGGTCCCCCAGGCTGCCCAGGCGCTCGGCCCCGGTCCTGCCGGCAGTGACGAGCATGACGATGTCGGTCGACCAGCTGGCGAGCTCGTCGATCCCCGCGTCAAGCTCCAGCGGCGCGAGTGTGAGAACGACGGCGGCCTCCAGCCAGGCCGTCTCGGTGATCTCGTCCAGGTCGGCGCCGGCCCGGCCGCGGAGCGGCCCCCGGGTGAGCTCCGGAAAGGGTCCCTCCGGCCGGAACACCAGTGGGACAGACGCGGCGCCGCGGGCCCGAACCCGGTCGACGGCGGCCGACATGCCTCCCTCGGCGCTCAGGTCCACCACCAGGACCGAGCGACCCGGGGCCGCCAGCCCGGCCGCGGCCTCCGCCACGACGTCGGGGGCCCAGCGAGCCTCGTCGACCGTCGCCACCGCGAGGTCGACCCGACCGCTGTCGTCGAGGTCACGGCAGACTGACTGGATCCCCGCTGCCAGCACGGTCCGGCCCCGGTCGACCGGCCGCTGACCGCGCACCCGCGGGACGGTGCACACCACCACGGTCTCCAGCGCCTCCGCGATGTCCGCGCGGCGGCGCAGCCGGGTGGACAGCAGCGTAGGCACGAGGACGACGGCGATGCCGGTCCCCAACCCGCCGATGAGGCCACTGGCACCGGCCAGAGCGAGCCTCTTGCGGGTCCCGGCGGAGAGGGCCCGCGCCGGGTCGAGGACATGGCTGGCGCGGATCACCGACGTGGTGCCGATCTGCGACTCCTCGATGCCCTGTTGAAGCGTCGTGATCTGGGACGTCACCTGTGAGCGCAGCGCGAGGACGTCACCGGCCTGGGCTCGCTCGTCCGGGGTGCCGAGGCTGAGCCGGGTGTACTGCTGGCTGAGGCTGTGCACCTGCTGCTCGAGGGCGTCGATCCGCTCCTGGTAGCCCTGTTGGAGGGCCTCCGCCTGCGAGCTGAGCTGGTCCCCGCGGAAGGACAGGTAGCGCGCGGAGAGCACCTTCACGATCTTCAGGGCGAGCCCGTCGACGCTCGACTGCACCGTCAGCTCGAGCACCGTCGAGGTGACCGGTGTCGCCGTGATCGCGTCCTGGAACTGGGAAGGCGTCATCGACAGATGCAGCTCCGAGGTCACCTGCTCGGCTATCGTGCGGGTCCGCAGCATGCTCAGGTCGGTGGCCATCGCGGAGAGCGGGTCCACGCCGGTCGGGTGGGCGAGCAGGAGCGTGACCGAAGCCCGCTCGAGCGCCGGCACCGTCGTGGCCCAAGCGATGCCGAGGAGCAGTCCCGCAGAGGCCAGCGCGATCCAGGTCCGCCAGCAGCGCCGCAACGTCGCCAGTACCTGGCGCAGGCTCGTGACCGGTCCCGGCGGCGTATCGGGCTCGAAGTCGTCGACTGGCGCGTCGATGCGCCAGTTCATCGGTAGCCCTTCGAGGAGCCGGAGCGCGTGATCGGCACAGCCGCCAGGCGCGTCGGCAGTCCCGGCGGCAGGAGTCCCGGCGGCGCGCCGCCGACGCCCACCCGCCCGGTGGTCCGGTCGAGGTCGTCGGGGTCGGCGACGATGACGCCGTCGATCCGCATCTGCTGGTCGTCCATCAGCACCGCCGCGCGGGCGAGCTCCTGCGCCGTTGCGAAGCCCGACGCGACCGCGACGAGTGTGGTGGCTCGGCCGTCGGGGATGTCGACCTGTGCCGCGACCAGGTCGTCGGCGACCGGGCGCTTGCGGTCGACGACGACAAGGATGACCGTGAGCTCGGCGTCACCCGGCTCAGCTCCCAGCAGCAGGCCCTCGCGTCGGTTTGACGCGCTCCCTGTCTCGCGGCCGGCAGCCGCACGCAGCGCTGCCGCCGACTCGTCCCGCCCATGAATGACCAGTCGAGTCGCCACGCCGGTCGTGGCGGCGTACGACGCCAGCTGCGGCGCCATCGCGAGCGCACCCTCGTCCTCGGTGAGCGTGATGACGATGACCGACGCCCGTGCCGACGTGACCGCCGAGCCGGCCCCGCTCCCGAAGGAGGGCGCGGGATGCACGCGGTGCAGGATGCGGCGCAGGGCCCACGCGTCGACGGTGTCGGGGGCGTAGGAGGCCAGCAGCCGGCGCCACGCCGAGACCGAGCGCGGCCGACGGGCACGGACCGACGTCACCACCGAGCAGCCCAGAGCGTCGGCGATGTCGTCACGGCTCCGCAGGCGCCGGTCGCGGCGGCCCGCGACGGCAAGGACGAGCCCGGTCAGGAGGACCCCTGCGAAGAGACCACCGGCGCCGAACAGCCCGTATCGCATGGGCGCGCTGAGGGACGTTGCCGGCGTGGCGCTCTCGATCACGCGCGCGGCGCGCACGCCCTGGCCCTCCAGGAGCTGGCTCTTGACCGAGTCCAGCTGGAGGACCAGGTTCGCCTGCTGCGCGGTCAGCTCGGCGAGCGCGGCAGCGTCGGCGCGACCCGCAGGGGATGTCGGGGAAACCGTGGCCGCGCGCCGGCTGGTCGTCTCGATCTCTGCGCTGACGGCGTCGAGGGAATCCTTGAGCGTCTGCCGCCGCTCGACCAGCGCGGTGCTGCGAGCGCGGGTGAGCGATCCCGCCGAGCCGTTGGAGTACGCCACCTCCGCCTTGGCGAGTTCCTTCGCCAGGGCCTCGGCCTGCGCGGGCGATTCGGCCCTCACCCGGAAAGCGATGACATCGTCGCTCGGCGCCTCGACCGACACCATGTCCTCGGCCTGCGCCGGGGTCAGCTGCGGGCTGACCGCTCGGCCGGCTGGGCCGAGCACCACGTCGCTGGAGGCGATCTCGATCTCGGTGTCGCGGTCTCGGTCGCCGGCTTCCTCGGACTCGGCGGGTGCGATCGGCAGCAGGACCTGGCTGGTGCTCGTGTAGTAGGGCGGCACGACCTGCGCCAGTCCCACTCCGGCGGCGGCGCCGAGCAGGCCGGCCAGCCCCATCAGCAGCCGATGGCGGGTCCAGGCGGCCAGCGCCGAGCGCAGATCGACTGCCTGCTCAGCCATGGTTCACCCTCCTCCGGCTCGTCGCGGGCCGGTTGTCGAGCGACTGTCCGATCATGTACGTCTCCCTCCCCCTGAGGTGGCGTGGATGCTCGTCGCTGACCCGGCCGGGGCGCGGCGGACCGTGGCGAAGGCCAGACTCGTGGTCAGCTCGCACGCCCCGTGGACGACGCCGGCGCCGACGAGGACCGTGGTGGGCACCTTGGCGCCGAACCTGGGCGAGTACCACCCCAGCGGCGGGTCGACCTCGCCCCGATGGGCGGACCAGGTGATCCCGTCGGCCAGCAGAAGGGTCGCCTGGCCGCCCGGCCAGACGAGCGCCGCAGAGCGCGAGTCCGTGGCGTCGAGCAGCCGCACGTCCGGGCCGAGGTGCAGCATCAGCCGGAAGCGGTGGGGGCGCCCGTCCCGGGTGGTGAGCGCGTCGACGAGAGTCAGCCAGCGGTCCTCGGGGGAGAGGGTGACACTGCGCGCGTGACGTACGCCCGGATACCCGTCGTGATGCGCTATCCAGGTCCGGACCGCGCCGTCCCGCCTGATCACGGCGTCGACGGTGCTGCCTGCGCTCCGGCTCCATAGGAAGGGGCCACCCGGGGTCGACTGGTCCTGCCCGTCGACCTCGACGGTGTTGTGGCCGGCGGTCGAGCGGAAGTACGACCGCCAGGCGCCCTCGCCGTGGTAGCAGTACGTGCCCGGGTCGGCCAGCACGTCGACGCCACCCGCCCGCACCTCCACCGACAGGGCGTCGGCATGCGCGTGCGCCGCCATCGACCCGAACCCGTGCGGCCCGCCGTCGCAGCGCACCCAGATCTCCGGCTCGCCCGCCGCCGGGTCGGTCCGCAGCAGCGTCAGGCCCGCATCGGGGAACGTGTCCGGCCGCGGCGAGCGCACGCGCGACGTGGGTCGAGGCCCGGCCCGGCGTGGGTCGGGTCGCGAGCGCCCGAGGGCTTCGATCGCGACGGAGAGGACTGTCGGCGTGGTCGCGGGCCACCATGGGAGCGGACCGGCGTAGACCGCCCCCGCGGCCAGCAGCCCGCCCCAGGCCTCTTCGTGTCCACCGCCGTCGAGGACGAGGGCCCGGCCCTCGTCGCCGTCGCCTTGGCGCGGTGGCCGGCCGATGGCGTCGGGCAGCGCCGCTGCGACGTCGACCGAGGCGGCCAGCAGCGATCGGGTCGCCTCGTCCAACGGGTGACCTGCCGCGTCCGCCTCTGCCGCGGCGACCAGCCCGAGCTCGGTGACGAAGCGGTGGTAGTCGGTCGCGAGCTCGCGGTTCAGCCCACACTCGAACGTGTTGTCCTGCAGGGCGCGGGCGAGCCGCCGCGCCGCGTCGGCCCGCCAGGCGTCGCTCTCGGCGAACCACGGGAACGCGCACGCTGCGACCAGCCGGCCGGCCTGTTCGGCGACCAGGTGGTTGTTCCCCGACGAGCCGGTGCTGCGGAGGGCGGACAGCCAGCGTTGGTGCCACCACAGCTGGCGCAGTGCCAGGTCGCTGTCCTCGAAGAAGAGGCGGACCGGTGCCCAGCCGTCGAGCAGGCGGCGCACCCATGCCCAGCTGACCAGCCGAACGCCCAGCTCGATGCCGCTGGTCCAGTGGATCCCGGAGAGGTACGGGTTTGCCCGCATCCAGCTGTGCAGCTGCGAGGCGGCCGCGGCGGCGTACCGCTGGTCGCCGGTGAGCCACCAGGCCGCGGCGAGCACCGTGAGGTGGTGGTGGCGGGAGAGCTCCCAGACCTGCTTCACATTGCCCACGACGGCCTCGTCGCGGTGGTTGACATAGAAGCAGTACCGGTCCTGGGGTGCCCGGCGCCCGGTCACCGGGTCGAGGAACCAGTCCGGGTCGGCGCTGTCAGGGCGTACGACGCCGAGCGTCTCCCAGGTCCCGGCGAGGATCGCGTCGGCGGCCGCGGTGACCGCCACGCGGGCGGCCTCGGGCACGCGCTGCTCGGCTCCCTTCGGCAGGGGCACGGGCGGCAGCAGGACCGGCCGGGTGCTGTGGGGTCGAACGATGGGGCGTGTGTCCAGCTCGCAGGGATGCACCTGGAGAGCCCCCCAGGCGACGTGACGGCTCGTGTCGGCGACCCGGGTGGCGATCTCGGCGGCGCTCATCCGGGCGAGCCGGCGCGCGTACCAGCCGGGCCCCCTCGCGGCGGTCATGTCACGCCCGTCTCGCTGGGGCGGGGGAGACCGCCCGCGAGGGTCGCTCGGGTGGTCGCGACCAGGGAGCCGAGCGGGACGGGCATCGGCGCATCGGTGCGCACTGCGGTGAGGAACGCTGCCAGCTGTGTCGACTGCCCCTTGTCCTGGCCGAGCAGGCTGCGATGCACGGTTCTGGTGCGACCCCGCCAGACGCTGGCGCGCACGAAGTTGTCCAGTCGGGCGCTGCAGCCGCCGCCGGTGACGTCCAGGGTCTCCTTCGGGAACCTTCCGCTCCCGGTCGTCAGGTAGCTGATGATGCCGACCGACCCGTCGGGGTACTCCAGGGTGACATGTCGGTTGTCGCCGCTCCCGGCCGCGGAGACGGTTGCCGGATCGGCCCCGACGAGGTGGCTGACGGTGTCGACGAAGTGTCCACCCTCGCCGACCCAGCGACTGCCCTCCCTTCCGGCATCGAGGTACCAACTGCCGTCCTTGAGCGTGCCGGCGTTGACGAGGTAGCGGATGTGCAGGGGGCTGCCGCCGCGGTTCGCGAAGCCCTCGCGCAGGTGGCCGAGCAGCGGTGCGAAGCGTCGGTTGAAGCCGACCATCAGGCGGTCGTTCCCGGTGCGGGCGACCGTCGCGAGGACCCGGTCGACCTCGTCGTAGGTCAGGGCGAGGGGCTTCTCCACGTACACCGCCTTGCCCGCCTCGAGCGCCCGGCAGACGAGGTCGGCGTGCGAGTGGTGCCGGGTGACGACGAAGATCGCGGCCACTGCCGGGTCGGTCAGCACGTCCTCCAGGTCGGTGCTGACCCGTCGGAAGCCGAAGCTGCGTTGGGCGTTGGCGGCACTGAGCGACCGGGTGGTCGCGACCGTGCGCAGGTCTGCCGTCGCGTCCCGCGCCAGATGGGGCAGGAGCATGGAGGAGGCATAGCTGCCGGCACCGACGAAGCCGATGCCGACGCGCCCGTCAGGCCCCATCGGCCGGGGGCGCCTGCCCGTGCCGCCGGTGTGGGGTCCCTCTGCGGCACGAGCAGGCTGGTCCGGTCGTGCCGAGGGGTAGTCGAACAGGATCCCGATCCCGGCAAGCTCGCCGGCCCGCAGCCGCTCGTAGACAGCGGCCGCGTCCGCGATCGGGTGGACGCCGTCGATCAGCGCGCCGACGTCGAGGGACCCGCCGGCGAGGAGGTCGAGGAAGCAGCCGAGGTTGCGCCGCTCAGTCCAGCGCACGTACCCGGCCGGATAGTCGACGCCGTCGAGCTCGTACCGGTCGTCGTACCGTCCGGGGCCGTAGGACCGCGAGAAGCGGACGTCGAGCTCCTTCTCGTAGTAGTCGGTCCACGGCAGTTCCAGCCTGGTCTTGCCGATGTCCACGACCCGGGCGCGGTCCCGTGCCAGGCGCACCGCCAGCTCCACCGGCCCGTTCGTCGAGCCGCCCGCGGCGAGGAACACGTGGTCGGCACCGCCGGCACCCCCGCCCACCGCGCCCCCGGTGAGATCGCCGAGCGTGCGTCGGAGCCGGTCGACGCCCTCGGCGTCGGGCCCGGCCGCGAGGACGGCGCCGGCCTTCTCCGCGAGCCGGCAGCGGTCGGCGACGGTGTCCACGCCGACCACCCGGACACCGGCGGCGACCAGCAGACGTACGACGAGCTGCCCGACGAGGCCGAGTCCGATCACGACGGCGGTCTCGCCGAGCTGCACCTCGCCGCGTCGTACGCCGTGCATCGCGATCGCGCCCACCGTGGCGAACGCGGCGTGCTCGGGGGCGACGCCCTCGGGCACGGGCACGCACAGGTTGGTCGGCACCCAGTTGACCTCGGCATGGAGCGCGAACTCGTTGCCGGCACACGCCACGACGTCGCCGACAGCGAACTCCTCGGCGCCCGCGCCGACCTCGACGACGACGCCGCACAGCGAGTAGCCGAGCGGGGTGTAGCTGTCGAGCCTCCCCATCGCCTTCCGGTAGGCCGCCGCCGGGCCCTGCTGAGCCATCGAGTCGAGCACCTTGCGCACCTGGTCGGGTCGTGCCTTCGCCTTGCCGACCAGGGACAGGCGGGCCTCGGAGACCTTCATCAGCTCGGTGCCGGTGGAGATCAGCGAGTAGAGCGTCCGCACCAGTACCCCGCCGGGAAGACAGGCCGGCTCGGGTACGTCGAGGACGGCCAGCTCGCCCGTCCTGTAGTTCTGCGCGACGTGCTTCATGCTGAGACCCCCGTGCTCCGGATCGAGCGGTACCAGTGCTCCAGCGACAGCAGCTGCCACAGCTGCTTGCTGGTGTCACGGCGGTTGGTGCGCTGGTCGGTGAGGAGCTGCTGCACAGATCCCGCGTTCAGGAACCCGGAGGCGACCAGCTCCCCTCCGACCAGCACGTCATCGAGCTGCTCACGCAGGTCGTGGGTGACCCACGCGCGCAGCGGGGCGCCGAACGACGCCTTGGGTCGGTCGACGATCTCGGCGGGCAGCCACCTGCGGCCGACGTCCTTGAGCGCCGCCTTCTGCGTGCGCCCGCGGATCTTGTCCCGTCCGCCCAGCGCGAAGGCGGCCGCGAAGACGTCGCGGTCCACGAACGGCACCCGAACCTCGGTGGAGGCAGCCATGCTCGCCCGGTCGGTGTAGGTGAGGTTGAGACCCTGCATGAACAGCCGGGCGTCGGCCAGGCACATCCGGTTCACGTGCTGGTCGGGGCCGTCGAAGGCGGCGGGATGGTCGTCGTAGGTCGCCGCGTGCTCCGCCAGCAGGTCATCGATGGTCGCCGTCAGGGAGGGGTCGAGCAGCGCGCCCAGCTCGCCGGCGTCGTACAGCGTGTAGGAGCGGCGGAAGGCCTCCTCCTCGCCGAGCTCGGCGAAGGAGCAGAACCGCTGTCCCCACCGCACGGTGCGCAGCCCGCGCCCGCCGATCGCGACGGGCAGCGCACCGGCCGTGCGCCGCACCGCATGGCGTAGCGGGCGGGGCGTGTTTCGGTACCTCCTCGCGATGAGGCAGGCCAGGTGCTTGCGGTAGCCGCCGAACAGCTCGTCGGCCCCCATCCCGGACAGCAGTACCTTCACGCCGGCGGCGCGGGCGGCCTCGCACAGCAGCAGGGTGTTGATGGCGGCCGGGTCGCCGACCGGCTCGTCGAGCACCTCCGCCATCCGCGGCAGCATCTCGACGACGTCGGGTTGCAGCTCGATCTCGTGCAGCCGGATGCCGAGGTGGGCGGCGAGTCGGCGGGCGTAGTAGGCGTCGTCCGGCATCGCCTCCAGGCGCTGGTCGACCGCGCGGAACGCGATCGTGTATGCCGCGATCCCGGGGTCCTGCCGGTGGGCGAGCGCGGTGATGATGCTCGAGTCGAGGCCGCCGGACAGGAACGTCGCGACCGGGACGTCCGCGACCAGGTGGGCAGTGACCGACTCCTCGATGACGGTGGCTAGGCCGGGACGGGCTGACCCGTCACCGGCGGAGGCCTCCGCCGCGACCGCCACCGGATCCCAGAACGTGCCCCCGACCGTGGTGCCGTCTGAACGGTAGGTGCGCCAGGTGCCGGCGGGGAGCTGGTGGACCCCTGCGAGGCCACAGTGGCCCGGCGGCACCCAGTAGTAGAGCGCCGAGGCCACCATGGCGGCCGGGTCGACGCGCA
The DNA here is from genome assembly GCF_004803405.1 of Nocardioides sp. GTDB lineage: Bacteria > Actinomycetota > Actinomycetes > Propionibacteriales > Nocardioidaceae > Nocardioides > Nocardioides vastitatis. The sequence goes on along the minus strand of NZ_SSXI01000229.1, from coordinate 69,138 downwards.
GCTCCTCGCCGAGGGCCCTTGCGAGAGCCTTGAGCTCGGAGGCGAAGACCACGCCGTCGCCACGCGGCAGGACGTAGAGCGGCTTGATCCCGAGGCCGTCCCGCGCCAGGGTGAGCGAGCCGGCGTCCTCGTCGTACACGGCGAGCGCGAACATTCCCCGGAAGCGCTCCAGGCAGGCAGCGCCCCACCGCCGCCACGCCTCGAGGACCACCTCGGTGTCGGAGCCGGTCGTGAACCGCGCCCCGGACGACTCCAGCTCGCTCCGTAGCTCGCGGAAGTTGTAGAGCTCGCCGTTGTAGCTGAGTGTCAGCCCGCCGCGGGCGAACGGTTGGTCTGCGCCCGCGCTCGGGTCGATGATCGACAGCCGACGGTGCCCGAGCACCACCGCGACGCTGGGCGTCACATGCTCCACCACTCCGTGCGTGTCCGGCCCGCGATGCGCGAGCCGGTCGGTCATCACCGAGACGATCTGCTTGCCGTCCTGCTGCTGGAACGCGCCCGCTACTCCGCACACGGACCTTTCACCTCGTTCCCGAGCCGGTGTCCGGCGTCCGGCCGGCGAGCTCGTCGAAGACCCGGAGGTAGGCCGGTGCCTGGTGCTCCCAGGCCAGCTCCGTCTCCACGCGCTGGCGTCCGCGCTTGCCCATCAGGGCACGCTCCTCCGGCTCGTCGATGAGCGCCAGGATCGCCTCGGCGTAAGCGTTGACCGGATCGGCCGAGCGAGGATCGGCATAGATCGCCGCGTCGCCGGCCGAGAGCCGCGTCTCGACGAGTTCGTAGGCGACGACGGGCAGCGCGAAGGCGAGGTACTCCATCGTCTTGTTCATCGTGGACACGTCGTTCAGCGGGTTGAGCGGGTCGGGGGAGAGGCCGACATCGGCGGTCGAGAGCACCTCCGCGAGGTAGGCGTCGCTGACCCGTCCCGGCATGTGCACGGCGTCCCGCAGTCCCCGAGCGTCCCGCTCCGCGACGAGCGCGGCATGGCAGTCGCCGGACCCCATCAGCTCGAAGGCGAGGTCGGTCCGCCCGAGGGTGTGGACGATGTGGTCGGCCGCGGCGAGGACCACGTCGACCCCGTCCTGGGGTCCCATCACCCCGACGTACGCCGCCAGGTGGGTGCGGCCACGGCGCAGCTCCGGTCGAGGGGCGACCGGGCGGAGGTGCTGGGGGTCGGGCCCGGTGCGGACGACGGTCACGTGGTTCGGCCGCTTCCCGCCGCGCTCGCGTGCCACCGCGGCGTAGGACTCGTTGGTCGCGACGACTCGGTCGGCGGTGCGGAAGGTGGCCCGCTCCAGCGCCTCGAGCCCACGCAGCGGCAGTCTCGCCCCCTCCGGGAAACGGGACCGATAGAGCTCCGGGCACAGGTCGTGGTGGTCGAACACGAAGCGGGTCCCATCCTCCCACCTCAGCCAGCGCGCGATCGGCCAGAAGATGTCAGGGGGGTTGCACGCCTGCATCACGTCGAACTGCCCCGACCGGCGTGCCCGGCGGACGAGACGCGCGGTGGCCAGGAAGGACCAGGCGTACTCGAGGACGAAGCCCGCCGCACCGCCGCCGGGGGCGTATGGCGGGTACGCGAGCACGGTGACCCCGTCGAGTACCTGCCGGCCGCGGCCGGTGCCGTGCCCGGTCGGGCAGACGACGGTGACGTCGTAGCCGTGGTCGCGCAGCGTCTGGGCCTCGAGCCACACGCGACGGTCGAAGGGCACCGGGAGGTTCTGGACGAGGATGAGGACCCGGCTTCTCCGACCGCTCACCAGCCCACCCCCGCATAGCCGGCGAGCTGCTCGACCTCGGCGCCGAGCCGGCCGACGAGGTCGATCACGTGAGGGGGCGGAGCGGCGAGCAGGGCGCTCTGTGCCTCCGGGTCGGTGGACGACACCAGCGCGAGTCCGGCACCGTCGAGGGCTTCCTCGGGCGTGGCCGACAGGATCCGGTCGAGGTGGGGGAGTCGCCGCTGCACGTGCCTCCGGTTGGCGCCGACCAGCCGCTCGGGATTGATGATCGGGTCCCAGATCCGCACGTCGAAGCCCTTGCCGAGGAGTCGCTCGGCGACCTCGACGTAAGGGCTCTCGCGCAGGTCGTCGGTGTCCGGCTTGAAGCTCAGCCCGAGCAGCGCAACCGTGCGTGCATCGGTCCCGACCACGCGCTCGACGACGTCCTGCACCACCAGGTCGTTGGTGAGGACGGCGCCGGCGAGCAGCGGGGTGTCCACCCCGGTCGCGCGAGCGAGGTACTGCAGCGAGCGCACGTCCTTCGGCAGGCAGCTGCCGCCGTACGCGAAGCCGGGACGGAGGTAGCTCGCCGCGATGTTCAGCTTGTGGTCGGCGCAGAAGACCTTCATCACCTCACGGCTGTCGACGCCGTACCCGCGGAAGACCCGAGCCAGCTCGTTGGCGAAGGACACCTTGGTGGCGTGGAACGCGTTGCAGGCGTACTTGAGAGCCTCCGCCGTCGGCACGCTCACCTGGTGGAAGTCGACCGTGCCGCCGTCGGGCGCGTGGTCGGCGAGGAAGGCGAACAGCTCCTCCACCTGGGCGCGCGTCCGTGCGTCTCCCGTGCCGACGACCACGTACGGCGGGGCGAAGAAGTCACGGACGGCGCAGCCCTCGCGGAGGAACTCCGGCACCATCGCCGTGCCGACGCTCCAGCCCGGGACGTCGTCGGCGAACACCGGAGCGACCCGGTCGGCGCCCGTGCCGGGCGGGACCGTGGATCGGACGACGACCGAGTGGTGTCCGCCGCGCGGGGGCGCCGCGCTCCGCATCGCTTCCCGGATGTCGGCGAGGACCCGGTCGAGGTAGCAGAGCTCGGTCCGACCATGCTGTCCGGAAGGGGTCCCCACGCAGATCAGCGACAGGTCCGCCTGCTTCATCGCAACGGCCACCGAGGTGGTCGCCCACAGCCTCCGGTTCGCGACGCCGTGGGCGACCAGCTCGTCGAGCCCGGGCTCGACGACCGGGCTGCGGCCCTCGTTGAGCGTCCGCACCTTGCTCTCGTCCACGTCGACGCCGACCACGTCGTGCCCGCATCGGGCGAGCCCAGCGGAGGTCACCGTGCCTACGTAGCCCAGACCGAAAACTGCGACCTTCATGGTTGCCTCCACGTGGCATTCGTCCGAAGGCATCAGGCTCGCCTGCAGGGCTGCTCGAAGCCGGCCGCTTCGAGCCCTATCCCCTCTATTGGGGATCGGTGCCGCGGGCCCGGCGGTCGACAAGGAGACCCGGCGTCGACCGTCACTGTCTGCCCGGTGACCTCCGAGCTCTCACGCCCTGGCCCAGGACCGCAGCTTCTCGGGGTTCCGCACCGACCAGATCCGCCCGATCAGGTCGCCCGCGAACTCGAACGCCATCACGGCGACGGTGACGCCGTCGACCTGCGTCACCAGTCCCGGCTGCCCATTGACCGTCCGCATCAGCGTCGTGACGTCGGACGCCTTCGCGGCGACCTCGACGAGCATGCGGGCGACGTCCTCACGTCCTTCCACCGGGCGCAGGTAGGCGCTGGCGAGTCCGCCACCGTCGGCGATCGCGGTGACACTCGGATCGAGGAGACCGATCAGGGCGTCGACGTCCCGAGCGTCCCACGCCTGCTTGAACTGCCGGACGAGCTCGGACTGCGCGGGCGCGCTCGGAGCCGCACGCCGCGAACGAAGGCGTCGCCGGCCGGATGACGCGAGCTGGCGACAGGCGGCCGGCGTACGACCCACGATCTCCGCGATCTCGCCGAACGAGTAGCCGAAGACGTCATGGAGGATCAGGGCCACGCGCTCGGCGGGAGTCAGCGAGTCGAGAACGACCAGGAAGGCCATGCTGACCGACTCGTCGAGCGTGACCCGGTCGGCCGGATCAGCCCGGGTGCCGGACGACCGCACGCTGGACCACTCCGCGCCGTCGGGCAGCGGCTCGGGGAGCCATTCGCCGACGTAGCGCTCGCGTCGGGCGCGGGCCGAGCCGAGCAGGTCGAGACAGATGCGACTGGCGACCGTCATCAGCCAGCCCCCGGGCGAGCTCACCGCCGCCTGCTGAGCAGAGGTCAGCGCGTACCACCGGGCGTACGTCTCCTGGACGACGTCCTCGGCGTCGGCCAGGGAGCCGAGGAGCCGGTAGGCGAGGTTCGTCAGCTGGCGCCGTTCGCCCGTCACGGGGTCCAGGGTCGGGTCGGTCGGGGCAGCCACTGGATCAGGCTGGCTGTTCATGTTGACGCTGCTCCTTTCCGCCTCCGATCACCTGTACGACGAGGCAGTGGGCACGGGTGTGAGGTCCCGCCGGCTCCTCACGTTCCCACCGGCTGCGTCGTCGTACTACCGGAACACCGGCACCTATCCCGATGGAACCCGAAGGAGACGAACGTGACCGTCGAACCAGTGAACGTAGCCGTCATCTACCACAGCGTGACCGGCACCCTGCAGACCCTGGCCGAAGCCGTCGCCGAGGGCGCGGAGAAGGCCGGGGCCGTGGTGCGCCTACGCGCGGTGGCCGAGGCCAGCCTGGACGACCTCGACTGGGCGGACGTGGTCCTGTTCGGAGCTCCGACGCGATTCGGCAACCCCGCCAGCGAGCTGCGGGCGTTCATCGAGACCACAGGCCGCCTGTGGCGGGACGGCAAGCTCGCGGACAAGGTCTACTCGGCCTTCACCGCCAGCAGCACCCGCCACGGGGGACAGGAGTCGACGCTGCTGGCGCTCGGCAACACCTTCTATCACTGGGGCGGCATCATCGTCCCGCCCGGCTACACCGACCCGGTGCAGTTCCAGTCGGGGAACCCGTACGGCACCTCCCACGTCACTGGCGACGGCGCGCCCGGCGACGTGGTCCTCGAAGCGGCGCGGCACCAGGCGCGACGGACCGTCGACATCGCGGCCCTCCTGAAGGCCGGCCGCGCGGCCTGAGCCGAAGCGGGTCGAGGGCAGATCCGTACCCTGACCTTCGTGACGCTCGGCGATTCAGGCTCGGCATGATCCGCGAACGACGACCGGAGGACCTCGATCGGCTGTGCGCCGTCCTGGCCGCCATGGATGAGTCCGCACCGCTGCTGGCCGGGAGAGACCCGAGGGAGTGGCTCGAGGAGTCCGACGCTGAGCTGTCGTGGGTCTTCGACATGGCACCGGTCAGGGTGACCCCGACGAAGAACGTCGTCGGGCACGTGCAGGTCTACCGCGTCGACGAGCGGGACCCCTTGACGTCGTACTGGGTCGACCACTCCCGTAGGCCCGCCGGCGACCTACTGGCGGTCGGAAGGCTCTTCGTGAGGCCCGACACCTACGAACACGGCATCGGACGGTACTTGCTGCAGGAGTCCGTCACGTACATCCGGAGTCAGGGAAAGGTCCCGGTCCTGGACCTGCACCAGAACGCGCCCTTCCCCAAGACCTTCTACGAGAGGCGCGGCTTCGAGGAGATCTCCACAGGGGACCCTGGGGTCGCTGTGATGATCCACGCGACGCCGGCCGCCGCGCACTGAGCGTGGTCGGAAGGCGGGGGAGTCGCCGCGAACCGGGGGTCGACCTGAGGAGCGAGGGCCAAACGGGTTGCATATGCAGGTAATTACCTGCATATTAGTCCCATGACCCCGCAGCAGGACGCCCTCGACCGGGTGTTCAAGGCACTGGCCGACCCGAGTCGGCGCCTGCTGCTCGACCGACTCCGTCAGGAGAACGGGCAGACGCTCACCCAGCTCTGCAGCACGCTCGAGATGGCGCGCCAGTCGGCGACCCAGCACCTCGATCTGCTGGCGCAGGCTGACCTCGTCGTCGTCGTACGCCGTGGGCGGGAGCGCCTGCACTACCTCAATCCCGCCCCGATCCACGAGATCGGGGAACGCTGGATCGCGGCGTACGACGCGCCCCGTCTGGCAGCCCTGAGCACCATCCGAGACCGAGCAGAGGAGACCGCCATGACCGAGACCGCCACGACCGTCCCGACGTACGTCTACGTCACCTACATCCGAGCCAGCGCCGAGCAGGTGTGGAAGGCGCTCACCGACGCCGACCTGACCGCTCAGTACTGGCACCACGCCAATGTGTCCGACTGGCAGGTGGGTTCCCCCTGGGAGCACCGCCGGGTCGACGGCTCCGGCGTCGACGTCGTGGGCACGGTGCTCGAGGCGGAGCCGCCGACCCGGCTCAGCGTCACCTTCGAGGACTCGCCGCACGAGGAGCGCGCCAACGGGCCGTCAGTCGTGACCTTCCTGATCGAGCCCCACGCCGACGTCGTCCGACTGACCGTCACCCACGAGAACCTGCCCAACATGGAGATGCACAACGGCATCTCGAGCGGCTGGCCGGCCGTGCTCGCCAACCTCAAGTCGCTGCTGGAGACCGGCGAGGTGCTGCCGTCGGGCCTGTGGGAGATGCCCTCGGCGACGTGATGACCCGCGTCCCCTTCAGCGGACGCTGCCGGCGGGGGAGGAGCCCCCGACGAGTCCGCACACCAACCCCCGACAGGAGTCCGCACATGAGTACGTCGCGATCGACCGGCGCGCCAGTCCAGGAACCGCAGCACGCGACGGTCGTGGATCCCGATGCGCACCACGTCCTGTTCGAGAACGAACACGTCCGCGTGATCCGGGCCCGCGCCGCCCACGGCTGGGAGAGCGCGATGCATTCGCACCGGCCCATGGTGGTGGTCAACCTCGGCGCCGGGCGACAGAAGGTGACCTGGACGGATGGGACGACGCAGCTCGTGGACCTCGACCCAGGTGCAGTGGTGTGGCAGGACGCGGCCTTCGCTCACTCCTGGGAGCTGCTGGCCGGCGAGGTGAACGTCGTCCTCGTGGAGGTCAAGTCGGCAGACGCCCGGACCAGCGTGAGCGCGGGAGCGGTCGACTCCGCCTCGGCTCACTAAAGAAATGGAACGCCGCTCGGCCCGAATCAGGGGAGTGGGCGGAGCTGCGGCAAATCACGGCGCAGCCCAGGTCGCCTGATCGGTTCAGACTGGAGCCAGTTCGGCGCCCATCGCGGCGATGTGCGCCGGCGTTGAGCCGCAGCAGCCGCCGACCAAGTCGACACCGAGCGCGGCCAGCCGGGTCGCGTGTGCTGCCAGGTCGCCGGGGCTGGCGTCGTACTCGAAGTGGTCGCCGACCACCTGGGGGAGTCCCGCGTTCGACTGGGCGACCAGGAGCAGGTCGCCGGTGCGGGCCTGCACCATCTCCGCGGCGATGAGCTCCATCTCCTCCGGACCGCGACCGCAGTTGGCACCCACGGCGTCGGCACCTGCCGCGGCCAGGTGCGCCACCGCGTCGCCGGGGCGGACGCCCATCATGGTGCGCAGGTTGGTGTCGAAGCTCATCGTGACCACGACCGGAAGATCGGGCGCGACCTCACGCGCCGCGGCGATAGCCGCGTCAGCCTCACCGAGGTCGCTCAGGGTCTCGACCAGCACCAGGTCGATCCCACCCTCGACCAGCCCAGTGAGCTGTTCGGCGAACAGCGCCTGCGCCTCCTCGGGCGCCAGCGTCCCGAGCGGGGCCAGCAGCTCGCCGGTCGGGCCGAGGTCGCCGGCGACGAGCAGTCCACGCTCGTCCGCCACCGATCGCGCGAGCTGCGCTGCCGTCCGGTTCACCTCACCGACGCGGTCACCGAGCCCGTGCATGTCCAGACGCGGCCGCGTGCCGCCGAAGGTGTTGGTGGTCAGCAGCCGTGCACCCACCTGGGCATACGCCGCGTGCGCCGCGCGGATCGCCTCCGGGTTCTCCAGATTCCACAGCTCACCAGGCGCGCCGTCCTCAAGGCCGCTGTCTTGGAGCAACGTGCCCATGGCACCGTCCAGCAGGACCGGACGATGCGTGCCCAGCAACGTCGCGAGCCGGTTCATCGGCCCAGCCCATCGAGGTAGTCGGCGATCCTGTCGGCGGGCCACTCCGCATCGAGCTCGGCCGCGACCCGGTCGAGCACCTCGGCCGGCGAACCGTCGGCCGCCGCCCACGGCGACCGTTCCCAGCCCGCGAGGTAGGTGTCGGCCCCGGTGTCGCCGAGCCGCATCGCTGCCTCATCGATCGCCTCCTGGAACCGCGGTGCGAGCTCTGACTTCACGATCTCGTCGCCTGCCCGGGCCGCGACCATCGACGGAAGCTCGCGCCACCGGGTCACCTGGTACTCAGTCATGCGTCGGAGACTAGGTCGATAGCCGGGTCGGTGCGGAATCGTCCGGCGAGTGAACACCTACGCAGCTCCCCGGACCAGTCCCTGTTCACGAACCGGTGGGCACGGGAGTCGATGAGCCAGGAAGAGCTCCGTCTCCCGTACCGTGCCTCTCGTGCTGCCGGCCGCTACGCCTCGGCTCCGGTTTCGAGAGATGACCGAGGCAGACTTCTCTGACATCGCGACCCTGGACCTCGGCGGCTCCCGCGGGCCGGCGGGCTGGCTCGAGTGGAACCGTCGGAACTACGCCGAACACGGGTTCGGACTCTGGATCATTGAGTCCCACTCGGGCGTGTTCGTCGGCGACTGCGGTCTGACAATGCAGGAGGTTGAGGGAAAGTGGTTCGTCGAGGCCGGCTGGCACGTCCGCTCGGACCGCCGACGCCAGGGCTACGCCGCCGAGGCAGCCGCCGCTGTGTGTGACGGGGCCCGGGACGCCGGCGTTGAACACCTGATCGCGATCATCCGGCCGGACAATGTGGCCTCGCAGGGCGTAGCGGCGAAGATCGGCATGGTGCTCGAGCACGAGGTCCACAAGAACGGCGGCCCCGCCCTGGTCTTCGGCGTCAACCTCGCCCGCTGAGAGCCGCAGGCGCTGGTGGCCCGCGTTTCGACTCGTCGGGGTTATTCGCCGATAAGTGACATTATGTCAGACCGAGGTCTGCGTTTCGCCTCTTGGTCGCCCCCTGCGTAGCGCTCACACCGCGCTCTCATGGCCCGAGAAGCGGACGTACATGAAGTGCTGGCGTGGATGCGTCACGAGTACATTGCCGAGGTGCCCCGGCAGCCCGTTCGCCTACTGACCGAACGGTTGTCGCTGCAGCAACCGGCTGAGGCTGATGCCGTAGCGATCCTCGGAATCCTGTCGAATCCGTCGGTCGTCCAGCACAACCCGTCAGATCTGGTGACGGAGCTCGAGGACGTCGAGACGCTGGTGAGGCACTGGCTGGGACATTGGGAGCGACACGGGTTCGGAAACTGTTGCGTCTTCGAAGAGAAGACTGGTCGACTGGTTGGCAACTGCGGTGTCCGGTGGATGACGATCCACGGAGGCCGCGTACTCAACCTCATGTACCGCTTTCATCCCTCGACCTGGGGACGTGGCTACGCCACGGAAGCCGCCGCCGCCCTGTTGCATTGGACGCAGGAGTCGCTCCCTGCCGAACTCGTGGTCGCCCGCGTTCGCCCCACGAACCTAGCCAGTCAAAGGGTCGCCACAAAGATCGGCTTGCGACGAGACCCCGCCTTCGACGACCAGGGCGAGGATGGCGTCGACTGGGCGTTCACCGACCGCGCGTAAGCGCGGCGGGTGAGCACCGTCCGCCAGCGCGATTTTCTGCCGCGTTGAGGGAGCATCGGCTGAGCAGGCTCGCTCACCACCCGGCCGGCGTCGGACACAACCGGAAGAGTCATCCGACGGGCTCAAATGCGGTGGTCGCGTGTCGGCGCCGCTCCGTAGCCTGTAGCACGTGTCCACCACTGAGCGCGCCAAGGTTGCCGTCGCCACCGTCTTCGTCCTGAACGGCCTCGCGTTCGCCTCGTGGGTGTCGCGGGTGCCGGCGATCAGGGACGGCCTCGACCTCACCCCGGGCCAGGTCGGCCTGCTGCTGCTCTGCCTGTCCGCCGGCACGGTGGTCGCGCTCCCCCTGTCCGGCGCCGTCGTGTCGCGCATCGGGCCGGCGCGCACCATCCTGCTCACGTGCCTGCTGGCTGCGGGCGGTCTTAGTGTGATGGCGGCCGGGCTCGCGGCCACCGCCATCCCCGTGGTCGGGGTCGGCATGCTCGTCTACGGGATGGGCACGTCCGCCTGGGACGTTGCAATGAATGTCGAGGGCGCCGACGTCGAGCGGCAGCTGGACCGCACCCTCATGCCCCGCTTCCACGCGGGCTTCAGCGCCGGCACGGTGATGGGCGCTCTCCTCGGGGCCGGCTGCGCGCACTTCGACATCGGCCTGCCGGCGCAGCTGGTCGGCACAGCCGTGGTGGTGCTGGCTGCCGTGCCCGTGGCCGTCCGGTCCTTCACCCCGGTCGAGATCGAGGACCCCGACGCCGAGCGCTCCCCCAGCGTGCTCACCGCCTGGCGAGAGCCGCGCACCCTGATGATCGGCCTCGTCGTCCTCGCCTTCGCCCTGTGTGAGGGCATTGCCAACGACTGGGTGGCGCTGGCGCTCGTCGACGGGTACGACGCCGGGGAGTCCCTGGCTGCGGCTGGGTTCGCGGTGTTCGTGACCGCCATGACCCTCGGCCGAATCTTCGGCGGGGCCGTCGTCGAGCGGCTCGGGCGGGTCGCCACGCTGCGCATCACCGGCGTGCTGGTGGCTCTCGGCGTCGCCGGCGTGGTCTGGTCCCCCGGCCTTCCTGGCGCTCTGGCGGCAGCCGCGCTGTGGGGCGTCGGGGCGTCTCTCGGCTTCCCGCTCGGCATGAGCGCGGCCGCCGACGACGAACGGCGTTCGGCGGGACGGGTCGCGGTGGTGAGCTCGATCGGCTACACCGCCTTCCTCGGCGGGCCGCCGCTCGTCGGGCTGCTGGCCGACAGCCTCGGCGTGCGCCGCGCGATCGTGGTGGCGGCGATCGCCGGACTGGCGGGCGCCCTCGTGGCCCGCGCCACCGCCCCGCAGCGGGTGGCCACGGTTCCCAGCAGTCGCGGTGACGATCATGCGCATGCCGTCCCCGGCCGTGATGGGTAGCCGACCGGTGGCGCGCTCGGCGATGCTCGGCATGGCGGGCGGCCTCACGGCCCTAGCCACAGCCACGAAGTGATGCCCATCGAACGACCAGCAGGCGGATGAGATTGAAGACGGACTTCAAGAAGACCCTCGACTCGTATCGCGCGCGCCACCGCGAGTTCCGGATCGTCGACGTACCTCCGCTGCAGTACCTGATGATCGACGGCCGCGGCGATCCGAACGTCTCGACGGAGTACGCCGATGCCATCTCCTCGCTCTACCCCGTCGCCTACAAGCTCAAGTTCGCGAGCAAGCAGGATTTCGGCAAGGACTACGTCGTGATGCCGTTGGAGGCCCTGTGGTGGGCGTCGGACATGGCGGCATTCACCTCAGCGCGGGACAAGTCCCAGTGGTGCTGGACGGCGATGATCATGGTCCCGGACTGGATCACGAGCGCTATGTTCGACGACGCGGTCACCAAGGCAGCGGCCTCGAAGAAGCGGGCGCCCGGCCTGGAGAGGATCCGGTTGGACACGCTCCGAGAAGGGCAGTGCGTGCAAACCCTTCACATCGGGTCCTACGACGACGAGGCCGAGGTGCTCGCCGACCTCCACGACGACTTCATCCCCACGTCCGGACTGCGGATGACCGGCAGGCACCACGAGATCTATCTCAGTGACGCCCGGAAGGTCGAGCCTTCGAAGCTGCGAACGATTCTGCGCCAGCCGGTCGAGCGCGCCTGACGCCTGCAGACGCACACGGACCGTCCTCGGCCCGACGGCAAGCGCTACGGCCGTTTGTCCACGAACCGGCGACGGTGGATCATCGCTCGTGCGCAGACGGGCAGTTCGCCCAGATCGTCGACAGGAGATCCCGGTGCCGCTCACCAACCCATGGCTCGTCGGCCCCGCTCCGGATCGACAGCTGCCGCGCGAGGAGCTAGAGGACCGGATCCTGAACCTGCTCTCGACGCAGAACATGGCCGTCGTCGCCACCATCAACGCCGACGGCTCGCCCTCCGCGACGCCCGTGCGGTATTTCAGCCTCGGTCTCGAGATCTTCTACAGCAGCTGGAACGAGTCGAGGAAGTCCCGCAACCTGGTGCGGGACCCCCGCATCTCTGCAGCGGTCTTCGCACCGCTCGTCGGCCAGGCGAGCAGCCGTGGAGCCCAGCTGTTCGGGACGGCTCGGACCCTCGAACGGAACGACCCCGTGGCCGACCGCTACTGGGAGGCGTTCCGGTGGCAGTCGGACCATGTCGAGCGGGGACGCCCCCTCGACGCCCCGCCGACCGATCCGATCACCATCGTCACCCCGACGAGGATCCTCTACACCGAGCACTGGCTCCGCCGGTCGGGCTACGCGCCCCGGCAGACCTGGCGTGCTGACCCCGGCTGACCGGCTGCCGCAGCCGTGCACGCCCGGGGGAACCCTCAGGGCTTTCCCCGATGCGCCCGGTGCGCGCCCACACCTAGCGTCACTGCGCATGAAGGCAATCGTGCAGCACTGCTACGGCGGGCCGGAGCAACTCCGCCTCGAGGACCTCCGGACGCCCGAGCCTGCGGCCGACCAGGTGCTGATCCGGGTGCACGCCGCCTCGGTCAACGCCTACGACTGGCACGTGATGCGCGGCGACCCGCGGCTCGCGCGCGTCGCCATGAGCCGCCCCCGCGGTCAGGCGCGCGGCCGCGATGTCGCCGGCATCGTGGAGGCCGTCGGCACAGAGATCGGCGACCTCGCGGTGGGCGACCGGGTGTACGGCGATCTGGGAGAGTCCGAGGGTGCGTTCGCCGAGTACGCCGTCGCCCGCCGAGGGTGCGTCGACCGGATGCCGGCCGGGCTGACGTTCGAGCAGGCGGCCGCCTTGCCCCTGGCCGCGACCACCGCCCTCATGGGCCTGCGCGACGCCGCCGAGACCGCCCCTGGCCAGCGGGTGCTGGTGAACGGCGCGTCAGGCGGCGTCGGCACGTTCGCGGTACAGATCGCGAAGGCGCTGGGCGCCCACGTCACCGGGGTCTGCAGCGCGCGCAACGCCGAGCTGGTCACCGCCCTGGGCGCCGACGAGGTCATCGACTACACCCGCACGGATGCCACCCGCACCGGTGCGTCGTACGACGTGGTGCTGGACCTGGTCGGCAACCACTCCCTGCGATCGCTCCGCCGGGTGCTGGCGCCCGGGGGCGTCGTGGTGCTCTCCGGAGGCGGGGTGTTCCAGGGCGGCAGCCTGGCCGGGCCGATGGCGCTGATCGTCAAGGCGAAGCTGGTGGCGCCGTTCATCCACGACCGGGTCGTGGTGCTCGAGACTGCGCCCAGTGCGTCCCACCTGGCGGCGCTTCGCGACCTGGTCGAATCCGGCTACCTCTCCCCCGCGATCGACCGCACCTTCCCGTTGGTCGACACGCCGGCGGCGATCAGCTATCTCGAGCAGGAGCACGCCCGGGCGAAGGTGATCATCTCCGTCCTGGGCTGAGCCGACGGCGTCACTTGACCTTGTCGATGGCCTCCGCGATCCGCTTGATCCGGCGCAGTCGCGCGTCCCAGGTGTTACCGACGGAGTTGAGCTGCGCCGCGGCGCGCTCGAGCTGGGCCCGGTCGACGCGGTAGTGCCGCTCGCGGCCCGACGGCGTCGCCGTGACCAGGCCGACCCGATCGAGGACGGCGAGGTGCTTGGCGACCGCCTGGCGCGTCACCGGCAGCTGCTCGCTGAGGGAGGTGGCCGTGGCCGGCCCCGAGTCGAGCAGCAGGTCGAGCAGCCGCCTCCGGGTCGGCTCCCCGATTGCGGACCAGAGCTCGTCGTCGACGTCCTCCACCAGCGAGGCGCTCACCGCGGGACCTCCAGTGAGGCGAGGTAGGGCGCGATCCGCGGCAGGTAGTGGTCCCAGCCGACGGAGTGCTCGCGGTACTGCTGCTCGAGGACCGCGACCTCCCAGCCCATCTCGCGGAACCCGGTCTCGGTCATCTTGAGCAGGGTCCCGTCACCGGACGGGATCAGGTCGAAGGTCACCAGGAGGGAGTTCCCCGCGGCTGCGGTCGCGCCCACCGGATGGGTCCAGCGGAACGAGAACAGCCGGGGTGGGCGCGCGGCGACCACGGTGAAGGCGACGGCGACGCCGTCGGCGTCGGGGTCACCGAAGACGATCTCCCCCGGCGACCCGGGCGTCAGGTCGTACCGCGCGTCATCCGGCCACCACTCCCGGACGTGCTCGGGCCTGCTCACCACCTCGAAGACGACCTCCGGCGCCGCGTCGACGTAGATCTCCCGCTCGATGGCCCCGAACTCCATGCCAACCTCCTGCAACGTTTGGTTGCGCGCCACGGTATCCCCTGTCGCGGCAGCGCGCGACCGGCCCGCCCTTCAGCGCCCGCCGCTCACGTCCAGGAACGAGCCGGTGGTGTACGACGCCGCCTCGGACAGCAGCCAGCACACCGCCTCGGCGACCTCGTCAGCCGTTCCCGAACGCCCCATCGGCGTCGTCGGAGCTAGCCGGTCGAGCCGGCCAGGCTCGTGGATCTCGGTGTCGATCAGGCCCGGTCGCACCGCGTTGACGCGGATCCCCTCCCCCGCGACCTCGCGGGCGAGACCCAGGGTGAGCGCATCCACCGCTGCCTTCGAGGCCGCGTAGTCGACGTACTCCCCAGCCGAGCCCAGCACCGCCGCGCGGGATGAGACGTTCACGATCGCACCGCCCCCGCCGCCGCCCGCCGTCGACATCAGCCGCACCGCCTCCCGCGCGCAGAGGAACGCGCCCAGCACGTTGACGTCCAGCAGGCGTCGGATCCGGCGGGCATCCATCTCCGCGACCGTGGCCGCCGGGGCGACCACGCCCGCGTTGTTGACGAGTCCGCGCAACGCACCGGCCTCGGCGGGGAGCGAGCCGAAGAGCCGCACGACCTCAGCCTCGACCGCGACGTCGAGCGGCCTGGCCTCCGCCCATCGCCCGGCCTCGCGACACTCGGCCGCTACCCGCGCGGCCTCGGCCGCGTTCGTCCGGTAGGTCAGCAGCACGTCCCATCCCCCAGCCGCCGCTCGACGCGCCGTGGCCGCTCCGATGCCCCTGCTCCCGCCGGTGATCACGACCAGACCGTTGCTCATGCTCGGGACCGTACAGATACGACGCCCGTAGTGTCTGACCGATCTTTATACTCCTTGCTAAGTATAAAGAAGTGTCATCGATCAAGGGGTCCCCCATGCTGCCGAATCCCTACACGCCGGGCGAGGCGCCGCCGCGCGTCTTCGTCGGCCGCGAGACCGAGATGGAGCGTCTCCGCGATCGGCTCGCCCGGGTGATCGCCTACGGCGAGATGATGGGCCCGTTGACCGTGCTCGCCGGGCCGCGCGGCGTCGGGAAGACCTCGCTGCTGCGCGCGGTGCAGGCCGATGCGGCCGCCGGGGGCTTCGTGACGGCGTGGTCGTCGTGCGTGAAGGACCAGCCGTTCCTCGGCGACGTCCTGCACTCGGTACGACGCGAGCTGGTCGGGGTCGGCGCGCTGGACGAGCCGCGGGGCGCCCGGATCGACGAGCTCGGCGTGGAGGTCGGCGTCGGCGTGGCGAAGCTGTCGGCGAAGGTGTCGCCCGGACGGCGACCGGCCGTGCCGGCCGCGCTCGTCGGGCCGCTCGAGGACTTCTTCCTCACCACCTCGACCCTGGCCCGCGAGTTCGGTGGTGTCGGCCTGCTCGTCCTGATCGACGAGATCCACGCCGCCCACCTTCCGGACGCGGCCGTGCTCCTCAACGCCGCGCAGAACATGACCGGCCAGCGCGAGCGTTTCCCGCTGGCCATCATCGGCGCCGGGCTGCCATCGGCCGTCAGCCACCTGACCCACGCCGCCACGTTCGGCGAGCGCACGACGGAGCGGTCGCTGACCGTGCTCGACGAGGCGACCTCGCGGGAGCTGCTGGTCAAGCCGGCGGCCGAGCTCGGCGTGCGATGGAGCGCGGCCGCACTCGACCTCGCCGTGGGCGCCGCGCGCGGCTACCCGCACTTCCTCCACCTGGTCGGCGAGGCCACCTGGTTCGCCGCCCAGCCCGCGAAGGGCGCCCTTCTCGACGCCGCCGACGTCCGTCGCGGCACCCCCGACGTGGAGTCGGGCGTCAACGCCCTCTTCCGGGCCCGCTGGGAGAACGCCACCGCCGCCGAGCGCTCCTTCCTGCAGGCGATGGCCACCAGCGGCAACGACGTGGTCAAGCGGTCCGAGATCGCCGACGCCCTCGGCGTGTCGACACGCGCGCTGAGCGTGGACCGCCGCAACCTGCTCGACAAGGGCCTGGTCGAGGCGCCCCAGCGCGGCTACCTGACCTTCAGCATCCCTGGCTTCGGGCAGTTCGTCCGGGACATGACCGACTGAGCCCAGACAGGCCGGGTCGTCCGGCCGGTCAGTGCGTCCACTCCTCCGACTGGGTGAGCCGGAACAGGTAGTAGAGCGACGGGCCGACCAGGGCCGCCGCCAGAGCGACCGCGACCAGCAATCCCTGGAGGGTGGCAGGCGCTCCGGCCGCGTCCTCGATCGTCACCTCGTCCACCAGCAGCCACGGGTACTGGCCGACGCCCCAGCCGGACACCACGGCTGCGACGGCGACCACCGCCGTGAGGCGAGCCGGTGCGAACCGGCGCCGCCACAGGAGCACGAGGGTCGCCACGCCGGCCAGCGCCGACACCACGACGAGCGGCGCGGCGCGTCCCTCGAGGCCGTCGGCCAGCGTCGGTGCGTCCCGCTGGATCGGCACCAGCGCGGCGAAGACCGCCGCACCCGTCAGGGCGCCGACGGCCAGCGTCCTGCCCCGCAGCTGCTCCGCCAGCCGGGTGCTGGCGCTGCGGGCGGCGTCCGCCGCCAGGAAGGTGCCGGCGAGGAAGGCACAGGTGCCGACCGCGATCACCCCGCCGAAGAGCGACGTCGGGTTGATCCACGACGACCAGAGGTCACCGTGTCCGTCGGCCGGCACCCGGCCGGACGCGAGGCCGCCGGCGACGGTGCCGAGGAAGAACGGCGTCAGCACCGACGACAGCGCGAACACCGCTCCGAACAGCCGCGCCTGTCCGAGCGTCGCGGCGTACTTGCGGAAGGCGAAGCTCGCGCCGCGCAGCACGATGCCCAGGAGCGCCAGCAGCAGCGGGAGGATCAGCGTCGTCATCGCCGCGGCGAACGACGTCGGGAAGCCGGTCCACCACATGACCAGGACGTAGATCAGCCACACGTGGTTGGCCTCCCAGACCGGCCCGATGCTGTGGTCGACCAGCGTCCGCAGCTCCGCACCGCGGCGGCTCCCGCCTGCGGTCAGGTCGTAGAACCCGGATCCGAAGTCGGCGCCCCCGAGCACGGCGTACGCGACAACGCCGACGAACAGCGCGGCCGCGACCGCGACCTCGAGGCTCATCGGCGCTCCTCTGCCGTCTCGGTGTCCCAGAGCCGGGACTCCGGTCCGTACGGACTCGGCAGCTCCGCCTCACCCGCCCGCCAGCGCCGCGCCATCGAGCGGAGTACGACGACCGCGCCGACCGTCATCGCCGCGTAGACCAGCGAGGTGGTGCCCAGGAGCCACCACAGCCGGGAGGTGTAGTCACCCACCGCCTCCGGCGTGCGCATCACGCCGTAGACGATCCACGGCTGCCGCCCCACCTCGGTGGCGATCCACCCGGCCTCCATCGCCAGCACGGCGAGCGGACCGCCTGCGGCCGCGAACCGCAGGAACAGGCGACTCTCGAGCAGGTCCCTCCCGCGTCGCCGGAGCACCCAGAAGGCCACCGAGGAGAGCATCAGCAGCGAGCCGATCCCGACCATCGTCTGGAAGGCCCAGTGGGTCAGGTTGACCGGCGGGCGGTCGGCCTCCGGGATCTCGTCGAGTCCGGGGACCGGCTCGCTCGGGGAGTTCATCGCGATCAGGGAGCCGAGGTAGGGGATGTCGAGGGCGTAGCGGACCTCGCCGTCGACGAGGACGCCGCCGATCCGCAGCGGCGACGGGCTCTCCGTGGTCTCGGCGAGCTCGAAGGCCGCGAGCTTCGCCGGCTGGCGCTCGTCCAGGCCGGCACCGAGCACGTGTCCCACGAACGGCTGCGCGACGGCCGCGATGCTCGCGAAGACGAACGGGACGAGGAACCCGAGCCGGTGGTGCTCGTCGCGCCGGCCGCGCAGCATGCCGACGGCGTACACGCCGGCGATCGTGAAGCCGGCGACCATGTAGGCCGCCACCCACATGTGCGCGAACTGGAGGAAGGCGTGCTGGTTGAACAGCACCGCCCACGGCTCGACGTCGGTGACCTGGCCGTCGACGATCCGGAAACCGGTCGGGACGTTCATCCACGCGTTCACCGCAAGCACGCAGTAGGTTCCGACCACGCCGGTCACGGCCATCGGCAGCACCATCAGCACGTGCTGCCTCGGTGGCATCCGGCCCCAGCCGTAGAGGTAGATCCCGAGGAAGATCGCCTCGAGGAAGAACGCCAGGCCCTCGAACGCGAAGGGCAGCCCGAGCACGTCGCCGTACGTTCCCATCAGGCCGGGCCAGAGCAGTCCCATCTCGAAGCTGAGCACCGTGCCGGACACGGCGCCGATCGCGAACAGCACCGCGGAGACCTTCGCCCAGCGCTTCGCCAGGCCCAGCGCCACCGGGTCGTCCCGCCGGATCCCCCGCAGGTGCATCACGAAGATCATCGCCGGGAAGGCGACCCCGAAGCACGCCAGGACGATGTGCCAGCCCAGCGACAGCGCCATCTGTTGGCGGGCCGGGAGCAGGCCTGCGGGCTCGGCCGCTTGGGCGAGCTGGGTCAGCTGGGCAACGAGGTCGGCGGCCACCACGCTTCGAACCTACGCGGCCGGTGCGGTGGACTCACTCGTTTGTGAATGTTTTCACAAGTGATACTGAGCGGCATGACCCGACCCTCCGTCTTCATCACCGGCGCCGCCGCCGGCATCGGCCGTGCCATCGCCTCGCGCTTCGCGCGGGAGGGCTACCTGGTCGGCGCGTACGACGTCGACCTGGCCGGGCTCGCGACCCTGGCCTCCGACCTGGGCCCGGTGCTGGGCACCGGCCGGGGCGAGGTGGTCACCGGCGAGCTCGACGTCAGCGACCCGGCGGCGTGGCGGACCCGCCTGGACGAGTTCAGCGGCCACGCCGGTGGACGCCTCGACGTCCTCGTCAACAACGCCGGAGTCCTGCGGAGCGGCCCGTTCGCGGACATCCCGCTGGAGGCGCAGCACGCGCTCGTCGACGTCAACGTGAAAGGCGTGCTCAACGGCTGTCACACCGCCTATCCGCTCCTGAGTGCCACGCCCGGCGCGCACGTCGTCAACCTGGCCTCCGCCAGCGCGATCTACGGCCAACCGGAGCTCGCCACCTACTCCGCCACCAAGTTCGCCGTCCGCGGCATCACCGAGGCACTCGACCTCGAGTGGGCGAGGGAGGACATCACCGTGCGTGCGGTGTGGCCGCTGTTCGTCAAGACCGCCATGACCTCCGACATGGACATCGCCGCCAGCCGGTCGCTCGGCGTGCGGCTGACGCCGCAGGACGTCGCCGACGAGGTGTACGCCGTCGTCCGGCCGCACCGGCTTCCCCGCGCCGTGCACCGGGCGGTGGGTCGGCAGGCCACGGCGCTGATGGCCGCCTCGGCGATGACGCCCGGCTGGCTGCTGCGGGCGATCAACAGGAGGATCGCCGGTGCGTGACATCAGGAGCTGCTGACCAGCACCCCGATCTTGTCGATCCGGTGCTCGGGGTTGTCGAGCTCGTCCGCCCAGTAGTTCCCAGCGGCATGGTCCTCCTGGGTCGCGCACGTCGAGAGCGTGATCATCGCCCGGGTCGGCTCGGCGCCGGGCCACCCCGGCACCGCCGCGCGTTGTGCGCGCAGCGACGCCGGCGACCGGAAGGAGGTCCGCCGGGTCGCGGTGATCTCGTAGACGTACCGCCGCTCCCCCACCTCCACCACCACCCGGTCGCCGCGCCGCAGCCTCGGCAGGTCCACGAAGGCCTGCGTCGAGGACAGCCGATGCGCGGTCACCTGATAGTTGCCGATCCCGCCGGGGCCGACGCCGCCCTCGGGCCCGAACGGGCTCGCGGCGAGGCCGCGGTCCTGGATCTCGGTCCCCGGCGCGTCGTCGGTCCTGCCCCGGTACGGCACCACCACGAGGTCGTCGATCCCGAGCTTTCTGATCGTCAGCGTCGCCCGGCGGGGTCGGCCGTCGGACGGCTCCGGGCCGGCATCCGGCGAGGCGGTGTCCGCCGCCGACCCGCTGGACGCGGACGGTGGCGAGGACTCCGGTGCGGGAGACGGCGCGGTGGAGGTCGGCTCCGGGCCGGACTCCCCCGACTCGCGGGGGGACGACGAGCACGCGACCAGGAGGAGGCCCGTCGCGGCGATCCCGATCGCCCTCCACACCGTCATGGCCAAGGCTCCCCCACCTGAGGCAGCACGTCCGTCACGAGCGCCTCGGCCCACGACTCCGGGTCGACCCCGGTCGGCGGCATCATCGTCGCGAGGTCGACGCCGAGCTCGCCGTACTGCTCCATCTCCTTGAGGAAGCCGTCCCGGTCGGCCACCGGATCTCCGAACCAGAGGACCGTCTTGCGGATCCGCTCGTAGTCACGGCCGAGCTCGTCGCAGTGCCGCCGGAGGACGTCGAGCTTGTGGGCGACACCGGGAACGCCCTCGCCGGTGAAGAGGTTGCACGCGTCGCCGTACCGCGCGACCAGCCGCAGGGTCTTGCGCTCGCCCTGGCCGCCCACCATCAGCGGCACCCGACCGCGGACCGGCCTCGGCCGGCAGATGGTCTCGGCCAGCCGGTAGTGCTCGCCGTCGAACGGGCCGTCGTCGTCGCTCCACATCTGCTCGGCGATCCGGATCGTCTCCTCCAGCCGCTCGAAGCGCTCGGCGATCGGCGGGAACGGGATGCCGAGCCCGCGGTGCTCGCGCTCGTACCACCCGGCGCCGAGGCCGAGCCACGCCCGACCGTCCGACAGGACGTCGAGGGTGGAGACGACCTTCGCCAGGACGCCGGGGTGGCGGTAGGTCACGCCGGTGACGAGCAGGCCGAGGTCGATCCGCTTCGTGACCGCCGCGAGATAGCCCAAGGTGGTGTAGCCCTCGAGCATCGGCTCGTGCGCTCCGTCGTGCGCGCCGTGGTGCCGGCCCATCTGGAAGTAGTGGTCCATCACGCTGAAGAGTGCGATGCCGCCCTCGTCGGCGATCGTGGCGGTGTCGGTCAGCCGACCGACCAAGGTGGACTCCCACTGGGGGTGGGTGAAGCTCGCGTAGTGGATGCCGAGGTCCATGTGCCTCAACCTACGCCCGGGTGGTGGGGGGAGACTGCGTACGATGCGGCCCATGCGTCCCCCCATGCGTTCCTCCCTGCGCGCCGCTGTGCCGGCCCTGCTCCTGCTCGCCCCGCTCTCCGCCTGCTCCGACGACGCGTCGGCGGGGGACAACACGAGCCCGTCGGATGCGGCGGCGTCGGAGGGGCCCTGCACCTACGAGCCCGACGGCACCTCCTCCGATGTCGAACTGCCGCCCTCGCAGCCGACCGCGTCGGGTCAGGTGCCGGTCACGATGACCACCTCGGTCGGAGAGTTCAAGGCGACCCTCGACGCCGACCGGGCGCCGTGCACGGTGAACTCGTTCGTCTCGCTCGCCGAGCAGGAGTACTTCGACGGCACGTCCTGCCACCGGCTGACGACCAGGCCCGGCTTCCAGGTGCTCCAGTGCGGCGACCCGGACGGCACCGGCATGGGCGGACCCGGCTACACCGTCCCGGCAGAGTTCGACGGCACCGAGACCTACCCGGCCGGCACCCTGGCGATGGCGCGGGCACAGGACCCCGACAGCGGCGGGTCGCAGTTCTTCATCGTGTACGGCGACACCGGCCTGGACCCGTCCTACACGGTCTTCGGCACGGTCGACGCCGACACGGTCGCCCGGATCGCCAAGGCCGCCGAGGCCGGCGTCACCCCGGAGATGGGCCCGGAGGACGGCCGCCCGAAGACCCCGGTCACCTTCGAGACCGTCAGCGTCGACTGATCAGGACGACCCCGCCGGCAGGTCCACCCCGGTGAGCTCGACCGACCTCGCCCACAGCGCGTGGGCGAGGTCGGTGTCCCCGACGGCCGGCGCCATCCGGGCGGGCGCCGGCCAGCCCCAGAGCTCGGTCCTGCCGTGCGGTCCGATGTAGGTGCCGCCCGGGACGTCCATCGTCGCCGCGTAGACGGTGCACAGAGCGCCGCGCCAGGCCGGCATGCTCACCAGCCGCTGCCCGAAGACCCCGACTGCGCTCACCAGCGGGTTGGCCGACCCGCTGGTGATCCGGCTGACGGAGGCGCCGGGATGCGTCCCGACCGCACGCAGCGGCGAGCCCGCCCGGGTGAGACGACGGTCGAGCTCGACCATGAACAGCAGGTCGGCCAGCTTGGAGGCGCCGTACGCCGCGAACGCCCGGTAGGGGCGTCGCCTCCAGCCGAGGTCGTCGAGATCGAGCGCCCGGCTGCCCGAGCGGTGCTCCCGCGATCCGAGCATCACCACCCGGTCGGTCAGCAGCGGCACCAGCAGGTTGGTGAGCGCGAAGTGGCCGAGGTAGTTGGTCGCGAAGTGCATCTCCACGCCCTCGGGCGTGAGGGCGTAGGGCACCCCGAGCACCCCGGCGTTGTTGATGAGCACGTCGACGGGACGGTCGTCCTGGTGAAGCGCGGCCGCGAAGCTCCTGACCGAGTCCAGGTCACTGACGTCGAGCCGCCGGACCTCCACCCGGCCCTCGTCGTGGCCCGGCACCGTCGGCGCCACGGCCTCGCCCTTCTCGACGCTGCGACAGGCCATCACGATCGAGGCGCCCCGGGAGCCGAGGATGCGCGCGGTCTCCAGGCCCAGCCCGCCGTTGGCTCCGGTGATCACGAACCGCCGCCCCTGCTGCTGCGGTACTTCGGTCCACGGACGCATGGTCCGAAGGTTGCCACATCGCGGTGCCCCCTCCGTCCCTAGGCTGGAAGCGTGACGAGCATCTCCACCGACTCCCGCAGCCTCACCCGCGCCGAGGCCGAGCACCGGGCCGCGGCGCTCACCGTGGCGTCGTACGACGTCGAGCTGGACCTCAGCGTCGCCGACGAGGTCTTCCGGTCCCGCACCACGATCCGCTTCTCCTCCGAACCGGTGGAGACGTTCCTCGACGTGAAGCCGCGGGCACTGCACGCGGTGACCCTCGACGGTCTGCCCCTGCGCCCGGAGCTGCTCGATCGCGGCCGACTTGCCCTGGAGCTGGGCGCCGGTGAGCACGAGCTGGTGGTGGACGCGACGATGGGCTTCCGGAACGACGGCGAGGGTCTGCACCGGATGGTCGACCCGGCCGACGGGTTGGCCTACGTCTACGGGATGTCCTTCATGGACGCGGCACCGTCGGTCTTCGCGTGCTTCGACCAGCCGGACCTGAAGGCGCCCTACACGATGCGGGTGACCGCGCCTGCCGACTGGATGGTCGTCGGCAACGCGCCGGCTCGAGAGGCCGGCGCGCAGGACGGCGTACGACGGTGGGAGATCGGCCCCACGCCGCCCCTGGCCACCTACTTCGTCACGATCGTCGCCGGTCCGTATCACCGGCTGACCGACGAGCACGACGGCATCCCGCTGGGCCTCAGCGCCCGGAGGAGCCTCGCCGGGACGCTCGACCGCGAGGCCGACGAGCTGCTCACCCTCACCCGCCAGTGCTTCGACGAGTTCCACCGGCTGTTCGGCGTCCGCTACCCCTTCGGCGACTACCACCAGGCATTCGTGCCGGAGTTCAACGCCGGGGCCATGGAGAACCCGGGGTGCATCACGATCCGCGACCCGCTGCTCTTCGAGGGCAGCAGCACCCGCGCGGACCGCAGCTTCCGTGCCGCCCTGATCGCGCACGAGATGGCGCACCAGTGGTTCGGCAACATCGTCACCCCGCGCTGGTGGGACGACCTCTGGCTCAACGAGAGCTTCGCCGAGTACATGGGCTACCGGGTGACCGCCGACGTCACGCAGTACCACGACGCATGGCTCCACCAGTCCTACGCACGGCGGGTGTGGGGCATCGCCGCGGACTCGCGCCCGACGACGCACCCGGTCGCCGGCAACGACGCACCCGACGCGCTCGCCGCACTGCAGAACTTCGACGGCATCTCCTATGCGCGAGGCTCCAACGTGCTTCGCCAGCTGGCGGCGCGCCTCGGTGACGACGCGTTCCTGGATGGGGTCCGTGAGCACTTCGACCGCCACCGCTTCGGGAATGCGACCATGCACGATCTCTTCGCGAGCTGGGCCCGGGCGGCCGGCGGCGTCGACCTCGACGGCTTCGTGAGGGACTGGCTGCTCACGCCGGGGCCGGACGTGCTCACCCTGGACCGGCCTGCTGGCGTGATCCGGCGCTCGTCCCCCGACGCCCATCCCGCGGACCGCCGGCACCAGCTGGACATCGCGGTCCACGACGGGGCGCGCTGGGAGGTCCGTCCGCTCGTCGTGGACGGGCCGGAGGCTCCGGTCGAGGTCGGCCGGGCACCCGTGCTGATCGACGCGCACGAGACCACGTGGGCGGTCAGCCCGCCCGATCCGCTGACCATGGCGGCCCTGCCCGCGCTGGCGGCGGACATGGCGGACCCCCAGCTGCGCGCGTCGATGTGGAACAACGTGCGGATGGGCCTGTTCAACGGCGTGCTGTCCCCGGCACAGGTGGCCGACCTGGTCGCGGCGGCGCCCCCGGTCGAGGACACCGCCGACGGTGTCCGCAACCTGCTGCCGTGGGTGCTCGGAACCGTGCTTCCCCTCGCCCCTGAGGGGACCCTGTCCCGATTCCACGCGGCGGTGCGAAGGGCCGGCGAGCGGTCGGCGCCCGGCTCCGAGCTCCAGCTCTCGGCCTTCCGAGCGACCGTGCTGACAGCCACGGACGCCGAGGAGCTCTACCGCTGGGCGGCCGGTGAACGCCTGCCGGACGGCATCGCGCCCGACGGCGATCTGCGGTGGAAGGCGTGGCGCAGGCTCGCTGAGATCGGGGCCACCGACCGCACCGCCCTCGACGCGATGCTCGCCGCCGAGCCGAGCGGCTCCGCGACCGTCGCCCACGCCCGCGCCGTGGCGTCACTGCCCACGGCCGAGGCCAAGGAGTTCGCCTGGGCCCGTGCGACGGGCGAGGTGTCGGTGGCCAACTACGAGATCGACGCGGCGGGCGCCGGGATGTGGCGGCCCGACCAGCTGGAGGTCACCGCCCCGTTCGCGGACGCCTACTTCTCGCAGCTGGACGCCATCGTCGCGGCGCACCAGGGCTGGGTGCAGGCGGTGGTGGTGCAGGCGTTCTTCCCCATCACCCATCTCGACGACGCGACCGCTGCCGCTGCGAAGGCCGCGCTGGAGCACGACCTCCCGGTCGCCGTACGACGCCGCCTGGCCGACCGCGTCGACGAGCTGGAACGCCTCCGTGCGGTGCTCCCGTGAAGGAGCGCCGCCCCGGGCCCACCGGCCGCGTCCACGTAGCGGAGTACGACGCCGGCCCGGCCCCCAGCCGCCACGAGGACCGGGTGCTGACGGAGGAGCCACTGGAGATCCGGCTCGGCTGGCCGGGCGCGCCGGCACGCCGGGTGTGGACCACGCTGCGCACTCCGGGCAACGACTTCGAGCTCGCCGCCGGCTGGGTGCACCACGAGGGCCTGGGGTCCGCCTCGGGCGTCGCCTACTGCACCGACCGTGACCTGACACCCGAGCAGGAGTTCAACGTCGTCACGGTGACCCTCCTGGCCGCTCCACCTCGCCTGCCCACGCAGCTCGACGCGCTGAGCGCGGGCTCCTCCGCATGCGGGGTCTGCGGAACCGACAGCGTGAGCGAGGTGCTGGCGCGCCGTCCGGCCGCCGCCTGGGACGGCGCGCTGCCCTCACCCGCGGTCGTCCGGTCCCTGCCCGGCCTCATGCGGCCCCATCAGGAGCTCTTCGCCCGCACCGGCAGCGCGCACGCGGCGGGCCTGTTCACAGCCGACGGCGAGCTCCTGGTGTGCCGGGAGGACGTGGGCCGGCACAACGCGGTGGACAAGGCGGTCGGGTCCAGGCTGCTGCACGGCGACCCGCCATCGGCTGCCGCGCTCGTGGTGAGCGGCCGCGCCGGTTTCGAGCTGGCGCAGAAGGCCGTGGCGAGCGGTGTCGGCGCACTCGTCGCCGTGGGTGCGCCGACCGGGCTCTCGGCCCGTCTCGCCAGCGAGGCCGGACTTGCCCTGTTCGGCTGGACCAGCGACGGGCGGACCGTCCGCTACGCCTGAGGACCAAGCATCTCGGCCGCCCCGGCGTGGGGGCACCGGATGTGTCGGGCCGCCCTGTTTGACTGCTCCACATGGAAATCGTCGCACTGCTGATCGGCCTACTCCTCGGCGCCGCCGCGGGGTGGTTCGCCCGTCAGTCGATGATCCGTGACACGTCCGCCGACCTGGAGGCCACGGCGCGCGAGCATGCCGTCGAGCTCGATCGTCTCGCGGGCCGGCACCAGGCCGAGCTCGCCATCGTCCGCCACGAGGTCGACCTGGCCATGGCCCGCCAGGACGCCGTGGTCGCACGCGTGCGCGAGCAGGAGGCAGCGGCCCGCGCCGCCGTGCAGAGCGACCTCGCCGCCGCGATGGCCACCGTCGAGCAGCTCCGCGACGCCCTGGAGGCCGCCCGCGACCAGCACAAGGTGCTCGTCGACCAGCACCGACAGGCGCAGCGGGAGCGGGAGCAGGCCGAGGGCGGCCACAACCAGGTCCTCAAGACACTCACCCCGGTGGCCGAGCAGCTGCGAGCGATGCAGCGCCGAGTCGAGGAGCTGGAGCAGCAACGCTCCCATCAGCACGGCGAGCTCGCCGAGCAGCTGCGCACCACCGCGCACACCGTCGCCGAGTCCAAGAAGGCCGCCGACACCCTCGCCTCGGCGCTCACCAACAACGCCGTCCGGGGCGTGTGGGGCGAGACCCAGCTGCGCACGCTCGTGGAGTCCGCGGGCCTGCTGCAGCGGGTCGACTTCGACGTGCAGCACTCGATCGAGGCCGACTCCGGCGCGCGCCGCCCGGACATGGTGATCAACCTGCCCGGCGGCAAGCAGATGGCGATCGACGCCAAGGTGCCCTACAACGCCTTCATCGACGCCCACAAGCCGGGGATCGCGCCCGAGCGACGCCTGGAGCTCCTTGCCCAGCACGCGAAGCGGGTCCGCAACCACGTCGACGCCCTGTCTGCGAAGAACTACTGGACCGGTCTCTCCGCGAGCCCCGAGTTCACGGTGGCGTTCATCCCCAACGAGCAGCTGTTGTCGATGGCGCTGGACACCGACCCCTCACTGCTCGAGTACGCCTTCGGGAAGGGCGTCGTGCTCGCGACGCCGACGAACCTCTGGGCCATCCTCAAGACCGTCGCCTTCACCTGGCGTCAGGACGTCCTCACCGACGACGCCAAGGAGCTCTTCGACCTCGGACGCGAGCTCTACCGGCGGATCGCCAAGCTCGCCGACCACGCTGAGAAGCTGCGTCGGTCCCTCGAGACCACCGTCAAGAGCTACAACGCCTTCGCGAGCTCACTCGAGACCCGGGTCCTGGTCACCGCCCGCAAGCTGGACCACATGGACGAGTCCGCCGTCCTCGGCACCGTCGGCCAGATCGACGTCATGCCCAAGCCGCTCACCAGTGGGGACTTCGAGACGGTTGCCGGCCAAGCGCCTCGAGCCCAGGACTTCGAGGTCATCGCCGACGTCGAGCGCCCGGAGCTCACCTTCGAGTTCGAGGCCGTCGACGTGGAGATCGTCGAGGACGACGCGCAGGCCGGCTGAGTCCCGCTAGATTTCGCGCCATGGCATCCGGGCAGCTCGATCCGACCTTCCTCGACCTCCCGTTCCGTCGGCTCGGTGAGGTCGCCCTGGCCCGCGCCGCGGACCTCGGCGCCACTCACGCGGACTTCCGCGGCGAACGGATCCGCACCCAGCACATCTCCGTTCGCGACCGCGCCCTCCAAGGAGCCTCCGAGGGCGACGCGGTCGGGTTCTCGGTCCGCGTCGTGCACGCGGGGGCCTGGGGGTTCGCATCCGGTGTCGTCCTGACCGACGACGAGGCGCGCCGCGTGGCGGAGACGGCCGTGAGCGTCGCGCAGGTCGCGGCGGCGATGACCACCCGACCCGTCGAGCTCGCGCGCGAGCCGGTGTACGACGACGTCACCTGGGTCTCGTCGTACGACGTGAACCCGTTTGACGTGCCCACCGGCGACAAGACCGCAGTGCTCATCGACTGGACCGAGCGGCTCCGTCGCCACGACGCGGTCCAGCACGCGTCGTCGTACCTCCTCGCCGTGCAGGAGAACAAGTACTACGCCGACCTCGCCGGTACCCGCACGACCCAGCAGCGGATCCGGATGCAGCCGGGGTTCGAGGCGATGGGCGCCACCGAGGACCTGTTCGACTCGATGGCCAGCATCGCGCCGCCGGTCGGCCGCGGCTGGGAGTACGTCACCGACGGCTACCCGTGGGACGACGAGCTGGCGGAGGTCCCCGACCTGCTCGAGGAGAAGCTGAAGGCGCCGAGCGTGGAGGCAGGTCGCTACGACCTGGTCATCCATCCGTCCAACCTGTGGCTGACGATCCACGAGTCGATCGGACACGCGACCGAGCTCGACCGCGCGCTGGGCTACGAGGCCAACTACGCGGGCACGTCGTTCGCGACCCCGGACAAGCTGAACACACTGCAGTACGGATCCCCGGTCATGCAGGTCACCGGCGACCGCACCGTGGAGCACGGCCTCGCGACCATCGGGTACGACGACGAGGGCGTCGCCACCCAGCAGTGGGACATCGTGCGCGACGGGCTGTTCGTCGGCTACCAGCTCGACCGGCCGATGGCGGCGCTCTTCCCGGAGCTCAACCGGCTCGACGGACAGGGCCGCTCCAACGGCTGCGCCTTCGCCGACTCCCCCGGCCACATCCCGATCCAGCGGATGGCGAACGTGTCCCTGCAGGCCGCCGCCGACGGACCGAGCACCGAGGAGCTGATCGGCCAGGTCGACCGTGGGCTCTACGTCGTCGGCGACAACTCCTGGTCGATCGACATGCAGCGCTACAACTTCCAGTTCACCGGTCAGCGCTTCTACCGGATCGAGGGGGGCAGGCTCGCCGGCCAGGTGCGCGACGTCGCCTACCAGGCGACGACCATCGACTTCTGGAACTCGCTGGCGGCGGTCGGCGGCCCGGACACCTGGCTCCTCGGCGGCGCGTTCAACTGCGGCAAGGCGCAGCCTGGCCAGGTCGCCGCCGTCAGCCATGGTTGCCCGACGTCGCTGTTCCGCGACGTGCGAGTGCTGAACACGACCGAGGAAGGAGCGCAGGCATGACCGGTGTCATTCCGCAGGATCTCGCCGAGCTGGCCCTGGCCGCCTCCTCGGCCGATGACTGCATCGTCCTGCTGAGCGACAGCACCAGCGCCAACCTCCGCTGGGCGAACAACACCCTGACCACCAACGGGGTCATGGTGGACCGCTCGGTCACGGTCATCTCGTTCGTCCGCTCGGCCCGCGGTGTCGCGGCGGCGTCGGTCAGCGGGAGTGCGACCTCGAAGGAGCAGGTGACCGACCTGGTCGCTGCGGCCGATGCCGCCGCACGCAAGGCAGAACCGGCCGAGGACGCTGCCGAGCTGGTCGACGACCGCGTCTCACCGGACTGGGCGGAACCGTCGGCACCGACCGACATCGGTGTCTACCGCGACGTCGCGCCGGCCCTCGGCGAGGCGTTCTCCCGCGCCCAGGCGGCCGGCCGGGTGCTCTACGGCTTCGTCGACCACGACGTGACCACCACCTACCTCGCCTCGTCGACCGGGCTGCGTCTCCGCCATGTCCAGCCCACCGGCCACTACGCCTGCACCGGCAAGGACGCGGAGCTCACCCGGAGCGCCTGGGTCGGCGGCGCGACCCGGGACTTCTCCGACGTCGACCCGCTGGC
Organism: Nocardioides sp.; assembly: GCF_004803405.1. Lineage (GTDB taxonomy): Bacteria > Actinomycetota > Actinomycetes > Propionibacteriales > Nocardioidaceae > Nocardioides > Nocardioides vastitatis. The sequence continues at coordinate 39,414 of NZ_SSXI01000229.1, read as the reverse complement.
TCTCGACGCCGAGCTGGAGAAGCGGCTCGAGTGGGGCAGGCGCCGCCTCGAGCTGCCCGCCGGACGCTACGAGACCATCCTGCCGCCGAGCTCGGTGGCCGACCTGATGATCGACGCCTACTGGTACGCCGGGGCACGCGATGCCCACGAGGGTCAGTCGGTCTACAGCAAGCGGCCGGCCGGCACCCGGATCGGCGAGCAGATCACCGCGCCGGGCGTCCGGCTCCACTCCGACCCGGCGCTTCCCGGGCTGGCCTGCGCGCCGTTCTCGATCGCGACGTCCTCCGGCCCGACCACCTCGGTGTTCGACAACGGCATCGAGCTGGGACCGACGGACTGGATCCGTGACGGGGTGCTGACCTCGCTGGTGCAGACCCGCCACAGCGCACACCTGACCGAGCAGCCGGTGACGCCGTACGTCGACAACCTCGCGCTGACCATCGACGGAGCGGCCGGCGGCGTCGTCGAGACCGTCGACGACCTGGTCGCCGGCACCGAGCGGGGGCTGCTCCTCACCTGCCTGTGGTACATCCGAGTGGTCGACCCGCAGACGCTGCTCCTGACCGGCCTGACGCGGGACGGCGTCTACCTCGTCGAGGGCGGCGAGATCACCGGTTCGGTCAACAACTTCCGCTGGAACGAGAGCCCGATCGACCTGCTGCGCAGGTTCAGCGCGGCCTCGGCGACGGTCCCGAGCTTCAGCCGCGAGTGGGGTGACGAGTACTTCAGCCGCACGGCCACGCCAGCCCTGCGGATCCCCGACTTCAACATGAGCTCGGTCTCCCAGGCGTTGTAGCCCTCAGACGCCGGGCGTTCCCTTCGACCCGTCCCACTCGGACGCGGAGAGGTCGACGGTCCGTCGGGTGTTCGCCAGGGAGGTCACGGTCGCGGTCCCGATCGGTCCGAGCCGGTCGAAGACCTCGGCGGTGCCGACGGCCACGCCGGCGGACGCGACGTGGTCGGTGGTGCGCAGCCCCAGGGACGCGCTCTCGGGCAGTCTGGCGATGGCCAGGCTGATGTCGGTGTTGATGAACTCGACGCCCCCGCTGCCCCAGTTCGTCACCATGCTCGTCGCGTCGGCGATCGAGGCGACGGCCTGGAAGGGCGTGCACTCCTCGTCGACCACGATCGGCATCGCGGTCTGCCACGTCTGGTGGCGGCCCGCATTCTGGTGCTCGGTGAAGTCGTCGGACCACGGCTTGCCGCTCGCGAAGATCGGGACATGGTGCTCGCCCGTGCTCGGAGCGACGTCCGCCGGCGGCGGGCTCGGCCGGTCTTCGGCGGACCAGACCTCGCCCGGCGGGTTCTGCGACGACGTGAGGAACGTCGCGCCGGCCCGGGCCACGACCTCGCCGTCCTGCTCGACGACGGCGTCCAGCAGCAGGAGCCGCGGGCCCTCGCGGACGATGGTCGCGCTGCTGGTCGTCGCGGTCATCCGCGCCGGCCGGAACAGGTCCACGTGGTAGCGCGCCGGCACCAGGTCCGTGCGGCCCGTGACCGCAACCCTCTGCTCGAGCGTTCGCGCGAGCAGGCCGCTGACCGCCACGCCGTGCATCTGGTCGGCGCGCCACAGGCTCTGGGCCAGCGGCAGCGGCGTGTAGGTGTCGCCATCGCGACGGAACCAGCCCAGCTGGAACGTGTTCTCGTTCACGGGGCCATCATGCTGGATGACCACCCGGGATCGTGACCTCGGGGTCGTAGGGCACGCGGGTGTAGACGAACGACGCACACTCGAGGTGGCTGACCGAGCCGTCCTGCTTGCGGCGCACCTCCAGCGGCTCACCGCGGTGGTAGCCCTCGGTCCCGACGAGCACACCCTCGTCCAGCCCGAAGCGGTACTCCACGTTGCCGGTGCGCAGGTCGCGCACGACGAGCTCGTCACCGCACCACTCGAACCCGAGGGCGGTGTTGCCCCAGAACCACAGCCCGAGGATCGGCGCGATTTCGCGCGGGACCTCGACCGAGGGTCGCCACGGCGCGCACTCCTCGACCGGGTCATCGCCGAGCAGTTCGACCGGGACCAGCTCGGGCCGCAGCCCGGTGGTCGCGTTCGCCAGCACCGCGACGGCGTCGCGCGTCGTGGGGTCCACGAAGAGCGACGCCTGGAAGCCGGGCATCGACCCGGTGTGGCCGACCAGCGTCCGGTCCCGGCCGCGGAGGATGCGCAGACCGAGGCCGTAGCCTTCCGCAGTCGTCGCGGGGCGCGTCATCTCGGCGAGTGTCTCGCGACGGAGCACGTCGCGATGGCCGACGGCGAGGAAGTCCGCCCAGCCGAGCAGGTCGGTCACCGTGCTCCACAGCTGGCCCGCGGGCGCCATGGCGACGGTGTCGGCGTGCGGCTCCGATGTCAGCGTGTGGGCGAAGTGGTCGACGCTCAGGCCGGGGGCGTGGTCGTCCGGGGCGTCGTACGTCGTCGCGGTGAGGCCGAGTGGAGCCAGCAGCCGCTCCTGGACCAGGTCCCACCACAAACGGCCGCGCAGACGCGCCACCGTCTCACCGAGCAGCGCGTAGCCGAGGTTGGAGTAGTGGTAGTACGCGCCGTCGGACGCCACCCGAGCGCAGTGCTGGTTGGCGGCCAGGAGCTCGGCCGTCGCGACGCCCGGCGACCGCTCCCACCACGGTCCCACCGGCTCGCTCCGCAGCCCGGCCGTGTGCGACAGCAGGCCCCGCAGGGTCACGTCGCCGCACCCGGCCTCCGGGACGAACCGACCCACCGGGTCGTCGAGTGACAGCCGCCCCTCGTCCCGAAGCTGCAGGACGAGGACCGCGGTCATGGTCTTGGTGATGGATCCGATCCGGTAGGACGTGTCGGCGCTGATCCCCTCCAGCACCGAGACCGAACCGCGCCAGGCCTCCGCCCCGCCGTACGCCACCGCGGCGGACACGGAGGGCAGCCGGCCGACCGCCTGGACCGACCGGAGCGCGGCGTCGTGCGTCACTCGTCGTAGGCGTCGATCGGCGGGCACGCGCACACCAGGTTGCGGTCGCCGTAGGCCTGGTCGATCCGAGCCACCGGCGGCCAGTACTTGTCCGGGTCGATGCCCGCCGGGAACACCCCGATCTCCCGTGCGTAGGAGCGGTCCCACTCCCCGACCAGGGCCCGGGCGGTGTGCGGGGCGTTGCGGAGCGGCGACTCCTCGACCGTCCACTCCCCCGCCTCGACCCGGTCGATCTCGCCCTTGATCGCGATCATCGCGTCGCAGAAGCGGTCGAGCTCGGCGAGGTCCTCCGACTCCGTCGGCTCGACCATGAGCGTGCCGGCGACCGGGAAGGACATGGTCGGCGCGTGGAAGCCGTAGTCCACCAGTCGCTTGGCGACGTCGTCGACCGAGATGCCCGTCAGCCGGGTGATCTCCCGCACGTCGAGGATGCACTCGTGCGCCACCAGCCCGGTGTCGCCGCGGTAGAGCACCGGGAAGTGGTCGCCGAGGCGCGCCGCCATGTAGTTGGCGGAGAGGACCGCGACCGCCGTCGCCTTGGTCAGGCCCTCGGCGCCCATCATCCGGATGTAGGCCCACGAGATCGGCAGGATGCCCGCCGAGCCGTACGGCGCCGCGCTGATCGCACCGATGCCGTCGCGCCTGTCCGCCACGGGGTGCAGCGGATGCGTCGGGAGGTACGGCGCCAGGTGCTCGCGCACCGCGACCGGACCCACGCCCGGGCCGCCGCCGCCGTGTGGGATGCAGAACGTCTTGTGCAGGTTGAGGTGGGAGACGTCGCCCCCGAAGCGGCCCGGCTTCGCGTAGCCGAGCAGCGCGTTGAAGTTGGCCCCGTCGATGTACACCTGGCCGCCGTGCTCGTGGACGATGTCGCACAGCTCGGTGATGCTCTCCTCGTAGACCCCGTGCGTCGAGGGATAGGTCACCATGATCGCGGCGAGGTCCTCGGCGTGCTCAGCACACTTCTCTCGCAGGTCGTCGAAGTCGACCGTGCCGTCGTCCGCGGCCTTGACCACGACGACCCGCATCCCGGCCATCACCGCGGAGGCGGGGTTGGTGCCGTGCGCGGAGGACGGGATCAGGCAGATGTCGCGCTGTCCCTCGCCGTTGGCGCGGTGGTAGTCGCGGATCGCGAGCATGCCGGCGAACTCCCCCTGCGCACCGGCGTTCGGCTGCACAGAGACCTGGTCGTAGCCGGTCACCTCCGCCAGCCAGCCCTCGAGCTCCTCGATCAGCTGCCGGTAGCCCTCAGCGTCCTCCGCCGGCACGAACGGGTGCAGGTTCGCGAAGCCGGCGAGGGAGATCGGCTCCATCTCGGTGGTCGCGTTCAGCTTCATCGTGCAGGAGCCGAGCGGGATCATGCCGCGGTCCAGCGCGTAGTCGCGGTTGCTGAGCTTGTGCAGGTAGCGCAGCATCGAGGTCTCGTTGTGGTGGGTGTTGAAGACCGGATGGGTGAGGAACTGCGTGGTCCGCGCGAGCGCGGTCGGAAGCGCGGCAACGGGCTCGACCGCCTGCGGCACGACGCCGAACGCCGTGTGCAGCGCGCGCAGCGTCGCGACGCTGGTGGTCTCACCGAACGACAGCCCCACCGTGTCGGCGTCCACGAGCCGCAGGTGCAGGCCCTGGTCGCGTGCCGCCGCCACGATCTCCTCCGCCCGGCCGGGGACCGCGACCTGGAAGGTGTCGAAGAAGGTGTCGGTCTGCACCGCGAACCCGGCGTGGGCGAGGGACGCCGCTGCGCGAGCCGCGAGCTCGTGGATCTCCTGCGCGATCGCCCTCAGCCCGCCGGGACCGTGGTAGACCGCGTACATCCCGGCGGCGACGGCGAGCAGCACCTGTGCGGTGCAGATGTTGGAGGTCGCCCTGTCCCGGCGGATGTGCTGCTCGCGCGTCTGGAGCGCGAGACGGTAGGCCGGTCGGCCCTCGGCGTCGATCGAGACGCCCACCAGGCGACCGGGCAGCTGCCGCTCCAGGCCGTCCCGGACAGCGATGAAGCCCGCATGCGGGCCGCCGTAGAACAGCGGGACGCCGAACCGCTGGGCCGACCCGACGACGACGTCGGCGCCCATCGTGCCGGGTGCCTCCAGCAGGGTCAGCGCGAGCAGGTCCGCGGCCACGACGGCCAGACCGCCGTGTTCGTGCGCGGCCTCGATCAGCGGGCGGATGTCGGCGACCCGGCCGGACGCGCCCGGGTACTGCACGAGCACCCCCGACACCGCGCCCTCGGGAAGGCCGTCGCTCAGGTCGGCGACGACGACCTCGATGCCGAGACCTGCGGCGCGGGTGCGAACCACGTCGATGGTCTGGGGAAGCGCGTCGGCGTCGATGACGAACGGGCCGTTGGCCCCCCGGTTGGCGCGGAACGCCAGCGCGACCGCCTCCGCGGCGGCGGTGCCCTCATCGAGCAGGGAGGAGCCGGCGGTCGTGAGGCCGGTGAGGTCGGCGACCATCGTCTGGAAGTTGATCAGCGCCTCGAGGCGTCCCTGCGAGATCTCGGGCTGGTACGGCGTGTACGCGGTGTACCAGCTCGGATCCTCGAGCACGTTCCGGCGGATCACCGCAGGCGTGACGGTCGCGTGGTAGCCCAGCCCGATCATCGGCTCGCCCGGCACGTTCGTTGCGGCGAGCGCGCGGAGCTCGGCCGCGGCCGCTTCCTCGCTCACCGCGCGCGGCAGGTCGAGGGGGTCGGTGGTGCGGATCGACTTGGGGATCGCGGCGTCCATCAGCTCGTCGAGCGAGGCGTAGCCGAGACGGTCGAGCATCGCCGTCACCTGGGCCTCGTCGGGTCCGATGTGGCGGTTCACGAAGGGTGCGCTCATGTGGTGGGTGGCTCCAGGGATCGCGTGATCGAAGCCTCCCCCTCTGTCAGCGCACCATTGCGCCTCCAGAGTCGCCTGCTCTGCACGGTCCGGGCGCCTGAGAGGTTCCGGGGAGGAATTGCCCCTTCGGCGCCAGCCTCACCGAAGAGACTGGACTCTCCCGCGCAGCATCAGATGGCGGGACCAGACTACAGCGTCAGCTGACGATACGCGCAGCGCGACGCGCGGCGAGCTCGTCGCTCGCCAGCGCCGCCGAGGGGTCGGCCTCGGCCGCGTGCTCGCTCGGCAGCTGGGCGAGGGTGCCCTCGATCTCGCGCCAGACACCACCGATGGCGATGCCGAAGACGCCCTGGCCGCCCTGGAGGAGGTCGATCACCTCGTCGTTGCTGGTGCACTCGTAGACCGAGGCGCCGTCGCTCATCAACGTCACCTGGGTCAGGTCGTCGGTGCCGCGCTCGCGGAGGTGGCTCACGGCCGAGCGGATCTGCTGGAGCGAGATCCCGGCGTCGAGCAGGCGCTTGATGATCTTGAGGATCAGGATGTCGCGGAAGCTGTAGAGCCGCTGCGAACCGGAGCCGCTGGCGCCGCGGACGCTCGGCTCGATCAGGCCGGTGCGGGCCCAGTAGTCGAGCTGGCGGTAGGTGATGCCGGCCGCGTTGCAGGCCGTCGGGCCGCGGTAGCCGAGGTCGCTCGGCAGCGGCGAGACGTCGTCGGTGAAGAGAAGCCCCTGCTCCTCTGCGACAGCCGTGGCCTCAGCCTCGCGGTGGGCCGTCTCCGGCTGCTGCTCGTTCACTGGGTCCTCCACGGGGCGCGACATCGACGGTCGTTCGATAGTTCAAGGTACGGCCGTTGTGAGGGCCGGTCAAAGACATGACCGGGCGTGTCGCCGAAAACCCTCAGCCTCAACTTGAGGTTGAATCCGCTGGCGCTCACCCGGGGGTGGACCCGAAGTCCTCGGGTGAGACGTGGTCGAGGAACTCTCGGAACTTCTCCACCTCGTCCTCCTGCTCGGCGGGGACGGCCAGGCCGGCCTCGTCGAGCACCTCCTCGGCGCAGAAGATCGTGGTGCCGGTGCGCAGCGCGAGCGCGATCGAGTCGGAGGGACGGGCGCTCACCTCCACCCCCGAGTCGAAGACGAGGGTGGCGAAGAAGACCCCGTCGCGCACGTCGGTGATGCGCACCTCGGACAGGTCGTTGCCGGTCGCGGCGAGGATGTCCCTCATCAGGTCGTGGGTCAACGGTCGCGGCGGCACCACGCCCTGCTGGGCGAACGCGATCGCGGTGGCCTCCACGGCGCCGATCCAGATCGGCAGGTAGCGATCACCGGCGACTTCGCGGAGCAGGACGATCGGCTGGTTGGAGGGCATCTCCACCCGGACTCCCATGACATCCACCTCACGCATGCGTCCAGCGTACTTGTGCTGTGAAGGGCGAGGCGGCAGGAGCCGACTGCGGCTAGATCCTCCGCAGGCCGGCCTTCACCAAGGTGGCGTGCAGACGCACCGACAGGGCCGCGATCTCACTGACCGCATCCTCTGCCCGCGCGCTCGCGGCGGCGTCGCGACCCTTGCGCACCGGTGCGACGACCTGGTCGATCAACCCGACCTCGCGGTCGGCGGCTGTGCGGTAGGCGCGGAGGTGGCGCGGCTCGATCCCGAAGTCGGCCAGCTCCTTGGCGGTGCGCGCGATGACTAGGGCGTCGGTGTCGTAGTGGCCGGTCGCGGACGGCGTGATGAGCGCGAATCCCTCGAGCTGTGTGAGCTGCTCCTCGTCGATCCCGGCCACCTTGATCAGCTCCTTGCGGGAGAGCCGCAGCCGGTCGGTACGACGGAACGACTCCGGGGACGGGAGGCCGTCCGCCCCGAGCGCGACCGTCGGCACTGTCGGCACCACGGGCTCGGGGGCCGGCGGCTGGAGGCCACGGTCCATGGCGTCCAGGTGCTCGCCGATCACCTTCAGCGGCAGGTAGTGGTCGCGCTGCATCCGCAGGATGTAACGCAGGCGCTCGATGTCACGCTCGGAGAACTTCCGGTAGCCGGCAGGCGTTCGCTCAGGCTTGATCAGCCCCTCGGACTCCAGGAACCGGATCTTGGGGATCGACACGTCCTCGAAGTCGGTGCGCAGGCGGTCGAGGACCTGCCCGATGTTGAGCAGCTCGTCCCGCGCTCCGCGGGGGACAGCAGCCGGCATCCTCAGGCGCTCTCGTGCCCGGCGAAGAAGACCAGGCGGTACTTGCCCACCTGGACCTCGTCGCTGTCCTTGAGCTGGACCTTCTCGATGCGGTCGCGGTTGACGTAGGTGCCGTTCAGGCTGCCGGCGTCCTCGACCGTGAACGTGCCGCCCTCGCGGCGGAAGACCGCATGCCGTCGCGAGACCGTGACGTCGTCGAGGAAGATGCCGCTGTCCGGGTGACGGCCCGCACTGACCTCGTCGGCGTCGAGCAGGAAGCGGCTGCCCGCGCCGGGCCCCTTCTGCACCACGAGCAGCGCATGACCGACGGGCAGGGCGTCGACCGCCGCGGCGTCAACAGCGCTCAGTGCGCGGTCGGAGGTCTCGACCTTGTCGCTACCACCGAACTGGATGGTGGCAGTGGCGTCGCTGGTCGCCGGCGGCGTGTCCGACCCGACCAGGCGGGTCCCACACTGCGAGCAGAACCGCGCATCATCAGGGTTCTGCTTGCCACAGGCGGTGCAGAACGGCATCTGGGAGCTCCTCGGCGATCGAATCTGTCTGTGTCGAACCTACATGGTCAGCACCACGTGAGGCGTCAACTCTCGAGCTGTGCCTCGTAACCGGCGGCGTCGAGGAGGCCGTCGACCTCGCCCTTGTCTGCAGGCACGACCTCGAAGAGCCAGCCGGCGCCGTACGGGTCGTTGTTGACCAGCTCCGGGGTGGCGTCCAAGGCCTCGTTGATCGCGGTGATCTCGCCGGTCACCGGCGCGTACACGTCGCTGACCGACTTGGTCGACTCGAGCTCGCCGCACGCGGCGCCGGAGGTGACCGTGGCCCCGACCTCGGGGAGCGAGACGTACACGATGTCGCCGAGGGCGTCCTGCGCGTAGTCGGTGATCCCGACGCGGACCGACTCGGGGGTCTCCCCCGGCTCACGCAGCCACTCGTGCTCGACGGTGTACTTCAGGTCCGCAGGGTTCGTCACCGGTTCTCCTCGGGGGGTCGTCGTCATGGTCGCGCAGGCCGGTGGCCAGAAGGCTACTGCCCCTGGTCGGGGACGGCGAAGGAAGGCTCGTCGGTCGTCGTCACAGCCTCGATGTCGATGGAGCGGAGCTCCTGCACCTGGATCTCGGCACCGTCCTGCTCCAGCTGCTGCTTGGGGCCGAGCGCGAAGCTGATCGCCGAGCTCAGGACACCGGGCTCGCCGATCACATCGATGACGTAGGGCGCCTCGACCTGCACCCCGTCGATCGTGAATCCGCCGTCGGTCTCGGCGAACGACGTCTGGGCGACCACCCGGACCGTGCCGTTGATCGCGATCGCCTCGGCGCCGACGGTGCGCAGCTCCTGGACCGTGTCGAGCAGCGACGCCTGGCGGACCCGACCCTCCGACTCGGTGACGGTGATCCGGATACCGGGTCCGGTGACCGGCACCAGGCCGGCGAGGATGCTGAGGTCGTCGACCTCGCCCTGGGCCTGGTCCAGCGCGGTCTGCCGCTTGGTCGTGTCGTCGCGCAGGTCGGCGGCGACCCGCTCGAGGCGATCGATCTCGGACTCGGTGCGCTGGCGGGTGGCGGAGAGCGCACTGAGCAGGTCGACCAGCTCCTGTTGGCGCAGACCTGCGTAGCTGTCGTCAGTGCCGGCGACCCGGACCTGGGTGACGGCCGCGAAGCCGAGCAGTGCCATCAGCATCCCCGCGACGACCTGCTTGCGCGAGGGTCGGAGCATCGCCTGCCGCAGCCGCTGCATCGCCGCCACCTGGCCCTCGTCCACCTGGCCCTCGCCCACCTGGCCCACCTGGTCCTCCTCAGGCATGGAACAGGTGCCTTCGGATGGCCGCGACGTTGGTGAAGATCCGGATCCCGAGCACCACGATCACGCCCGTGGAGAGCTGGCCACCGACGCCGAGCCGGTCGCCCAGGTAGACGATGCCCGCAGCGATCACCACGTTGCTGAGGAAGGAGACGACGAAGACCTTGTCGTCGAAGATGCCGTCGAGGTAGGCGCGCAATGCTCCGAACACCGCGTCGAGGGCGGCCACCACGGCGATCGGCAGGTAGTACTCCAGGCCGAGCGGCACGTCGGGCTGGAAGATGAACCCCAGCACGATGCCGATGACAAGACCGAGCACAGCGATCACGGCGTGCCACCTCCCTGGTTCTTCCGGATGTCCTGGTCGTACCGCGCCGACCGTAGCTCCCGCAGCTTCCCGGGACCTGCAGGCAACCGGATGTCGGTCACGTTGTCGATGTCGTACCGGAAGCCGTACTGGCTGGCCAGGGACACGAAGGCCAGGCCGCTCGGCGTCTCGAGGAGGTCTGCGGCGAGGGTCCTCGGGTTCCCGATCGCCGTCACGGTGTAGGGCGGGGCGATGCCGATGCTGTTGACCTCGATCGCGAGGCCCGAGTTGCGGATGGCCGACATCGACGTGAGCCGCTGGCCGTTGATCGCGATCGCCTCCGCCCCGGCGGCCCAGAGTCCGTCGACGAGGAGGGCGAGGTCGGAATCCCGCAGCTGCGCGTTGGGGTCGGCGAACTCTGCGTTGTCGAGCGAGATCCGGACCCCGTCACCGGTCACGCGGGTGAACCCGGTCAGTGCGCCGAGCTGGGCCCGGCGGGCCTGCACGGCGCTGTAGCGCTCCCCCAGCCGGCGTACCTCGTTCTGCGCCGTGGTGTTGTCCTCGCGCAGGCGTGCGACCTCGTCCTGGAGGCCGGCCACCATCGCACGACGCGCCCCGATCCGGTCGATCAGGCTGGCCCGACTGGCGTCTTCGGTGTCGGCGTTGCGCGAGGTCTGCACCGCAGCGACCGTCACCAGCATCGCGAAGGCCGCGACGACGAGCACGACCGCGGTCCGCGAGCTGGCACGCGTGTGCTCGTCAGGGCCCTTGCGCGACGCGGCGACCTGGTAGTCGCGGTCGAGCGCCTCGGCGGTGATCAGGGCGAGCAGCGGGGTCCGGGACCGGTCCAGGTTGTCATTCATCGCGCACCACCGGCGGGGACCGTCGCTCCGTCGTCGCCAGCAGCTTGCGGACCTGCCAGGCGTAGAGGACCCCCGCCCACCAGTACAGCCCGATGCCCCACAGCGCGAACGCCCAGCCGAAGACCTGCGCCAGGGTTGCGACGACCCCCTCGCCGTCGCCGAGGAGCAGCAGCGGGAAGGCGTAGAGGAGGTTGAACGTCGCCGCCTTGCCGAGGAAGTGCACCGGGAGCGCGCTGTAGCCACGGGTCCGCAGCAGGGGCACCAGCCCCCACAGCAGCAGGTCGCGCAGCGGCAGGCACAGGGCCACCCACCACGGGATGATGTCGCGCATCGCGAGCCCGACGACGACGGCCAGGATGTAGAGCCGGTCGGCGACCGGGTCGAGGAGCTGCCCGAGCACCGACTGCTGGTTGAGCTTGCGCGCGAGCCACCCGTCGAGGAAGTCGGTGATGCCCGACAGCATGAGAACCACCAGCGCCCACACGTCGGCCTCGGGCCCGAGCACCAGCCACAGGAACAGCGGGACGCCGAGCAGTCGCAGGCCGCTGAGCAGGTTGGGAACGGTCAGCACGCGACTCTCAGCCGAGCGATCCTCGCGCGTCCGCCGTCCAGCCACGGATGACACCCTAGTTGGCACCTGCGCCGTCCTTCGTCAGGCCTGCTCCTCCGAATGCGCGGCGTCGCGGATCTCGCCCACCAGCTCCTCGATGACGTCCTCGAGCGCGGCCACACCGAGCGTCGCGCCGTCCCCGTCGACGACGCGCGCCATGTGGGCCCCGCGGCGCTGGAGGACCTCGAGCGCCTCGTGCAGCAGCATGTCCTCGGTCACCGTCGCGAACGGCCGGATCCAGCGGTCGGCGACCGGTCGCATCCGGCGTTCCTCGTCCGGCTCGAGCACGTCCTTGATGTGGAGGTAGCCGAGCAGCTCGTCGCCGGCGTCGGAGACCACCGGGAACCGACTGAATCCGGTCGCCGCGCACAGCGCCTCCACGTCGGCGCCGGTCGAGCCGCGAACGATCGTGGCCAGGGTCTGGGGCCGCATCATCACCGACCCGACCGTCTTCTCCGTGAAGCCGAGCGCACCGGAGAGCCGGCCGTACTCCTCCTCGGCGATCAGGCCCTCCCCGTGTGACTCCTCCACGAGCGCGGCGACCTCCTCGCGGGTGAAAGTGCTGGAGACCTCGTCCTTCGGCTCGATCCGGATCATGCGGAGGATGCCGTTCGCCATCATGTTGATGCCGACGATGATCGGGCGCAGGACGGTGACGATGCCGTAGAGCGGTGGGCCGAGGAGCAGCGCCGCGCGGTCGGGTCCGGCGATAGCGATGTTCTTGGGCACCATCTCCCCGAGCACCACGTGGAGGAACACCACGATCGACATCGCGATCACGAACGCGACCGGGTGCAGCCACTGGTCGGGAACGTGCAGGGCATGGAAGCCGGGCTCGATCAGGTGGGCCAACGCCGGTTCGCCGACCGCACCGAGGCCGAGGGAGCAGACCGTGATGCCGAGCTGGGCGCCGGCCATCATGAGGGAGACGTGCTCCATCGCGTTCAGCGTGGTGCGCGCGATCCGGGATCCCGCCTGCGCGCGCGGCTCGATCTGGCTGCGTCGAGCGGAGATCAGCGCGAACTCGGCGCCCACGAAGAACGCGTTGGCGAGCAGCAGGAAGGCCGCCAGGAGCAGGCTGGTGAGGTCACCCATCGGTCCGCGGCACCTCCTCCACGCGCAGGGAGATCCGGTCGATGCGGAGACCGTCCATGTACTCGACGGTCAGCACCGCACGTCGCTGGACCTCGTCCTCGTCCTCCCCGGCGAGTGGCACCACGGCCTCGTCGCCCGCCGAGGGGATCTTCCCGAGCAGCTGGAGCACGAGCCCGGCCACCGTGTCGTAGTCCTCGCCCTCGGGGAGGGCCACGCCTGTGAGGTCCTCGACCTCGTCCGGCCTGAGCAGCCCGGAGAGCGACCAGCTGCCGTCGCGGCGGAGCCGTCCGCGGTTGCCCAGACGGTCGTGCTCGTCGGCGATGTCACCGACGATCTCCTCGATGACGTCCTCCAGCGTCACGATGCCGGCGTGGTCGCCGTACTCGTCCAGCACGATGGCCAGCTGGAACCCGTCAGCGCGCAGCAGCGCGAGCAGGGGGTCGAGGCGAAGCGTGTCGGGGACGACGATCGGGCGCACCATGAGGTGCTTGACCCGGGTCGTCGCACGTTCGTGGAGAGGCAGCGCGACGGCGTTCTTGACGTGGACGGTGCCCACCACGGCGTCGGTCTCGTCGAGCACCGGGAAGCGCGACATGCCGGTCTCCCGCGCGAGCGCGATGATCGCACTGGCTCGGTCGTTCACGTCGAGGGTCCGGGTGCGCACGCGGGGAGTCATGATCTCCCCGGCCGTCCGGGTGCCGAACTCCACCGAGCGCTCCATCAGCTCCGCGGTGTCGGCGTCGAGGGTCCCCTCGTGCGCCGAGCGCTGGATGAGGGACGCCAGCTCCGTGGAGCTGCGTGCCGACCGGAGCTCCTCCTGCGGCTCGACGCCCAGCCGGCGGACGATCGCGTTGGCACTGCCGTTGAGGACCCGGATGGGAAGCCGGCATGCGGCAGTGAAGGCCCGCATCGGGCCCTGGGTGATCCGTGCGGTCGCCAGCGGCAGCGCGATCGCCACGTTCTTCGGGACCAGCTCGCCGATGAGCATGGTGAGCAGGGTGCTGAGCACCAGCCCGGTCGTCACCGCGACCGGCGTGACCGCTCCCTCGGGCAGCCCGGTCCCGCGTAGGGGTTCCCGGAGCAGCGCGGCGATCGCCGGCTCCGCGAGGAATCCGATGCCGAGGTTGGTGATCGTGATCCCCACCTGGGCGCCGGACAGCTGGGTCGACAGCGAGCGCAGCGCCTTCTGGAGCCCTTCGGCGGCGGCGTCACCTCCGGCCGCTGCCCGATCGACCTGGCCACGGTCGACGGTGACGAACGCGAACTCGGCGGCGACGAACAAGCCACAGGCGATGACCAGCAGGATGGCGATTCCCAGCAACAGCCAGGGGGTCATCGAGGTCCTTCAAGGAGCGGGGCAGGGGTGCGGTTCACTCTAGCGCCGCAGGTCAGCCCTTCCGCGCGCGGCCGACCTCCGCGTACCAGTCGATCAGCTCCGGGGCGTCCACGCTGCCGGGATCGAAGGCACCGCCGAGGTCCTTGCCGGCAAGCACCTTCTTGACCGGGACCTCCAGCTTCTTGCCCGTGCGGGTATGCGGGATGCCGGGCGCCTGGATGACCGCATCCGGCACATGACGCGGCGAGGCGTGGGTCCGGATCGCGACCTTGATCCGCTGCTCCAGGTCGGCGTCCAGATCCACGCCGTCGGACAGGACGACGAACAGCGGCATCCAGTAGCCGCCGTCGGCCTCCTCCAGGCCGATCACCAGGGCCTCTCGAACCTCCGGCAGCGCCTCGACGGGTTCGTAGATGTCGGCGCTGCCCATCCGGATGCCGTTGCGGTTCAGCGTGGCGTCGGACCGACCGTGGATGACCACCGAGCCGTGGTCGGTGATCGTGATCCAGTCGCCGTGTCTCCAGACGCCGGGATAGGTGTCGAAGTACGCCTCGTGGTAGCGGCTGCCGTCCTCGTCGTCCCAGAAGAACAGCGGCATCGACGGCATCGGTCGGGTCACCACCAGCTCGCCGACCTCGCCGCGGACCGACTTGCCCCCGGGATCGAAGGCATCCAGCGCCACGCCGAGGCAGGGCCGGGACAGCTCGCCCGGCCAGACCGGCAGGGTCGGCACCGGGCCGACGAAGGCGCTGACCACGTCGGTGCCGCCGCTGATCGAGCAGATCTGGACGTCCGGGCCCAGCTCGGCCTGGAGCCCCTCATGGCTGGTCGCAGGGAAGGCCGAGCCGGAGATGCCGATCCGCCGCAGCCGCGGCAGCTCGTGGTCGGCCGGGCCGACGCCTGCCTTCTGGCAGGCCGCCACGTAGCCGGGGCTCATGCCGAGAACCGTCACGTCGTGCTCCGCGGCCAGTGCCCACAGGCCGTCGGTCGCCGGCACCGCCGGGCTGCCGTCGTAGGCGACGACCGAGGCGCCGGTCAGCAGCCCGCCGACCACGAAGTTCCACATCATCCAGGAGGGGGTGGTGTACCAGAACAGCCTCTCCCCGGGACCCATGTCGAAGTGCAGAGCGGCCACCTTGGCCTGCTCCAGCATCGCCCCGCCATGACCGTGGACGATGCCCTTGGGCTTCCCGGTGGTGCCGGAGGAGAACAGCACCCATAGCGGATGGTCGAACGGCAGCTCGACCGGTGCGAGCTCCGCTGTCGCGGACACTGCCTCGGTCCACGTCGGTGTGCCGACCTCGAGCGTCGCGCGCAGGCTCGGCAGCGCGGCCTTCAGCTCGGCGACGACCTCGGTCCGATCGTGCGTCCTCCCGCCGTGGACGTACGACGACGCGTGCACCATCAGGACCGGCTCGAGCTGCTCGAAGCGGGCCTGCGCGGCAGAGGCGGCGTAGTCCATCCCGCAGACCGACCAGATCGCACCGATGCTGGCCGCCGCCAGGAGAGCGACGATCGTGTCCGGCGTGTTCGGGAGGTAGCCGACCACCCGGTCGCCCTCCGCCACCCCGAGCGCCCGGTAGGTCGCCGCGAGCGACGCCACCTGGGCTCGCAGCTCGCCCCAGGTGACCTCGCGGGTCTGCGACGGATCCTCGACCACCCCGACCACCGCGACGTCGTCTGCAGGCCGGTCGCGGAAGATCGCCGCCGTGTAGTTGACCCTCGCCTCCGGGAACCACACCGCCCCGGGCATCCGCTCCTCGGCGAGCGCCGGTCCCGGAAGCGGGGATCCGACCTGCGCGGCGACGCACCTCCAGAACGTGTCGAGGTCCTGGACGGACCAGGCCCACAGCTCGTCGTACTGCTCGGGCGTGGACGCACCGCGAACGCGGCCCGAGGCGGCCGATGCGACCTTCGCGAACTCCTCGATTCGGCTCATGCGGGCAGCCTAGTGAAGAAGGTCACTGGAACCTGTTCTCGTTCTGCTCGAAAGGTGGCATTCTCGGCTCACCCACGTGCCCTGCACTGGCCAAAGGAGCCTCCATGAAGTTCAACCTCGCCACCGTCTTCGAGACCGTCGCGGACACGGTCCCGGACCGGATCGCGCTCAGCTACGAGGGCCGCGACCTGACGTACGCCGCGCTCGACCGGGAGGCGACCCAGGTGGCCCACCTCTTCGCCGCCTCCGGCATCGCGGCGGGCGAGCATGTCGCGTTGTATCTCAAGAACTGCGTCGAGCACGTCACCGGCATGGTCGGGCTGCTCAAGACGCGGGCGGTGCCGATCAACGTCAACTACCGCTACACCGACGCCGAGCTCGAGTACCTGTTCACCAACGCCGACGCGGTCGGGATCGTGGTGGAGGAGACCGGCCACCAGCAGGCGCTGGCGAGGATCCTCCCTGACCTCCCCGACCTGAGGACGGTCTTCGTGGTGGGCGAGGTCGAGCCGGCGCTCCGGTCAGCCGCTATTGACCGCGGCGTCTCCATGGTCGACTTCGGGTCCTGGCCGGAGCACTCCGAGGAGCGCGACTTCGAGCCGCGGACCGGCGACGAGCACTACATCCTCTTCACCGGCGGGACCACCGGCTACCCCAAGGGCGTCGTGTGGACCCACGACGACCTGTTCCACAAGCCGCTCTCGGGCGGGAACCCGTACGGCGACGCGCACCCCGACCTCGAGGCGCTCGCAGCGGCTGCGGCCGCGATGCCGCCGCTGTCCTTCCTGATCGCGGCGCCGCTGATGCACGGCGCTGCGTCGTACGCCATGTTCTTCTACTTCATCTTCGGCGGCCGGCTCGTGATGCTCCGCGACTTCGACCCCGAGCGGATCGTGGACGGCATCGCCGAGGACGGGCTGCAGAGCCTGCTGATCGTCGGGGACGCCATGGGCATGCCGCTGGTGGAGGAGATGGAGCGGCGCAAGGACGAGGTCGACTACTCCCCCGTCTTCATGGTCAGCTCCGGCGGCGCGATCTGGTCCCAGGCGTGCCGCGACCGGTTCCGGGCGATCGTGCCGAACGCCATCCTCAGGGACAACTTCGGCGCCTCGGAGTCGGGCAACGACGGCGAGATCACCCTCGACGGGAACGGCAACCTGCGGGTGCCGGCCACGGACCGGATGCTGGTCGTCGACGACACGCTGGCCGAGCTGCCCCGAGGACCCGAGCACGTCGGGCTGATCGCGCGGCTCGGGCCCGTCCCCCAGGGCTACTACAAGGACGAGGAGAAGACCGCTCGGACCTTCCGCACGCTGCCCGACGGGCGACGCTGCTCGGTGCTCGGCGACATGGGCTACCGGGACCTGGACGGGTCGATCGTCTTCCTCGGCCGCGGCTCGCAGTGCATCAACACCGGCGGCGAGAAGGTGTACGTGGAGGAGGTGGAGAACGTCCTTCACGGCCATCCAGATGTGGCTGACGTGCTCGTGGTCGCCGTGCCCGACGAGCGACTGGGTGAGCGGGTCGCAGCCGTGATCGCCGCGCGCGACGGCCGCGCGCCCTCGCTCGACGACATCCAGTCCCACGCGCGTGGCGCGCTGGCGGGCTACAAGGTGCCGCGCGACGTCGTCCTCGTCCCGGAGGTCCGGCGCACCCCGGCCGGCAAGGCGGACTACAAGTGGGCCAAGCAGGTCGCCGCGGAGCGGGTCACCCCTCGCCGCTGAGCGCGACGCTGCGCACGTCCGGGGATGTGCCCTGCGACACCCATCCGACTCCCGGCTCGAGGCGCCGGATCACCTTGGCGGGCACGCCTCCGATGACCGCGTGGTCCTCGATCGTCCCGCGCACCACGGAGCCGGCGGCGACCACGACGTTGCGGCCGATCGTGGTGCCGGGCAGGACCATTGCGCCGTGGCCGATCCATGAGCCGGAGCCGATGCTGACCGGCTGGTGGGCTCCGAACTGGAGCCCGACCGGCAGGCTCGGGTCCTGGTAGCCGTGGCTGGCGTCGGAGACGAACACGTCCTGCCCGAACCACACGTCGTCGCCGATGCTGATCGACTCGTGCGCCGTGATGCACACCCGGGCGCCGAGGACGCACCGGTCGCCGATCACCAGCCCACGCTCCGGCAGCGCGGCCTGGGTCGGCCCGTAGCCCACGGAGAGCGTGGAGTACTTGCCGATGAGGGTGTCCTGGCCGACGTGGATGGAGCCGGTGCCGAACAGGGTTCCGAGCGGGAAGGCGAGGCAGCTGCCGCGCCCGAACGCCGCGAACTCGTCGGCCAGCGCGGTGCCGGGGGCGACGTCCCCGACCCGCTCCAGCCAGCGCCAGGCGGCGTGGATGGACCGGTTCATCAGGCGACGGGGTGACGGCACCGGGCGAGGCTACCGAACCGCCGGACCGCCGGTGCGGGTCCGCGTTTCCTCGATCGTTCCAACCGGACCTAGGATTCGTTTGTGCAGCCCCATGTCATCGCCTACTTCGCGGACGACCCCACCCGCGTCTACCAGCTCCTGCAGTGGATCCCCGTGCTGGAGAGGCTTGATGACAGTCATCCCGTCGCGATCGTGACGAGGGATCCGGCCACTGCTGCGCTCGTCGGGGAGCGCAGTGCTCTCCCCGTGCTCTGTGCGCCCGGCTTCGCCGACCTGGCTGAGCTGTACGACGAGCTCGGCGCCAAGCTCGTCGTCTACTGCAACAACTCGATGCTCAACTTCAACTCGCTGCTGGACGGTCGGATGCTGCACGTGCACATCAACCACGGCGAGAGCGACAAGCAGAGCATGGTCAGCAACAACGCCAAGGCCTACGACCGGGTCTTCGTGGCCGGCGAGGCCGCGGTGCAGCGGCATCGCGCCGCGCTCATGGAGCTGGACGAGGCCAAGCTCGTCCGTCTCGGCCGCCCGCAGCTCGACCTGCGTCCGGCTCCCCTGCTGCCGGCGAGCCCCGGGCGTCGTAGCGTCCTCTACGCCCCGACCTGGGAGGGCGACGCCGAGTACAACGACTACACCTCGGTCGACGTCTTCGGGCCGGAGATCGTCCGGGCGATCCTCGCGACCCCGGACGTGCGGCTGGTCTACAAGCCCCACCCGAAGATCACGACCAGCCTGACGCCCGCGATCCGCGACGGCCACCAGGCGATCCTCGACCTGGTCGAGCGCGCCGCCGAGCAGGACCCGGCCGCGGGGCACGCGGCCGTCTGGCAGGGCGACATCCTCGCGGTGTTCCCGGGGTGCGACGCGATGATCACCGATGTCTCGTCCGTCGGCCTGGACTGGCTGTATCTCCAGACCGACAAGCCGGTGTTCATCACCGACCGGCACCACGACGCGGAGCGGCTGCGCCAGGACGTGCCGGTCAGCCGGTGCGCCGACGTGATCGACGCCGGCAACATCGACCACCTCAGCGAGCTGCTGGCGGCCCGGCTCGAGCATGACGAGCACCGGATCGCGCGGGCTGCGATGCGGCACCACTACTTCGACGACAACGGCGTGGGTGACAGCACCGTGCGGTTCGTCGAGGCCGTCTCGGATCTCGTCGAGCTGCGGGACCGCCTGCGAGGCACGACGTCGGCGGCCGGGTTCGAGGCGACCGCCTGACCGGCGCTGTCGGCGCGACCTGAGAGCCTTCCTCCGTGCCCGACACCCAGGAGGTCTACGCCGCGGAGGACCTGTTCCGCGGCTGGCTCGACGAGGCGCACCGCTCGCCGGGTGACCCGGTGCGGGTCCGCGTCGGTGGTGAGCTGCGCGAGTTCGCGCCGGAGACCGAGGTCCGGTTCACCGACCCCGACCATGTCGAGGCGTTCGTCGACAAGGTGCTCGCCCACGTCGTGGCCAGCCAGAGCGTGTACGACGACGGCACCGGACTCGACCTCGCCACGGTGCCGGTCTCGGTGCGCGCCCGCCGCGGGCACCGGCTGGCCCACTACGAGCGCCACGAGCTGCCGCTGCGCGGGGTGATCGCGATCCCGCCGCGCGAGATCGGCGGCTCGTGGTCACTCCGTGCGGCCGTCGTTCTCCACGAGATCGCGCACCACCTCTGCTCCGACGACGGCCACGGTCGCGAGTTCCGCACGACCTTCCTCCGCCTGCTCGAGGACCTCGGGATGCCGGTGCTCGCCGACATGCTCCACACGGCCTACCGGGTCAGCGGCCTCGACACCGGCGTCGACGACGAGGACCGCACCCTGCTGCGGATCGGCCGCCTGCTGCGCCAGGCCGAGCGGAGCAGCAACGAGGCGGAGCGTGACGCCTTCTTCGCCAAGGCTCAGGCGCTCGCGACCCGCCACCAGATCGCTCTCGCCGTCGCGCGGGCGACCGCGACCGACGAGGAGCGGCGCGAGGACCCGACGTGGGAGACGGTGCTCATCGGTGAGAGCGGCAAGCGCTCACTGGCTCGCTATGTGCGGCTGGTGCTGGAGATCGCGCGGGCCAACGACGTCCGGGTCGCGATCTACACCACCAACACCCGGGTCACGCTCTACGGCTTCCCGTCCGACATCTCGATCGTGAAGGCGCTGTACGCCTCACTCGTGACGCAGATGGTGACCGACGCCGACGCCCACCTGCGGTCCGGCGCGCATCGGGCCGACACCCGTCTGGTGTGGAACGCTCGGCGGCGCCGATGGGAGGAGAGGCCGGTGCACGGCTCCACCGCCCGGGCCGCGTTCTACGAGGCGTGGGCGGACCACGTGGGTGAGCGGCTGTTCGCGGCGCGGCGTGAGACGCAGGCGGCCGTGATCGAGGCCGAGAGCCCGTCGTCGTCGTCGACCGAGCTCGCCCTCCGGGCCAAGGAGGTGGAGGTAGTGGACTACTTCGCGCAGATGCAGGCCGAGCACGGCGTCCGTGGCACCTGGAAGGGTGCGGCTTCCGCCGGCCATGCTGCTCCGGGGTCGCACCATGCCGGCGTCCGGGCCGCTGCGCGGGCTCGCCTCGGCACGGAGCGGGCGCTCGAGTAACGGTTCGGCCATTTGTTGGCGTGGGCCACCCGCGCCGACTATGGTCCGCATCCATGACGCTTGGTGACGCCTCCCCGAACATCGACTCCCCCGTCGGGAGGTCGCGCGGGCGCCGTACTGCGTGGGTGACCGCGGGCAGTCTCGGTGTGGCCGCGGTCGTGGGGGGCGGCGCGCTCGCCTGGCAGTTCTGGACGGCGCAGGGGCCGCAGCCGGCCGAAGTGCTGCCGGACGGCACCCTCGCCTACGTCGCGGTCGACCTGGACCCGCCCGGTGGCCAGAAGGTCGCCGTGTACGACGCCATCCGGAAGTTCCCGTCGCTGGGGAAGGAACTGGGCCTGGACAGCCGCGACGACCTGCGGCGTTCGCTCGTCGACGGGATCGCCGCTGAGGGCGGCTGTGACCTCGACCGCGACGCGATCCTCTCGTGGGCCGGTGACCGAGGTGCTCTCGCCGTGGTCGACGGTGACCGCGACCTGCCCGAGGTCGTGGTGGTCGTGCAGGTCGGCGACGCCGACAAGGCGGCCGCCGGGCTGTCGGCCATCGCCGCAGACTGCGCCGCGGACGAGTTCGGGCACGCGATCGAGGGTGACTGGGCCGTCCTCGCTCGCAACGATGCGGTCGCCGAGCAGGTCGTCGAGGACGCAGCGGACCGCGCGCTCGCGGACGACGCCGACTACCGCCGGATCACCGGCGCCGCCGGCGACCCCGGCGTCGTCACGCTCTACGCCGCGCCGGAGGCGGGACCGGCACTCCTTCGGGCGGCCGAGGAGAACCCGTTCATCGGGTTCATGGTGACCACCCAGATCACTCCCGCCGTCGACCCGATCGGGGCCGTGATGGGCTGGATCACCCTGATGCCCACGCTCTCCGGTGCGGGTGCGGCGCTGGGTGAGCATGAGATGGCAATGGAGTCCGACTACCAGCCGAGCCCTGCCGAGCGGCGTCTCCAGAAGCGGATGGAGAGGTACGACGAGCTCAGCCCCGCCGAGCAGGACCAGCTGATGAAGGAGATGGAGGCGTTCCACTCGGCGGAGTGGGAAGAGGAGCTGCCCGAGACGGAGCTGGACCTCGATGACCTGGCCGAGCCTTCGGACGACCTGCGCCGGGCATTGCAGGACTTCACCGGTCTCGGTGGTGTCCTCCGCTTCGACGACGGGGCCGTCGAGCTCGAGGTCGTCGGCGATCGGATGCTCGGCAGCTACGGCGGCGTGTACGCCGGCGGCTCCGGCCATGACGTCGTCGCGACCCTGCCGGCGGACAGCGCCGCCGCTTTCGGCGCCGGGTTCGCCGACGGCTGGGCGCAGAGGTCCCTCTCGCAGATCCAGGACCAGTGGTACTACTCGGGGCAGAGCGAGGAGGAGCTGGTCACCTCGCTCGAGGAGGCGACCGGACTCACCTTCCCCGAGGACTTCGAGGCACTCGGAGGAGAGGCGATCGCAGTCGTGGCGCGGTCCGGATTCGACCCGTCCTCGGCAGCGGAGGACCCATCGAAGCTCGCCGCCGCGGTGCGGATCATGGGCGACCCCGACCGCATCGAGGAGGCGCTGGCGAAGGTCCGCGGCGCCGTCGGCAGGTCCGGAGCGACCTACCTGCACTCCGAGGCCACCGACGACGGCATCGTGGTGGGTCCGAACGTGGACTACCTCGAGGAGCTCGCGAGCCCCGGCGAGACGCTCGGCGACTCCGACCGGTTCGAGCGCGCCGTCCCCGACGCCGACGGCGCGACCACCGTCATCTTCATCGACTTCGACGCAGGGAACTGGCTGGTCGGCCTGATGGACGACGACCGGGACCGGGCCGATGTCGAGCCACTCGACACGCTCGGATTCACGGTGACCGAGGACGGCGACGAGCAGCACGTCCTCGTCCGGGTCACGCTGGACTGATGCTCGGTCGGGTGACCTGATCGCAACGGTGGGGTGATCGCCGAGCGGTCGTGCCCGCAGCGGGTCAGCCGGGTCGGACTACGTATCCAAATACGTAGTCCTCCGGTCGCACCCGGCGCCCACCCGACGTTCACTGGGAGAAAGCCCGACAGTTGCCCGACCCCAGGAAGCGAGGCAGTCATGATCATCGATCAGTCCGACATCGGGATGGCCGGCAGGCTTCGCTCGATCCTGCTGGAGATGGCGCGGCGCGAGGACGAGCTCGCAGCCGACGAGGCCGCCGCGAGGCCGTACTGGTCCCCCACACCGGACATGGTCGTCGCCCGCCGCAACGCAGCAGCACTGCTCCGTGCCGAGGCCGACCAGTTCCTAGCGGTGAGCTGAGGTACGCCATGTCTCTCGTGCTTCCCCAGAACGAGAAGTACCTGCGTGACGTCTTCGGCGCCCCGCTGAGCGACGGCGCGTGCGTCCTCGACGCCGAGCGGCAGGTGGGCTACGTCCGTCTCGAGTTCGGGAACCGCCGAGGCCCCGACTCGGCCTACTGGGACGGCTGGTTCAGCGTCACCCCGACCCGGAACGGCCACCCGCTGCGAGGCAAGGTCGCCAACGGCCGGCTGGTCCAGCTCATCGGCGGCGCGACATGACCTGGCACACCGTCTTCGCGGCCACCGGCGACTACCAGCGGCTGCTCCGGGCGATCCGTCAGGAGGGCGGCGTCGTCACCGGCAGCCGGCCCTGCCCGGCCGGGTACGTCGTCGTCTACGTCATCCACGAGCACTAATCCGATGGACCACGAGATCCTCAGCCCCATGCAGGCAGCGGAGATCGCGGCGTGGTGGTGGCAGGCGTTCGAGGCCCTGGACGACCGGGAGCATGCGGCGAGGCTATGAGCGCGGCTCCGAGGCTGATCGCGGCCGCGAGTCAGCCGTTCGACGTGAAGGGCGAGAAGTGCTCGTGCACGATCAACCACCGGCCTTCGTCCCTGGCGAAGACCATCGTTGAGCGAGCCCGGAACGAGAGCCGCTCGTCCTCCTCGGTGACCACGTCGTAGTTCATGACGAAGGTCGCCACGGCCACCGGCCCGAAGACATCGATCTTCACGTCCTCGACGTCGGGCACGAACGCCTTCACTCCGGTGATGGCCTCCCGCTCGAGTCGCTTCGTGGTGTCGGCGTCCTGCCGCCCGAGCGGTTCGAAGTCGTCGTACTTGGTGAACTTCGGCCCGAACGCGTGCAACGACTCCAGCTCGTCGACCGCCTTCCTGCGCGCCGCCGAGAGGATCCGCTCCAGGGCACGTTCCACCTCCGCCTGCTCGTCGTCGTAGGCCCGAAGCAGGATCGAGCGCTCGTGCACGGCGGTCACCTCACACCTCCTCGGCCATGTCCAGCAGATCCTGCCGGCTCACCCGGCCGACCAGGTCAGGGTGGGTGTCGCGGATGTGGCCCTCGGCCTGCGCCAGGAGCTCTGCTTCGGTGGCGCCTCGTGCCACGTAGCCGCACTCGCACCTGATGACCTTTGCCATGGCTCCTCCTCGTCGTTGTCGCCGTGGTTCTGATTGTGGCCGTCCGGCGTTGTCGCTACGTTGCAAAGATGTTGGCCCGGACGAGGATCCAGGTCTGCGGCCAGGTCTTCATCGAGCTGTGCGGACGGACGCTCGACGCAGGGCTGCTCCGCGGGCAGGGCCGTGTCCTGTTCGTCTACCTCGTGCTCAACCGGGTCCGTGCGCTGCCTCGCGGCGACGTAGTGACCGCGCTCTGGCCGGACGAGGCGCCGGCGGCGGCGCAGGCGAACCTGCGGGTCCTCGTCTCGCGACTACGAGGCGTCCTGGGCGCCGACGCCGTCGAGGGGCGCAGCAACCTGCGGCTGGTGCTGCCGCAGGACGCCTGGGTGGATATCGAGGTGGCCGCGCGGAAGATCCACGAGGCTGAGGCGGCCGTCGCGGCTCGCGACTGGTCCCGGGCGCTTCCCGCGGCATCCACGGCGTTCACCGTCTCCCAGCGCGGCTTCCTGCCGGGAGCGGATCCGCCCTGGGCGGTCGAGCGGAGGCGCTGGCTGGAGGACGTCCAGATCCGCGCTCTGGAGTGCGATGGCATCGCCAGCCTCGGCATCGGAGGGTCAGAGATCGCGGCCGCGGAGCGCGACGGCCGTCGGCTCCTGGAGCTGGCGCCCTACCGGGAGAGCGGCTACCGGCTGCTCATGGAGGCTCTCGCGAACCAGGGGAACACCGCGGAGGCGCTCCTCGTCTACGAGCGACTCCGGACGGTGCTGCGCGATGAGCTGGGCACCTCCCCCAGCGTCAGGTCCCAGGCGCTTCATCGGCGCCTGCTCCAGCGGCTCGAATGACCGTCTGTCCGAGCCCGGGTGGCCGGCCCTCGGGGTTCAGGCGCTCGCTCGATGCTCAGCAGCGGCCGCGCCCGCGCCCTCGGTCGACCGATCCGGACAGCGGGAGGTCGCGTGAGGAGCCGCCGACCCTCACGCCGTAGCATCCCGGCACCACGCGCCAGTCGTCCGCGGCGGTGTCCCAGATCGAGAACGCCCGCCGGTCCAGCTCGAAGGTGACGGTGCGGGTCTCTCCCGGATCCAACTCCACCTTCTCGAACCCCTTGAGCTGGAGCGGTGGCTCCCCCGCCTCTTCGGGGAAGGCCAGGTAGAGCTGCGCGACCTCCGCGCCGGTGCGGCTCCCGGTGTTGGTGACCTGCGCGCGGACTGTGGCGCCGGTCGCGCGCCGTCGGATCTCGAGACCGGAGTACGCGAAGGTCGTGTACGAGAGCCCGTGGCCGAACGGGAACAGCGGTTCGATGCCTTGGTCGTCGTACCAGCGGTAGCCGATCAGCAGTCCCTCGCTGTACGTCGAGTGCGGGACCCCGTCGGCGTCCTTGACGCCGGGGTACTGCTCCACGCTGCGGATCGGCCCGTCGACGAGCCGTTGCGGGAAGGTCACCGGGAGCCGACCGGAGAAGTTGACGTCGCCGAACAGCAGTCCGGCAAGCGCGTCGCCGTCGACCTCGCCCGGGTACCAGTTCTCGACCACCGATGGCACCGCGTCCAGCCACGGCATCTCCAGCGGGCCGCCGTTCTGCAGCACCACGACCGTGTTGGGGTTCGCATCCGCGACCGCCGCCACCAGCGCGTCCTGGTTGGTCGGGAGCGGGATGCAGACGGGGAAGTTCGGGGTCTGGGTGAACGCGAGGATGGGGTTGCAGACCGCCTGGCGGGGACGGAGGTCCGGCCGGTCGTTCATCTCGGTGTTGGCGTCGCTCACGAAGACGACGGCGACGTCCGCTGTCCTCGCGGTGGCAGCGGCGAGAAGCGGGACCGTTCCGTCGTTGTAGGAGACCGTGCTCCCGTCGCGCGCGGCGCGGGCCCTGATGGCGGACAGCGGCGGGACGACGTCGGGGTCGAGCCCGAACACAGGGACGTGGTGACTCCCGTACCCCTGGGAGGCGAGCTGTGCACCGAGCGGTGCCGCGGGCGTCCCGATGAGTGCGATCCGCTTGCCGGCGCCCCTGAGCGGGAGCAGATCCCGCTGGTTCTTCAGCAGGACCGAGCCGTCCTGGGCGATCTTCGTCGCGGTGGCGATGCTCTCCGGTGTGGTCGACCGCGCCTGACCTGCCTCGGACCCGGGCAGCGGCGGATGCTCGAACAGGCCGCCACGGAACATCGGGCGCAGGATCCGGCGAACCATGTCGTCCAGGCGGGAGACAGGCACCTCGCCCGACTCGACGGCGGCCTTGAGCCGCTCGCCCCACTTCGCGGGCGACATCTCGGAGACGCCGAGGATGCCGTCACCCGGCATCTCCATGTCCATGCCGGCCAGGGCCTCGGGCACCGTCGTGTGCGCGGCACCCCAGTCGCTCATGACGAAGCCGTCGAACCCGAGGTCTCCCTTGAGGTAGCCCTGGAGCAGTGCCGGGTTCTTGCACGAGTGCAGGGAGGCGACCCGGTTGTAGCCGCACATGACCGCGCCGACGCCCGAGTTCACCGCGTCCTCGAAAGGCGGCAGGTAGATCTCCCGGATCGTCCGCTCGTCGGCCTCGGAGGAGTTGGTCGTGCGGTCGATCTCCTGCTCGTTGAGCAGGAAGTGCTTGGCGGTGGCCAGGACCGGCCTCCTCTGGATCCCCTCGATCACCTCGGCCGAGAGGCGTCCGGCGAGGTACGGGTCCTCGCCGGCGTACTCAAAGCCCCGCCCGTAGAGCGGGTTGCGGGCCATGTTGATCCCCGGACCGAGGACCACGTTGACGCCCTTGCGCATGGCCTCGTCGGCCAGCACCTCGCCGAACCGCCCGATCAGGTCGCGGTCCCACGTGGACGCCTGGGTGATGCCCTGCGGGAACGCAGTCGTGTGCTGCTGCTGGAATCCGATCCCCGCGGTGCTGTCGTTCAGCACCAGGTCCGGGATGCACAGCCTCGGGTTGCCGCGGATGACCCCGGAGGCGTGCCGGTTCGGACTGCTGGGGTTGAAGTAGCCGAGGCCGGTGACCATCTGGATCTTGTCGTCGAGCGTCATCGCGGCGACCAGCTGCCCCGCGCGAGTCTCGGCCGACTCGTCCGGGTCCAGCCACGGGCAGGCCGGCGCGGCCTCGGCAGTCGGATTCGCCAATCCGACCGCACTCAGGGCACCGCAGATCAGGAGCAGGAAGGCTGCCAGCGCGCGTCTCGAGGGCGCGAGCGCGGATGAGGAGATGGACATGGAAGGTCCTCGCCGGGGCCGGTTCGAGGACAGGCCCCACGGGTATCGGGAGCACAGCTGGTCGCACGATACCGCGCGGCCGGGCGGTCGAGACGCGCGTCGTCGCAGCCCTTCGAGGAGGCCGGGACCGGGCGATTCCGCTGCGGCGCACGTCCCGAACGCGTTACCGGTGGCACTTCGCGGCGTTGTAGAACGTGATCTAGTTCACTGCGCCTGAGGAGCAGGATGGACCGCCGATCCGTGGTCCGTCGACGGCGCCGTGAATCACGGCCAAAGGGTCCGCCGAGGTGGGTCCTACCTATGTCACGACTCCTACTGCAACCGCTATCGCGTGGCCGCCAGGGACCACAGCGCGCCGGACGACGCGACGGGCAACATCGGGTTCCGGGTCGCTGCGGACCTCGGCTGACCAGCCGGCGGCTAGAGGAGCGGTCCCCCGCGCCCGGCACCTGGTCAAGCAGCTCGACCCGCCGGCGCGGGCATACGTACGAGGGACAGGTTCTCCCTCGAGGCCGTGCCGGGTCAACGAGCGCCGTTACACAAGCCGTGGCTTTCGCCCCTGTGTGGTCTGGTTTCGTTCAAAGCTGCGTCGCGGGTCGGTAGGTTGCAGGCAAGATGGTGACCACGCGGTGAGTCAAGAAGGGGCAAAACCTGCGGCCTGCCCTCCTACGTAAGGCGATGCGGTGTCCCTGAGAGTGCCGACCACCCAAGGTGCCGGGCTTGGCCCGCAGCGTCGGCCCGACGCATCGCGCGAGATCATCCGCGAGAGCCTGACCTCGCTGCGCTCCCACCTGGGGATGCAGGTCGCGTTCGTGGGTCGGTTCGCCGGTGGCCGGCGCGTCTTCGAGTACGTCGACGCGGACTCGACCTTCTACCCGATCTCGCCGGGACAGAGCGACCCACTCGAAGAGACCTACTGCGCGAGAGTGACCGACGGCCGGATCCCGGAGCTGATCCCGGACACCGCTGAGGTCCCGGCCCTGCAGGAGATCGCGGCGACCTCGCTGCTCCCGGTGGGATCGCACATGTCGGTTCCGATGCGCGATGAGAACGGGGAGCCGTTCGGGACGTTGTGCTGCTTCAGCACCAAGGCTGACGCCGGGCTGCGCGAGCGTGACCTCGAGGTGCTGCGCATGTTCGGCGACCTGATCGGGAGCCACATGCAGTTCCTGATCGCGCACGAGCAGGCCAGCCGACGGGCACGAGCACGCATCGACAGGGTGATCGTGCGGGGTGGCCCACGGATCGCACTGCAGCCCATCGTCAACCTGGTCACCGGGCACACCTACGGGTACGAGGCCTTGTCCCGGTTCCCCGCCCACCGCGACTGGACGCCGGACCGGTGGTTCAGGGAGGCCGAGTCCCTCGGGCTGGGGCCAGCGCTGGAGGCGTCCGCCCTGCGGGCTTCCTTCGCGCACCTGCCGGATCTGCCCGAACAGACGGTGATGTCGGTGAACGTCTCTGCGCATGCGCTGTTCGAGGACCCCGATATCGCGGCCATGTTCACCGCCAGCGAGTACTCCGCGCAAGTGGTCCTCGAGCTCACCGAGCACGACCAGGTCGACGACTACGAGGGACTCGACGATCTTCTCGGTCCCCTGCGTCGGGCAGGGGTGCGGGTGGCGGTGGACGACGCGGGCTCCGGGTACGCCGGACTGGATCACATCCTGCGACTGGGGCCCGAGGTCCTCAAGCTCGATCGAGCCCTCGTCGAGGGCATCGGCGACCATCCCGGACGACAGGCCATGTGCGAGGCGATGGTCCGGTTCACCCAGAGAACCGGGACCATGCTCGTCGCGGAGGGTGTCGAGACCGGGCGCGAGCTGGCTGCCTTGCGTGACCTCGGCGTCCTGTACGCACAGGGGTACCACCTCGGCCGGCCCACGATCCCGGACTAGCGATCGCGCAGCGACCTGTGCGTCCGACGCGGATCACTCCAGTCGTCGACGCGTCGGGTGAAGCCGCGAACAGAGAACACCCTGATCTGCGTTTCTGCAGATCAGGGCGTTCTCACTCGCTGAGTTCCCCTCGTTCGCCTCACCCCTAGCCGACATCCTCGAAGATCCACAGGCCGCTGTCGCGGTCGCTGCCCAGGATGATCGTCCGGCCGTCGCGCACGAACACCTCGACTCCCCAGAAGTTGTTGCCGTTGGGGTCGAGGTAGCCGCCGACCTCGACGAGGTCGCCACCCTGGATCCGGAGTGCCCGGAGTCCGCCGGCGTAGTAGGAGAGGTATGCCCTGGCCGGGTCCTGCGGATGGGTGGCGACCTCGTGCACGGTCAGGTCGCCGAAGCCGGTCGCGTAGGCCGGGTCGTGCGCCTCGTGGATCGCGTAGGTGTCGAGCGCAGCGAACTTGCCGCTCGTGACGTCGTTGGTGAACAAGTGGACGTAGCCCCAGCCGTCGAAGGCGGCCGTCGCCTCGATTCGCTCACCGATGGTCCCGATCGCCGGTCCGTCCGGGTAGCTCCAGGGCGGCGTGAACGGCGGCGTGTCGAACATCTTGTGGTACGCCTCGTGGTTGGTGCACACGCCGACCACCTCGTCGACGAACGCGCCGGAACCGCAGAAGGGCGGGTTCTCGGTGCCGCCGTGCCGTTGGACGAAGACCACTGCGTCCCAGCCGGCGAGCACTGCCTCATGCGCCTTCTCGCCCGGGAAGCACGCCGGCTCGGGCGCGCTCGGGTCGCCGGTCGGCCCGCGCTGCAGGACCACGATGCTCTCCTCGCCCGTCGCGAGCGAGGCCTCGTAGCCCGGGATGGAGCTGGGCGACGGGACCGGAGCCGAGTCCGGGCAGCCGTAGCCGCCGTAGACGACCGGCCCGTTGAGCCTCTCGTCCGGGAGGATCACGATCGGCGCGGAACCGGGGACGGGTGCCGAGGGGTAGGTGCCGGCGAACGCGCCGCTGGCGATCGAGAAGTTGGTGGCACCGTACGGGGCGAAGTCCTCGTCGGTGCCGATGAAGTGCTGGTTGTCCGCAGTGAACTCCGCCTGGTGTCCGTTGCCCTCCGGCCGGCGTGCGTCGCCGGTCGACTCCAGCAGCTCGGGGTCGGGGTTGGTGTAGTCGGTGTCGCCGATCAGCGTGGGGTTGGCCGGATCGTCCACGTCGAGCTGGACGAAGCCGCCATCCCAGTAGGAGAGCAGCATCACCCAGCGGCCGTCGATCCGCTTCACGACGATGTCGTGCAGGAAGATCTGGACCAGCCCGAGCTGGATCTGGGTGATCCCGGGGAACACCCGGTCCAGGTCGAGCTCGCGGATCAGCCGCGGGCGCTTCGGGTTGGTGATGTCGAGGATGTCGACGTCCGCGGCCTCGAAGTTGTCGACCATCACCGCGTAGGCCTTGGCTCCGGCGTCCCAGGCGAAGGCGCTGTGAGTGTCGTTGGCGTCGCCGAGCGAGAGGTTGGCGCGGTCGCCGAAGTGCTCGGAGAGCTTGACCGGTTTGCGCGGGTTGCTGACGTCGTACAGGGAGATCCCGCCCTTGCCGTTCTTCCCACAGTGCTCGTTGTTCATGACGAGGACGTCGCCGCTGAACCTCGGCGTCGTGATGGTGACCACCTGCATGCCCTCGCCGGGCCGGGTGTCCTGGCTGGACGGAATGAAGCCGACCTGCTGCGGGTCGCTGAGGTCACTGATGTCGACGACCCACGCGCCGGCGTCCGGCGACGTCTGGCCACCCACTTCGGGCCCGGCACAGTCCGGCTCGCCCCAGTTCGCGAGGAACGCCCACTGGCCGTCCGGACTGACGGCGACGTCCGCGACCAGCTCAGGCGTGCTCGTGAGGCGTTCGACCGACAGCAGGTCGATGGTGCCGAACGCCCCATCGCCGATCAGGTGTCCGTCGGTCGGACCGTGTTGGCCGGGGTGTGAGCTCACCGACCCGGCTGCCCACATCTGGCCGAGCAGCACCATCGCCGCGGCCACCAGCACTGACGTACGACGACGCTGTCGGCCCATCTCGGGCTCCTCTCGGTGGCGATCGGACGCGCTTGCCCGAGTCCGCGCACACCAACGAGCATGTCACTTACCCGTGGCCCCCGCTAGCGCCATTTTTGGGGAGCTTCGAGAACCGTCCCGGCCGCACCGTTGCGCTTGTCACTG
The DNA here is from genome assembly GCF_004803405.1 of Nocardioides sp. Lineage (GTDB taxonomy): Bacteria > Actinomycetota > Actinomycetes > Propionibacteriales > Nocardioidaceae > Nocardioides > Nocardioides vastitatis. The sequence continues at coordinate 7,890 of NZ_SSXI01000229.1, read as the reverse complement.
CCTCCCCAGCCTCCGGAGCTCCCTGGGGAGATCGGCGTACTGGGGCGGCTGCTCGGCGAAGGTGGGCGCGGCACGCAGCGGATCTGCGATCAGCCACTCGCCAGGCGGTCAGGCGCTGTCCAGGACCGACATGGCAGCCTTGGCCACTCACTTGAACGAAACCGCCCTTATGTGGTATAGGCGAACCCCACGCGCCTGAGTAGACTGTCGAACGAGCAACGAGCGGAGATGCCGGACGTCGTTGGATCGAACCCGCGCACTTCCGTCCCTTCCGTCCCTTCCGTTCGACGATCCGTCCCATTGCGGACCTTTCCGTGAGCACTCACGGGAAGCGAGGGGGGTGCTGCGCATCTTCGCTCGACGGGCCACTTTCCTACGTCGTGCGACGCCGCCCCGTCGACATCTCCATTCCGCTCAAGGGGGTGCACCACCGTGCGTACACCGAAACGACTGTTGTTGCCGCTGCTCTGCGTATTCGTCCTCGTCGGTGCCCTGGCCGCTCCTGCCGGCGCAGGTCGTCCCGACGCGAAGAACATGTCGCTGGAGTCCTTCGACCCCAACCCCGACTTCATCACCTCCGACATCGCCTTCTGGGGCGATAGGGCGTTCGTCGGGAACTACGGCGGCGTTCGCTCCTACGACATCTCAGACCCCGCAAACCCCGTGCGGCTCGCAGACTTCGAGTGCTTCGGACCGCAAAACGACCCCTCCGTGTGGGACACCGACGGCAACGGCCAGGCCGATCTGCTGGTCCAGTCGGTCGACCTGACGCTCGAGGGACCGGAGTGCGGCTCGCCGCAATCACGGCATCCGGACGGAACTCGCCACGACGAGGACCCGGATGGTTGGGAGGGCATCCGCCTGTTCGACATCAGTGACCCCGCGAGTCCGGTGTTCCTCGATGCGATCTATCTGGACTGCGGATCACACACGAACACGCTCTACCCCGACCTCGCGCGCAACCGGCTCGTGGTGCTGAACTCGTCGTATCCACTTCGCGCTGGCCCGACCTGTGGCTTCTCGCACGACGGTACGGACATGACGCAGAACCTGACCAATCCGTTCGATAGCGATCCCGGCAGTCCTGCGGATCCGTTCCACGGCGTGGTCCAGACGGTGATCATCCCGCTCGAGGGCAACGCAGCGGATTCCGCAGCCGCCGCCTTCGAGGGACCCCAGCTCCCGATCAACTACCCGGGCGACCCGGACAACGTGTTCGATCCCGCGGAGCACGGGCTGGCCGGCTTCGGGAAGTTGCGGGCCTGTCACGACATCGCCGTGTATCTGCCGGACAACCTGGTGGCGGGGGCATGTGCCGAGCAGAGCCAGATGTGGCGGATCGGTGCCGACGGGCTGCCAGACACGGAGAACCCGGTCTGGGTGTTCGACGAGAGGCAGATCGACTTCCACCACTCGGCGACGTTCACCTGGGACGGCAAGGTGGTGAACTTCATCGACGAGTCGTTCGGCTCGGGCTGCCCGACCGTGACCCCGGGCGTCGGTCAGACCGGAAGGATGTACTTCGTCGACGCGGCCTCGGGCAAGAAGTACAGCGAGTTCCGGCTCCACCGCAGTCAGGCCCCGGAGCATGTCGACTACTGCTCGGCGCACCTCGGCAGCAACGTGGTCGCGGCGGACGGCAAGTACCTGTTGGTGAACGCGTGGTACACCGGCGGGGTCGACGTGATCGACTTCACCAACCCGCGTAAGCCGAGGGAGGTGGCCTACTACGACGTCGACGGCGACGAGTGGTCCGCCTACTGGTACGAGCAGTCCGGCAGCGACGTGACCGGGCCGTTGAACATCTTCGCCACTCACGGGGTGGAGCACGTGGCGAGCGGTGATCCGGTCCTGGTCTCGCACGCCCGTGGCTTCGAGTCGTTCCTCGCGGACGTCGCGGCCGACCGGGTCGGCCTCGACCACCTGAACCCGCAGGTGCAGGAGGTGAGGATCCCGTAGCGATCGACCGAGAGGCTGCCCTCCCCCAAGGAGGGCAGCCTCTGAGCGGCATGACCCCGCCCGTATGACCGGTCGGATCGCGGCATGCGCGAGCGTCCTCGTGACGGGTCGAACCAACGGTGCTCCAGGACGTAGAAGACGGCCACCCCTTGATCCTTCAGGAGCCGAGCACCTCGAGCGAGCCGAGCCCGACGTACCGCGGCGTCTATGGCGCGACGGTGGTGGCGAAGATGTCGGTCGGGTTGGCTTCATCTCCGGTGTTGGCGAACGAGGCAAACGGGATGAAGTTGTTGCCGGCCGACTCCAGCCCCTCGTAGTCACCGGTGAAGAAGCCGCGGGCGTTCGGCGCCGACCGCATGTCGAATGGCCCCTGGGTGATCTCCTCCCGCGGTGACCAGGTGAGGCCGCCGTCGGTGGACCTGGTCACCCAGTACTGCGTGTCCAGGGTCGGTGAGGCGACCGTGTCGGCGCTGAAGTCGTAGTAGGTGACGGCGATGGTGCCGTCGTCGGCAACGTCCACCGACGGAGTGAAGGCCTGGGTGGCGACGTTCGACGACACCCGTATCGGTGTGCTCCAGGTCAGCCCTCCGTCGGTGGACCGGGAGAAGGCGATCTGGTCGCGTTCGCCTCCGGTGAACCGAGCGTCCTGCCACACGATGTACAGGCTGTCGGTGCCGGACCGTTCGTCGGAGGCGATCTCGGGGATGATGTCGCCGGTTCGCACGGGAGCGTCGTCTCTCGGGTCGGTGACGCCGACGGTGCCGAGCCGCGATACGTGGATGCGGCCCGACCACGTCTCACCTTGGTCGGTGGACCTGATGAGCGCCACGTGCAGGCCACGCCTGGGGGGCTTGTTGGAGACGTTGCGGATCTCGTCGAACACATTCACCAATGCGCCGTCGGGCATGACCGCGATCTGGTTGCCGATGGTCTGGTTGTTACGGCCCGGGTCGTAGATGACGCGCACCGGCTCCCAGCTGGCACCGTCGTTGGTGGTCCTGGTGAACACCACGGGGCCTTTGAACGCCAGGCCACGCTCGGCCGACGTGGCGCTCGCGCGTTCGGTGGGGAACACCAGCCGGTCCCACACGGCGTACACATTGTCCGCATCGGTGTAGTCGGCCGTCATCGAGTTCTTGTCGTTGAAGACATTGGGGTCGTTCTCGCGCAGCAGTGTCGTGATCGGTCCCCAGGTCTGACCGCCGTCGGTCGACCTGGACACCAGCATGGCGTGATCTACATTCGAATCGTTGATCGACAGTGACATGAAGTAGGCGTCACCATCCGGACCGAACGTCACCCACGGGTCGGTGGCGCGCTCGAAGTCGCCACCGTTAGCGGGACTGCCGCCGGCACAGCGGGAGAACGGCGGCTGTACGCCCAGCGGTGGCGTCGTCCATGTGCCGCCTCCGTCCTCCGAGTACGCCGTCAGCAAGGCGTCGGCGCCGCCGTTGGACCACCGGTTCTGCTGCCACGTGCCGACGATGTTGGCCGTATCGGTGGGGTTGACGTCAACCCAGGGTTCGACCTCGGAATTGGGAAACACGGTGCCGGTCTGCGGTGCGCCGTTGCAGCCTGGAGCGAACGGCGCCACACCGCTGACCTGCGTCAGCGGGCCCACGCCCGCGACAGCCGGCGCAACGGTCAACATCACGACAGCGGATCCAGCGAACGTACGAGTCATCAGACGTTTCACGACTGCTCCCATCGTAGGACCAACTTCGCCCCAACCCTCCGCGCCAGCGCGGCCTGAGAACCTGATACAACCGCAACCTACGCCTCATCACCGCCCCAGTCACTGGGCTTCTTCGGCGGCTACGAACTCCATACGTTGCCCATGCTCGGCCGCCACCAGTGCTCGCCTACGTGTTCGTCGTGAGGGCTTCGTTCGTGATGCCGCTTCTACCGCACGGCATCTCCCACCGCACCTGGTCGGCCGCCGCGCCGAGGGCGGTCGACCAGTGGTCGCGATGACGCCCACCCGACCGGACAGGACGGGTCAGCGGCGAGCAACTTCGGTGCACCGTAGTAGGGCGCCCCTGCGTCGCCTCGCCATCAACCACGGAGGGCTGTCGTCGTCAGTGCAGCGAGAACTCCTGTGTCTGCGGGTTGAGGTGCCGCAGACGCAGCGCACCGGCCAGCGCATTGCCGCTCAAGCGGTACACGTTCAGGCCTTCGGTGATGCTCGACTCGTAGATGAAGTTGTTGTAGTAGTACGACGACCACGCGCCGCCGAGGTCGGGCGGGGTGATCGCGGGCGGGTCGGACCAGCCCACCGTGACCGGGTTCGCCGGGTCGGTGAACTCCGTGACCCACGTCCCGGCCTGGTAGTGGCCGCCGACGGCGACATACCTGCCGTCCCGAGTGGGCACGATGTTGTAGTTGTGGATCGTGCAGTTCTCTTCTGCACCGTCCTGGCCTCGAGGCAGCACCCACTGGCCGAGCTTGGTGCCGGTCTCGGCGTCGTAGAAGAACAGACTCTTGTCGACGTCCGGGTCGCCGGTCTGACACTCCGGCGATGCCCCACCACCGGGCTCCCAGCCGAGGACGATGACTTCGCCGTCCCAGGTGAACGAGGCCGAGTGCCAGCGGCCATTCGTTCCAGCCTGCCCCACCCCCGGTTCGACGATCGTGTACAGGAACTCCGGGTCCGCCAGCGATCCACCGCGCGGCGCCCCGACACTGAAGATGTTGGTGGCGTCGGCGCTGGCGCAGGACATCAGGTTCACCTCACCGAGGATGAGGCCAGCGTCGTGGCAGCCCGTGCGTACGTCCGTCAGCGGACCGGCGAGCGGCTCTCGGCGCAGCAGGCTCGACGTTGCCGGGTTGGCGAGTGGCACCTCGATCACGTCGATGAAGTCGCCGATCGGGTCGTCCTGAGCGCGTGGGTTGCCGGGGAGCCCGGCACATCCGACACTGCTGGAGTTGTTGCTGTAGACGATCAGCCGGTCGCCCTCGCGGGCACCGGTCACGGTGTGCGAGCCGCAGGGCAGGCTCACCGACGCGACCAGCTCCGGGTCGCTCAGGTTGCTGATGTCGAAGACGTGGACACCCTCCCAGCCAGCTGGGACGGTCTGGCCGTCACAGGTGCGATCGGTCGTCTTCTTCGAGTTCCACGACCGGATGAGGACGTCGTCCCAGACGAAGATGTCGCCCTGGTCCCCGTTGCACCGCTGGTGAAGGAGCTCCACCGGTGCCTCTGGGTCGGAGATGTCGATGATCCGGAACCCGTCGTAGTTGCCGTTGAAGGCGAGGCGGCCCCAGAACGCGATGTCGGAGCTGATGTGGCGGACCCCGTCCGGCTCGCCGAAGAACGTCGCCGGGTGGGAACTGTGACCCAGCGCGTGCATGTTTCTCGTGTGTGGATCCGTCGCGTGGTCAGCGACGGCAGCGGGCCCGAAGGCGAGCGCGCTGATCCCGGCGACCATCGCGGCCGCCAGTCGGTTTCGGGCGAACATGGTCAGACCTCTTCGTCTGCGGGGCCGATTCGGCCCCGAGCTGACTGGCGGCTCGGCCAGGTCCAGACCGGGTCGAGCGGCCCGGGCGCATCGACGCGCCGCCCTGGGCCACCCAAAGTCGCCGCGTCCAATCTCCTCGCTTGGAGCGTCCACTCTCCTCGCTCGGACATGCGGCGTCAACGGTGCAATGCGCGGTTGCCCGAGGAGACGGCGAAGCGGCTCAGGCGCCAGCGTCGTGACGTGGGTCGGCTGCACGAACCGGTGACAGCTCGGGTTAGGTCCCCTCCGGCTGGGATCCCTCCAGCTCGGTCACTCCTCCAGCGGTACGACGATGGGAGTGCCCGTGACCGGGTCGTCCACCGTCAGGCAGGCGACGCCGAAGACGTCCGCCATGAGCTCGGGAGTCACGACCTCGCGGGGCCGGCCGCAGGCATGCACGGCTCCGTCGCGCATCGTGATGATGTGGTCGGCGTATCGGCAGGCCTCGTTGAGGTCGTGCAGCACCATGACGACGGTGGCGTCGCGGTCGCGGTTGAGCCGCCGGAGCAGGCGGAGGACCTCCAGCCGGTGCGCCAGGTCGAGGTAGGTCGTGGGCTCGTCGAGCAGCAGGACCGGGGTCTGCTGCGCCAGGACCATGGCGATCCAGGCCCGCTGTCGCTGCCCGCCTGAGAGTTCGTCGACGTACCGCCCGGCAAGGCTCGCGGTGCCGGTGACCTCGAGCGCTTCGGCGACGGCATCGTGGTCGGTGTCGGTCCAGGCGCTGAGGATTCCGCGGTGCGGGTAGCGACCTCGCTCCACCAGGTCTCGCACCGTCAGCTGTTCGGGGACGACGTTGCTCTGCGGCAGCAGTCCGAGACGCTTCGCGACCTGACGAGTGGGAAGGCGGTGCACGGGCTCACCGTCGAGCAGCACACTGCCCGCGGTCGGGTTGAGGACCCGGGCGATGGTCTTCAGCAGGGTCGACTTCCCGCAGCCGTTCGGTCCGACGATGGCTGTCACGGCGCCAGCTGGCACGGTCAGGTCGATGCCGTTGAGGATGGTGTCCGTGCCGTAGCCGGCGTGGATGCCGTCCACGCGTACCTGGTGCAGCGCGGTTCCGGGTCGGCTGGCCGGGTCGTGGGTCTCGAGGGTGGTCATGGTCGTCCTGTCCGGTGGAGGAGCCAGAGGAGGTAGGGCGCGCCGAGGGCTGCCGTGATGACGCCGGCCGGCAGGGCCGCGTCGTCGAGCAGCCGTTGGCCGAGGGCGTCTGCGGCGAGGACGAGCAGCGCGCCGGTGAGCATGGACGTCGTGAGAGTGGCTGGTGAGGTCGGTCCGACGAGGCGCCGCGCGATGTGCGGTGCGCCCAACGCGACGAACCCGAGGGGTCCGGCGACGGCGACTGCGACGCCGGCGAGCAGGGCCGAGGTCACGACGAGTAGCGTCCGGGTACGACGTACGGGCACCCCGGCTCCGGTCGCGATCTCGTCGCCGAGTTCGAGCGTGGCCAGACTGCGCAGCAAGGCGTAGGCGAGGGGTAGCGCCAGAGCGGCGCCGACGAGAACGACGGTCACGTGGGTGGTGTTGCGGGCGTGCAGGCTTCCCGACAGCCACACCTCCGCGGCACCGAGCCGGCCCGGGTCGATCCGCGCCACCACGAGGGTGACTGCGGCGTTGGTGACGGCGTGGACGCCGATCCCGACCAGGATCAGCCGCACGCTGCTCGCCCCCGTCCACCGGGAGAACACGTAGAGCACGCCGGCCGCGCTGGCCGCGCCGAACGCAGCGGCGAACGGAAGTGCCAGCGGTGGCAGGCCGGCGCCGATCGCCAAGACGGCGGTGAGGCTGGCCCCTCCCGTGACACCGATGATGTCCGGGGAGGCAAGTGGGTTGCGGAGCAGCCCCTGCATGAGCATGCCGGAGGCGCCCAGGCAGGCGCCGGCAGCGATCGCCACCACCACGCGCGGCAGCCGGAGCTGCTGCACGATGAACGAGGTGCCGCCGTCAGCGAGCCCGACCGTCGCCGCGAGAGCGTCGATGACCGGAATCTGCCGGGTGCCGTTGACGAGCCCGAAGATCCCTAGGGCGACGACCAGCCCGGCCAGCAACAACGGGGCAACCAGACGTGCGAGCGGGCGTGTGGACCGGCGCGCGACGGGTTGGGTGGCCGTGGTGGTGCTCATCCGGCCACCCGCGCCTTGGCGGCGATCCGGATCAGGAACGGCGCGCCGATCATCGCCGTCAGCACGCCCGCCTGGATCTCGGTCGGGCGCGCGATGACGCGGCCGAGGATGTCGGCGACCAGCAGCACGACCGGCCCGAGCAGGACCGAGGCGATCAGGACGTCGAGGTGACGCCCGCCCACCAGGAAGCGAGCCAGGTGGGGGACGATCAGCCCGAGGAACGCGATCGGACCCGCCAGCGCCACCGCGACGGCGGCGAGCGCGACCGCCGTCAGGCTCGCGAGTGCGCGCACGCGGCCGGGCCGCTGCCCGAG